>JACPIK010000002.1:367787-735575 GCA_016188115.1 Candidatus Woesearchaeota archaeon
TGCTATCTATTATCTCAAAACCAGTTCCTTCCCCTTGACTGTCAAGATATCGTTGATGCCGATCTATTAGCATTCTTGTTTCAGGCGTAGGGATACCCTCAACAACATAAATGCGCTTTCCAGAACTATCAATTAAGACTTGAACCCCTGCCCGTTCAAGAACATCAATATGTGAAGAGCCCACAGACGCGCTTTGAATCACCGATGCAAGTTCAAGATTTTCCACTTCAACTTGTTGTAATGCTGCTGGAGAACTAACTTCACTTAATCGAACACGACGCGTATCTCCAAAACGGTCAACACGAGATGGTGTCTTTCGTACAATGATTGGATTTCGATCAGTCGCAAACGCGGACTCTTTAACATTACTAAGCAATATCTCCAAATCATCGATATTTGAATCAATAGGCACCTCTACATATACGGCGCCAGGAGTCATCCAAGTTTTTACATTTACATCCTGTGTTAACGTGTGAATAGCATCTTCTAATGAAGCTTGCGCGTTGTCAAAAGAATCTTTATCAACATCTAATACTACGTCAGCATCGCTAATCTCTATCTCTGCATCAACATCATCTACATTTAAAATATCATCCTGAGACAAAATTTCTTCTGGTGAATCTACTTTAGCATTAACAACAGCAATCTCCTGCGTGTCTCGCTGTCCTCTTCCCACAGAAACGACTAAATCATCTAGTGCCTCACCAGTCACCTCCTCATACCGCGCCCGTGCAATTTCATGATTGAATTTAACATACTTAGCATTCATCTCTTTACTTTTACTAATGATGGCTTGAGCTAATTCAGGAGTAACACCCTCTATTCCTACAAGTCCTTCGGGTGAAACCGAAAGCAAACTCTCATGATCGTAAGTACTCAATATTTGTCCTAATGTGTCATCATTCATTCCCTCAATAGAACGCAGCTCTTCTGTGATGAATTGTTTCTCAACAGCAGCTTTACGTTCGCCAAAGCGACGGATTATTTGATCTTCATCAGCCGGATTATTACGTAAAAGTGCCCGTGTCTCTCGCGTCTCCTCAACCAAATTCTCAAGTTTACCTAAAGAAAGATGACCGTATTCCTGGTACATCGCCCCCTGTGTTGTCGAAAGAGATTTATACGAATTCATCGCATCGTCAACAACCTGACTGCGCCATGCATCAATCATCGCAGTATCAGCAGAACCAAATACTTCTTCTACGGATTTACTTCCTTTATAGATATCATGTGCTTTAACAAAATTAAGATATTGGGTTTCCGAGAGAAAGCCATCTCTAAACGCCCTCAAAGCAACTAATTTAACATGTTCATAATTATCAATTGCATCTGTAGAAAGAGTACCAACCGCACTATTTAACATCTTATTATAAGTAGGATGAGACAACAAGGTAGCTTGTGTAGATCGCGTTGCATGTTTTGCTAACTTACGGACATTACCTGCATCTTTATACTTATTTAATTTTATTAACTGCTCAAGTTGCAATGCGCCAGCCTCGAAAAGTGGAATATCTCCTCTTTTAAGCATAGATTGAACTACCCAACTCGGTACACCCAAGATAAATTCATCATTAAGAAGACTATTTGCATCAACACGATTACTCGCGCGAGCCACATCTTCTGCTTGAGAAGAAACACGTTCTGCAGACATTGGAAGAAGTTCAATTTCAACTTCCTGTGTTCGCAAGGTTGTTTCTAAACGGGATTTTAATTCAGGAAATACTTTTGCTTGCAGAGAATCAGGCATGATAATATTCATATCAGCATCACTCGCAAAATTAGGGGTACCAATACGTTCAAATTGAATATTCTGCTTCATATATTCAGCCAAGAGTGCATTATCAGATAGACTCGAATCAACACCCCGTCGAGTCGCAGCAAAATATTTGAATTCAGGAGTTTGCGCAATTGTTCCTCGAATCGATGCGTCACGAAAAATGATATCTTCCAATGTTTGCTTTGTGGCCGCTATACGAAGTTCATCCAAATGCTCAGCAGTTTGTTCATTAATAACTCCTCTAGCATATTTCTCTTGCATACCTGATTCAAAAAGATCATTAATTAATTCCGTCTTACGTAATTTTGCTTGCGTAATACGCGCTTCATTTGCAAGAATACGAAGTGTATTGTCTGTGGAGTCAACATTACGTAAAGAATTGATTGTACTTACAGCATTAGCAATAGCATCATCATATTCTTCTAACTTAGCCACGAACGTGTCGTAACTCTTGGCAAACTCTTCTAATGATTCTGCTTTTGCCATCCCCTGCACAGCTTCACGAGCAACAGAATCCTGAGGGAATGTTAATCGCCGCCAATCATCAATATTCACTGTTGGCACAAATTGAACTATCTGAGCTTGACCATTATCCAGCGAAGTCAAAATTTGATCTAATGAAGCCGGTGCTTTTCCCGTGGTTGCTCGTATCCCCGCATTATATTCAGCAATTTCACCATTGAACACAAGCCATTCGTTAGACGCATGAACTTCGTTCTCAATCGGTACAGATCGAGCTAATTTACCATCAATAATTTTACCCGGAGCCGTCGCAATAACACGACCTTCATTATCTAGTACACCACTTATCACCCGTTTTCCTTCAAAACTATCTAATCGCGTAAGTGGCATTAAATTACCATTCTCATCTAACACGAAATGGGCAACTCGCCCTTCAAACCCCGCCAGTGGTGCAGGATCTACATCATGTCGAGCAGCCTCAAGAACAACATTTCGATCTAACGATCCTTTATAGACAAAATCAGCAGACGCACCATCAGTAGTCACCGTAGTTGGAAAATCTAATTGTGGCATCTCTTGAGTAATTACTTCATCTACTATTGCTCCATCTACTTGATCAGCTTGATTTAAAGTAGGACTGACAATATCGGATTCTACAGATCCACCATTAATAGATCCAACATCATCAACTCCTTCTCTTTGAGCATTTTGAGCAACAATCTCATCAAATGAACGTCTAGCCTTAGGCACACCTCCACCAACAAGACTTTGATCAACCACTGTGTCTAAATCCCTTGGAGGCAACAACACATTTGAAGTAGCAGAAGGTACACCTGCCGCATGTGCAACGCTTTGAGCTAATTCAGAAGTGAACGAATCAGTTGATGGAGGTAATACCACTGAATCTCTCAAAGCAGACACTGAAACTGTTTCTACATTTCCTGGTTGCGCGACCCGTAATCTTGCAGCAACATGTGCCCCAAGATTTCTGCCATTATCAATACTTCCAGCAATGCCACCAGCTTGAACAGAGGAAACTGATTCAAGCAATACTTCTATCGCACTACAACCGCAACCAACACTGTCAGTACCTGCATCTGCAACATCCCCCACAGCTGCGCCAACACGTGCACCGCCAGGACCGCAAATACCTTCTTGAAGTCGGGCAATACGTTCACGAGAAGATGTTGGTAAATCAGGAATTAATCCTTGGACTTGTTCATGAAGTTGAGCAGAAGAAACTTCAGGATTAGTAATTCTTGTAACTATTAATGATCTGCTGCCATCAGGATTAACTCGACGTTCCAGAATAGCTACATGATCTTTACGAGCTAAAACCAGAGGTGTATTTTCGACAAACTCACCAACATCACCACGAGCAACACTCTCAATAACTGCATGCAGCCCTTCATCAGAAGACGCAACAGGTTTTAACTCTTCTCGAATAATTGCAGCAGCAACGTCGGGTTCACCTGCATCTAACGCTGCCTGCGCAACTGCTAATTGAGCTGTATCAGGCACTTCACCCACAGCTGTGACTGCATCTACAACTTCAGAGGGAGTAGGAAGTGAATCAACAAGATCAGTCTGAGCGCCAAGACGAACCGGATCATTGCGTGCAACAGCTTCAAGAACCTGCCTCTCTGCTGCTTGCGAAGCTACTGCAACAGAATCGCTGGCAATACCCTCATGTTGACGAGCTAAATCATCCATCACCCCTTGAGCTTGTTCAAGTGAAGTTGCACCAGTCCGATCAAATTCCGTTAATGTTTCTAGAGCATGACCCAGTGCAAGATCATCTACCCTACTAACCAAACCATCAACAGGAACACTACCCCCCATATCAATAAGAACATTTCCAAAATCATCAACTCGATGAACATTCAAAGGAGAATTCGTCTTGAGATTATCCGTAATACGTGATGCCAATGCTAACGCCTGTTCCTGCTGTTCAGATTTAATTTGAGAAAAGCGAAAGCGAACGATATCTTTACCTTCACTCTGTATAGTATGGACTTGACCTCCAAGTCGTTCTAATTCTTGAATATCAGAAACAAGATCATTATATTCTTCTGCTTCAACCGCTTCAGCTATCGTTTCTTCCACACGTGCAATAGTATCAGCCGCTGTAGAATCAGTGCCGGTACGTGCCACGCCTCCGCCAACTAATCGTTCCAGACGTCCACCAGACGTAAATAAACCTGAAAGTTTATACTCCTCATTTGCTTTTGTAAAAGAACGAGCCGCAGCCAACGCCTCTGCAGAAGTAGGGTTAGCTTTTGCCTGTGCCACCAATGCTTTTGCATTAATTGAACGTGCCTCTGCCGCTGATCGTTCCCCGGTAATCAAATGCTCTTTAAGCAGTAATCCTGCATTTTCACTCATCGCACTAAATACTTCCCCTAAATCACGTAGTTTCTGTTCAGTAGCACGTATTTGAGGCAGTAATGTCTCAACATTACCCACCTTAGCATCAAGAACTGCTTGTTGTTGTAATAACCTCTGCCGCTGTTGCGCAAGTGCAGTAAGTTGATCATTATGAGTTTTATAGACCTTTTCAACACGATCCAAATGAGCTTGAGCTTTCTCAACTTTTTGAGCATCACCAGATGCTCGAGCTGCTTGAAGATTATCTTGTGCTCTCTCTACTGCTGCAACATTACTTTGACGAAGAGTTTTAGTATACGCTTGCTCTGCTCGAGCTAAATCAGCTTCAATTTCTGCAAAATCAGCAGCATGAGCAGAACTCGAACGAGCCTGAGATAATGCTGCTTGCGCAACATCTAATTCCGCTTTTGCGGCAGTCTGCGCATTTTTAATAATTGTCGCAGTATCACCAAAGCGAGTATTAAATGCGTTATTCACAATACTAAATGGTTTTGTGATAGGTTGAACAATTGCTTTACCTACTCTAAAAGTAGTAGACACAACACTCCCTGTGCCTCGAACCACTGCGCCAGTACCTGCAACAATACGATTACCTATTGCAGTTGCTTCCAGAGAATCTAATCCTAACCGCGCTGCACTCGCAACTTTCCCTGCCGTACTTGCAATCTTAATACCTGCATTTGTTCCTTTAGCAGCTTCGAAAAGTAATTGCCCACCTTTAGCTATAGTGCCAATAGGGACAAAATTATCTAACGAAGCTGATTGAATAGCAATATCACCATATTTTTCTAAGAAACCTACTGAAACAACACCAATTGTTTGTTCTAAATTATTTTGTGCTGTTCGACCATATTTGCCAACCTCTGCTCCCCGAAATTCCCAATTAAAGTCAGTAATTTTATCTTCAACAGTAACCATCTTCCCGCCGTTGCCATTTGCTTCATCTCTAATTTCTGCCCAGCGAGCTTTCCCTTTTATCTCAGGTGATGCCTGCTCACCCAACATCGTTGCTTTTAATTCATCCCACCCATAATCTAACGCTAAAGATTCACGTTGTTGACCACGAATTTTCGTGGGAGAAGGACAAGGCACATCACCAATAGCAGCACCTACAAGAGCTGAGGAAGAACAAGAACCAGATGCAGCAACTAAATCACCCTGAGAAGACGGACTATGTGTTTTCTCTGGTTTAAAATCAGCATCATATCTCTCAACTTTTTCAATAACATCTTTCAAAGTTGCTTCACCGCGCGCAACTTTATCCCGCATGGATTTCAATATTGCATGACGCCCATTAATTGCGCCAAATCGAGATTGCAAACTATCAAAAGCATCAGCATTCTCTGCATCTACTTGAGCTGTTAATTCCGTATCATAACTAAATAAATCTGTTTTAAAAGAAGCAGAATCACCAGAAGTAACTCCAGCAACATCACTTGCAATTAAACCAGCTTGTGCCACTTTGGAACCCCAATATGAACCAAACATATCAGCATAATTGAGCAGACCTTTACCTCCTCCATACTCCCACGACCAACCCTCTTTATCAACTCGCATTCGTTCTACATTTTTGCGGTGTTCAGCTACTTTTGTTACATCCTGCCCTGAAATTCCAATAATTCCATCTAATACCATCAATTCTAAATCTTTCTGATTCTGCTGACCTGAAAATCTTGCCGCAATTGCGCCTGCTCGACGTACTAATTCTATTCTTGTATCTTTGTCATTTTTTCCCTGCGCAATACTCTCTGGCATTGTAGGAAAAATAGGAGCAGGAGGAAGTTCAACAACAGCCCGTCCTGATTGCGCTCGATCTAAATAGTCTTCATACGCATCTCGTTTTTCGTCATTCTCTGGATCATCTTGATATGTTTGAATAATTTGCTGATCTTCATCATACAATTTTTTCTGTTCATCATATAACGTACGCAGCTCATCATATTGAGCCATCTCTGCTTGTGTCGTAGGATCACTCAAGACATCTTGATACCGCTGTGCCTGATCAGATAAATCCACAGATCCTATTTCTGCTTCACGATAAACATAACTCTCTGTGAGTAATGCTGATGCGCGTAGAGGATCAAGAGGCATAACATTATTTTGTAGAATTTCTCGTTCGAGATAATTCATCCCAGCAAGATGTGCTATATCTGCTGCACGAATGTAATCCTCACCCTCTACTGCCGTTTGAACAATCGAACGAATTTGCGCTTTATCCGCTTTAATATTTGCAACCAATGCACTCTCCTGCTGTTGCAACACTGCCAATTTTTTCTCTAAACTCTCAATTTGTATATCTTTTATTTCACCCGGATCAATATCCAGATTTCGACTGCTTCCTCTCCTACTACGATCAGGAGCAGCTCGTACTTGAGTTAATCTCTGTTGTAATACTGCTTTTTCTTCTGCTAAAGCGTCTGCTTTAGCCTGATCCTCCACAGCAAATTCACGTAATGCTCGTGCAGCAGACTCAGGAGTGCCTTCATTAACTAAATCAGCTTCAATTAACCCTCGTGAATCTGCATTTTCTTCAAGCTGCCCAATCGGATCTTGAGCTAATTGTTGCTCTTGCAGTTGTTGTTGCTCTACACGTTTCTTCTCTGCAGCAATTGCGCGTTGTTGAGCTGCCCGAGCCTCTATTTGTCGCTGAGCAGCAACTAATGGTTTTAACCGTTTATTATTATCTTTGATCACCGTAGGGACTATCCCTGCTGTTGCATCATTACAAGAAACACCTGTTGCCAAACCAAACAACGCAGCGGCTTTCCCTGCAACCGCACTACTACCCTGACATTCTAAACCAATACCGGCAGTTAACATTTCATTCGCTGCTTTACGATAATTAATTTCCGCAGAAATTTGATCATACACAAATCGTCCACCCTTCCCAAGTAAATCAAAACAAGCTTGATTAACACAACTACCATCTTCAGCAAGATCAACACCTGGATACTTTCTTTCTATACTAACTACTTGTTTCTCTGCTTTATCCTGAAATTTTTTGAACCTATCTTCTTTTGCAAGTAGCCGATCAATATAATCTTGATTGCCCACCTCTGTAACATCAATGCCCGTCTTTTCAAGTAAATATTTTCGCAATGCGGGATCGTCTTTTATGTTAACTCCACTTAATTCAGAAATTTTATTTTCAGCAAGCAAATCCAAAAACTTCTGCGCTTCTGCCTGATTTTCAGGAGTTGTAGCTATAACTTTACCCCCTAATTTTTCAGCTAATGCGTAACTAGTCTGAGATTTTTCAACAGTTGCATCTGCTCTATGTACTTCTGAAAATACTGCCACTGCAGCTTGATCAACAACTGGAACCATTGCAACAATTTGATTACTTCCCAGTGCATCTTTACCCGTCTGCATCGTCACACCGCGATACAGCCCAACAGCACGAGTAAGTGTTCCATCCATACGTGCTTGAGCAAGATCAGCAACAGACGCAACATCCTCAGTAAGAGAAAATGAACCATCTTCTTTTACTGTATAATGAAAAGACGTAGTGATCTCCTTACCAACACCAGTCGCAACTTTTTTACCAATGGTTATTGCCTCTTGCCCTTTGGCACAATCTTTACAATCTACTTGAATAAAATCAGGAAGATGCTGATTTGGCGGCGCATCTTCACTACCTTGACTCTGACGTGAAAGAGATAGAGTAGCTCCCTCTTGGAGTAGATCCATACCACCCCGTACCACTATTTCTCCCGTAAGATCCTGTTTAACCGAACCGTATTGACCTTCACTAAATTGCGATTGTCCTCGAACAAAAACTTGCTGTTCAACAGGGTTAACCAGTAAATCAAATTCAGCATCAGCAACACCTACTTGTGAGCTTTTTCCTGCAAAAAAAGGTTTACTAGATTCCAAAGTAGGAGTACGACCAACAAACGAACCTGCGCCAGAATAAAATCCCACTTTAACTGGACCTTTTGCGGTGACTACCACACCAGGATTATCAGTTTGTTTGATGAATACTTCAGCATTTCCCCCTAAATTATTTACAGGAGGTACTATTTTTTGCGCCTGTTCACGCATGCGTTCCCGTACACCCTCACCAGATTGACCTTGCTGTGGTTCTTGAGGTTTGAATTTTGATCGATCAGAATAAGCATCAAGATGTATTGTCACTTTAGTTGGTGGTCGTCCCAAAATTGTTTGTCCGCTTGACACAACTCCAACATTATTTCCCTCACTATCTACTGCACCGCGATAAATCACCACAGAACGAGATCCATGAGATGATTTTGGCTCAGTGAGACTTGCATCCAAATCCCAAGTTTCAACAATTTTTTTTGTAGAATCATATCGTGCAGCACCATCCACAAACAAATCGGGTGTTGCTAATTCTCCATTCGTGATCGAAAATGAACCATCTTTATTGATAACTAAAGAACCTTTACGATTCTCAAAATCATAGCTTCCAGCTGTCGTAGTAATAAGCCCAGATGCATCTCCTTCAACATGTACAGAACCATCCGTACCTATTTTAACATCAACTTGTAATGTTCCTTCTGGTTTGATAGTAATAGGAGTTGTAACTAACACCCCCGATGAACCCACAGCTCTAGTCACAGTTCCAATGCTAAACTCTCCTTTCTGGGAATTATATTGTAAAGAAGAACCACTTTTCCCTTCATCCTGCACACAACTCTTTGTTATCGTCTCAATACAAAATCCGCCAGGCTGCGTCGTAATAGATTTAACAGTTTTATCTCCGCTAAATTGAGCAAGCGTAATCATCAACCCATCATGAGTCAATGTTCCACCAACAGAATCATATTGCAATGCACCCACCGCATTAAATACATACTCTGCATCCCATTTCCCTTTGAAATATTTCTGCGCAGTTGCTGTATCAGCATTAATCCGAGATGCATCAGCCCCATAATACTTATCCCCAATAGAAACAGCATCGCTATTAGATGTAAAATCGGCTTTCGAAAGATAATTTTGCGCAATGGTAGAATCCTTATCATCAAATGACGTTTTTCCAGAAAGATAATTTTGCGCATTGTCAGCAAAAGCAGGATTAGTAGGATTACTAAAAAGCCACTGCTGTTGATCTGCAGGACTCATGTCAGAAAAATCTTGACCAGATGATACAACACCATCACCAAGCTGCCCACTAGAACCAGAATCGCCACCAACTTCACAGGGTTCATCACTCCCATCTGGGCAAGGACCTGCTGATACAGCAAGAGCTAACAATACTAAGAACACCAATACTAGTACAACCATCGCATCTGTTTTCCGATTTTTCACTATTCTATCACATGAAATGTTATTGTCACGCTGTCTTCCAACCCTTGACTATCTCGTACCGCAATAGTACTTGATATATCTCCAAGTCCGCTCCCGCTAAATCGAACTACCCCTTCGTTATCTACAGTAACCAGAGGATTACTCGAACTAAATTCCATAACATTCTCCTCTCGATCCTCAACCGTAAGACTATACACTACCTTGCTTCCGGCTCGAACGACAATATCCGCAACAGGAGACAAAACAGGTGCCGTATTAATTGGAGGCATATCCACTGCAAACATCAATGTAAATGGTGCACCATCAATAACAGATTTATCATCAACAATCGAATACACAAATGTCGTGCCATCATAAGGTAATGTTGATATAAAAAAATCAGAACTCGATGCACTATAAATCTGCGCAGCATTCTTTTCCACCTGTGCAATCAATCTTTCCATTTCATCCATAACCCTGCTTACACGTAAAGGAAGTCGAACCTCGAAAGTATCTAAATCCAGTTGTTCTTCACCTAATTCCACTCGTAGTTCATAATCTAATGTCACCAAAACAACATCAGCTTGGAGAGAAGTGCTTACCTGTAATTCACTTTGCGGCTCAACATGTATCTTCTGCTTTTCAAATACTGCAAAATCATTCAAACATAAAGGCAATTCTTCTTCAACATATCGATTAAGCTGCTCTTCAAAAAGATCAAGAGTGATATAGCGTTCGCCACCCAAATATCCATAATTAACAAACTCTTTCTCCGTTGTTAAAAGATGGTTCAATCCTTCTGAATAAATCACCCCACCTTGCACGCCAGCAAGATACACACCAGGTGTTGCTACATCTCGCAGACATTTCTCAATAAAAGGCACGATTGGCGAGGCAACTTTAGATGAAAGCGCAATTTCGCCATCGCCTGCCCCCACTTCTTGTTTAACGGAGGAAGATGTAAGGAAATAAACCGTAGCTATAAGTACTAATAGGACTATACCTACAATTATAAAAATCGTAACTTGTCCTCTTTTTAACATCAGTAGAGATGACTGATTTGGGATATATAAACATTGTCTTTTTGACGTCTGTAAATAAGAAAAAGAACACCGGCCTAAAACAGAATGTTTATATATCTTAGAAAACTCAAATTACTCTTCCATGAAGAGGAAAAGAGGTTTAGATGCAATTTATGTAGTTTTAGCTGTAATTGCCCTGTTTACAATTACTTTTTTTCTTACTCAGAATGACACATTAACCGGAGCAGCGATTGTTGCTCCGGAATTTGGTATTAATCCTACTCTCGAACCCCAAATACCAACCCCCCCACCGCAACAGATACGAGCTGAACCTCAAAGCGAGAATTCTCTACGGGTCCAAGCAAACTGCGCCAGTTGGCCATGTAGTTGTGGAGATGACATCACTTCTTCAATAAACATGACGAGTGATTTGTTATGCGCAAGCTCAGGTAATGTCACTGCCCTTACACTTTGGAAAAATCATACAACATTTGATTGTAAAGGTAGAACTATCACATTTGACAACCCTACAACAGTAACCACTTATTATGGAATTGTTATTACCAATAATGCTACCAATATCACTGTCCAGAATTGTAATTTCCTCGGAAACGATTCGTATGGTGGAAGTGGATCTAGTACAAGTTTTAATATTGACATCCCATCAACAGGCGTAACCAACATTACTTTTTTGAATATTACTTCTAAAAATGCAAGTTATGGGATTGCACTTAACGGTGCACAAAATATCACCATTGTTAATTCCACATTTAATTATAATGACGCATATAATGTGTATAGTATAAATGATGCTGGAAACCATAGTATACTTAACTCTCGCTTAACAAATTCAGGATATGGAATATATCTCAGAGGGTTATTCGGTGGAACTGCGCCAAATAGTGGATCAGTTACCATTCAAAACAATGTTATTGGTAATAATAGTTATGGACTTGCTCTTTATGACGTTGCAAAACTAAATATAACCAACAACCAAATCACACAAAGTCTTAATGAAGCAATTAAGTTTGAATATTATCAACAGGGCTACATAACAGAAAACGTAATTGATTCAAATTACATAGAGAATAATACTATTGGAGTTAAAATATATGCCTCTTATGGTAACTTCATTCGAAATAACACCATTAACCGCAATACTCAATATGGATTATATTTACGCCCATGTCAAACTTGTGTTGCAAATGGTTTAATGTGGAATAATACCTTTACCAATAATAATCTCAGCAATAACACAGCACCATTTCATATTGATTTTGTTAGTACCCGCGTTCATGAGTATCAACAAGAGATCGATAATTCAAACACGGTTGATGGAAAAAACCTCCTCTACCTTTTCAACAAAAATCACACCGTTATTAATCAATCTAACAACACCGCATTTATCTACGCAGTGTATCTGCAAAATTTAACTATCGCCAACGTAAGTATCAACTCGAGTTACAGCAAACTAAAATATGGAATTTATACCGATCATATCTTTAACAGCCATTTCTCAAACATTTCGGTTATGAACGCAGAAGTAGGAATTAAATTGAGCCACACCAACTCCACTCAAATCCATTTTGCCAACATTAGCAACACCACGATAGGAGCAGAAATATATTACGGATATTATAATAATTTTACAAATAGCACGTTATACAATAATAGTTATGGTCTGCTCTTAAATCAAACAGTAGGAAACAACATTAGCAGAAATATTTTTATCAATAATTCTATTGGAAGTTTCTATGTAATAGCCGCATCATCAGATGAGTATAACCACACTTTTGAAACAAACAATATTGCTAATAATCGCAATATCTATTATTATTATCAACAAAACAACATTGTTCTAAGCGCAAGTTCAAATCCGGGAGTAATTTACATCATAAATAGTACAAATGCCCAAATTACTAATCTTGTAAGTAACGGCGAATATTATAACGCTTTTATCTTAAATTCAAGCAATATTTATCTTCGAAACTTCACCATTACTGACCCATTTATAGGGATTTTAGCAGCAAATGTAACTAATCTTACCATCCACGATGGGATTGTTAACTTTAATCAATCATTGAGTAACACATTTATGAATGATTATGACCCCTGGGGCATTAGTGTTAGCAATAGTTCAGGAACTAATCTTACATCAATACGCGTTTCAAGAGCAGAAAATGCTATCAAATTAGAGCTAAGCGCAAATTCTATACTAGAAAATATTAGTATTAATTATTCACAAATTTACCTCTCTTCACAAGCGATTTTAATTCGGGCTAACAACATAACTCTTCGTAATATCAGTATCCAAAATACAACATATGGGATCTATGTTGATGGTAGTGAATACAGAGACATATTTATCAATGCTTCAACATTTCAAAATACCATTGGAGTAAACTTACAAAACGGCCCACAAAATGTGGTCGTAGGAAATAGTACATTTAACAGCTCAGAAACATGCCTATCTGGATCAGCAAGTATCTCTTATAACACCTTTCAAAATTGCAGTACGGGGTATAGTGGAAGTGGTAATGTTACCAATAATACCTTTTTGTTTAATGGCATCGCGTTAAACGGCGCCCCAACAACAGCAAGAGATAATAATTTTACCTCTAATCAACAAGCAGTTGTTCTCTCATCAACAAACAGTTATTTTACTTCAAACTTTTATTATAACAATACGAAGTCCATTTCAATTCAAGCAAACCAAGCTCGATCTCACCATCTTTTTGAATTCGAACGCATTTATAATTCAGCATCAGCTCTTTATGACCAAGGAGTTGCATCAATCGGAAATATTTTCTTTGTGCAAGCAAACAAAAATAACACGTTTAGAAATGTGCTAATCGTAAACAGCACGCTAGACCTAAACATGTCCAATGGTGTCAATGGAGAATGGTGGAATTTGATCAACAGCAGTATCAACAACACCAAACTCGACACCGGAGCGCTGCATCGCAATTATGTAGTGTGGTATATTGATGTTAATGTCACAGACCAAAATGCGAATCCCCTTCAAGATGTAAATGTAAGCATCTTCTTAAGCAACGGAACACTCGACTCCAACAACCAAACTAATACTGCTGGTCTCTCACGACTAAGCTACACCGAATACTATCACCAAAATGACATCAGTTATGTTCTCACACCACAAACAATCAAAGTGATTAAAGGAAACTATTCACAAAACATTTCCATATTTAATTTCCGCAATCAAACCTATGCCCAAAAAAACTTTACTCTGCGCTTAGTCGAATGCGGAGGAAACATAACTACTAACTTTGAATTCGGTGCAGATTACAATTGCCAATTGCATGGATTTAATATTACATCAAACAACATCACCATAGATGGAAAAGGATATACTTTGCGAGGACAACGCAGTGGATTAGGAAACGGATTTAATGTTGAAAACAGAACCGGCGTGGAATTTGTAAATATACGAGTTCAAAATTTCACTAATGGATTCTTTTTAACCAGAACAAATCAATCCAATGTCAGCAACTCATTCGCTTTCAATAATAGCAAGGGTATTTTCTTAAATGAATCGGCAGATAATGGAATATATCATACTGATATTTACAACAATAGTGAAGCACAAGTCATAGCAACAAGCGATTTAGTCGCCACAAACAACCTTATTAATGTCACTACCAACCAAGTCAATTTTAGCGTTGCGAGTCAAGCAATACTTACATACCAATGGTTAGCATCAATTAATGTTACTATTGATGGATCAACGGCCCTCCCAGTAATTCAAGGAGCAAATGTTTCAGCGCTGCGCAATGATTCTTTTGCCATGGACACATCGCAGCTTACTGGAGCAGGAGGAGTTGCTCTGCTTCCAATCTCTTCATTCATTCAAAATTCATCCGGAAAAAATTACATTACGCCTCATTCTATTAATGTCAGTTTCTCTGTTAACGGCAATGTAAGTAAGAACTTTACCTCAATAAATGTTACTAACACAAATAACACAGTAATCGATCTTGAACTCTCACTTAACTGCGCAAGCCCCTACACAGGAAAGACAATCACCAGTGATGAAACTCTCTGCCCAGGGACATATACTGTTAAAGATATGTCCATACCTACGGGCGTCGCAGCATTAACCATAACCTGTCAAGGAACAACCTTCCTTGCCCCTACCACTGCAGACACAGCACTCACAATAGACAGCAGAGATAACCTAAAACTTACTGGAGGATGTTATTTTCAAAACTATGCCAGAGCCATTTATGCCACAAGTTCAGATAATTTCATTTTTAACAATCTTACATTTACTAATTGTAAATTAGATACAGGAGCAGGAGACACAGATGGTACCTGTGTTGAAATAGTTTCATCAAGCGGAGGAGTATTTGAAAATTTCACATTTACTAATTCTCGAATGTATGCAGTTGGAACAAATAATTTACAACTCCATAAAGGAACAATAGAAGACAATGAAAAAGCAGGGCTTGTTCTTGCTTCAAGTACGGGAGTCAATGTTACAAATATCACGTTTGACGATAATACAAAAGCGCTACGCCTTGATGGTAGCTTTGCAGATATATTAAACGCATCTACATTTGTTCATAACTCATTTTCTGATAGCAGTATTAATCATGTTATTTGGGGTATTGAAGGATCTGGTGCACCTGCAGCCAGCTCGATCGAAATTGCATTCAACCGTACTTTTGGCGCATTCAGCCAAGGAAACACCTATGATGATTATTGTAATAAAGGAACAGACTCCGATGGTGATGGATATGTTGATACAGGTTCAGCAGACGTCTACCCCTACAATGGAACAATCAGCACCAAAATTAATGCCCCTATCACTGATTATCATCCTAAATACCAAACATGTGTGACAGAAGTACAAGTAGGAAGCACTGGAAGCGGTGGTAGTGGAAGTTCAGGCGCAAGTGCAGGAGGTGGAGGAGCAGGTGGTGCAGCGAGCGGATCGGCGAGTAGTGGAGCAAGTTCTGGAACAAGTAGCTCTGCAGGAAAATCAACTGTTGCGAACGCCCAAGAAGCACGAGATTCACTTCAAGAAGTAAATGTTGTACAAGAAAGAACATCACTCGACACAACCCAAGTAGTATTCACCATTAAAAACACAGGAGATAAAGAAATCCATCTTACACCACAAATCGAACAAGACATTGATGACCCATTTATGATTGTTACACGTAAAACTCTTGGAGGAAAAGATTCGTTCCTGCATGATGCTACAGGCATTTCTTATGCTAAAAACACAATCTCGGGCGATCTGCTACGAGCAACCTTACTCAACCCTGAACAAATTGTTGTAAAACCCGGAGAAACTGTTGAAAAAGCAATTCAAGTAAAAGAAGGAATTGGCATTCCAAAACAACTCAAAATTCAGTTTACTACCTTTGACGAAACCGTCCTTGAAAAAGAAGTCTCTGTCACACGCGAATCAGTAAGTGGAAGTGCCATTGATGTAGATACACAAAATAATGTTTTTGATCTTTATGCAGTTATTTTCCCCGCAGACCTCTCTCAAAAAATAATCGAAAAACAAAATAATGGCATCACCGGAGCAGCAGTTACTAGAATTGATCCCAAGACACAAAATGGATATAATGTTGAAGTAACTATTCAAAAGAAACACCTAGATCTAAAAAGCAACCTACCATCAGGGTTTAATCTCGCAAAATATCTAATAGAAACAAATACGCAAGACCAAATTATTCTAAGCGAATTTTATGGACCATATATCCTTAAGAAAAAAGAAGGATTCGTTTTTGGACAACAATTTGAATATGATCCGGATAGAATTAATGGAGAATACGAGATTATTGCTACAATTTACCAAGAACAAACCCCTTTAATAACAAACATATTCCCAGTTCAGTTAGATTAAACTAGAAACCAAAAACGAATCAAATGAATCTATGCCAGAAAAGTAAAATTATTCAAAAACCAAATGTTTAAAAACGATAAAAAACTACAAACTACAAAAGAGGTGTAAAAAAGCGATGTTAGTATTTGGAATTGATATCCCATTAATTGAAATACTTTTAATATTTAGTATCATTATTTTCATCCTATTTGTTGAAGCAATTATCGTTATCGCCCTCTTAATGTCCCAACTTAACAAGATGAAAGGGCTCGCTAGCCTTCTGGATAGATTATCTGGAACAATTCTTGACGTAAAAAAAGCAGAATTAGACGAAATTGAAAAATTAAAAAGACGTTAGGAAGAAAATAACTAAACCAGTTTAGCTCCCACAATTAATTCTGAAACATACAAACGTGGAAATGAAAACCCCATTTCTTCCAAAATTTAATAGCCGAATCAAGAGAAAATAATTCCACTAACTCCGGTTTTTCAAGTTCTATAACATAATCCAAAAGAGCATTCGCAATACCTCGTTTACGCAACGTGCTTCCCACTGCAATATAATCAACATACAAAATAGGATCTTTGGATGAATAATCACTAAATGGAAAGAATCGAACAAGATCAGCTTGAGAAACAGAACCATCATAAGGGACATTCTGACCTAAATCAATTGCGGACTACGTCCGGAGTCTTAGACCCAACACCATTTCAAATAAACATCAATAACATAAACTCTCAAAAAAAGATATAGAAAAATAAAACTGAAAAAAGTAAGAGAAAAAACAAGAAACAAAAGAAAAAAACCTTATCGGTTTATTTTTTCTTCTCAGGAGGTACCAATTCATTAATGATTGAAATTGGAATACCTGCTTCAGCCATCGCTTTACGAGCTTTCTTAGGTTCTTTTTCAAGATCTTTAAGAATAGCTTTCGCTTTCGTTTCAAACTCAGTGCGACGTTTCTCAATATCTGCTTGAAGTCTTGTACGTTCAGCAGCAAGATGAGCTTTCTCTTCAGCGCTAACTTCGGTTTTTTGAGCTTTAATTTTAGCATCAAATTTACCTTCTTTAACTGCAACAAGAGCTTGTTGAGCAGACATACCCTCAACAAGAACACCCATAGATTGACATGTGCCAATAATTTCACGCACTTTCATAGTCAGATCTTTACCAAGTAAAGCATCCTGCTTAGTAAGCGCAATTTTGATAACCTGCTCAATAACTAAATCGGCAACTTGATCCGTTTTTGGATTTGATGCTCCTTTCTCAATACCTGCTTCTTTTTTAATAAGAGCAGCAGCGGGCGGAGTCCCAATTTCGATACTAAATTCTTTTGTTGATGTATCAACAATAACTTTAACGGGAACTTGCATTCCTTTAAGATCAGCGGTTTTCTTGTTAATTTCGGTAACAACTAAACCAATATTAACTCCCGTTGGACCTAGAGCAGGACCTAACGGTGGAGCTGCGGTAGCTTTACCGCCTTCAACCATAGTTTCAACAACTTGTTTTGCCATTGTAATTAATCACCTATTCAATAGTATAGAAATCCAGCGGAGTCATTCCGTTAAGTACTGGATTTCTAATAAGAAAACCAACCATCAAACACCAAAGGATTAAGTTGGTTTCCTATAATTTTGAAGCATTTTTGACCATGTTTTTGAAGCGAAATCATGACCAAGTAGAGTTGCATCATCTACTTAATGCGTAACAGAAGGGAAAACGAGAGGCTATTTATATAGTTTATGGGAGATTTGAGAATATGGAAGAAAACAGATTCTACCACTGCGATCCGCCATTATCCAATCTTAACGTGGAATCATATTGGAATGAAGTTCTTTGAGTAAGAACAGAGGGGTCACATACTAATTGATAAGCACTGCGTACTCCTCGTACTGGTTCACGTACTGCTTGATATCCTAAACTAGCAGCCACTGCGTAGGTATCTGGATTTGTAACAACAGTATGCGCAGCTCTTACAGCACTACGTGCAAATTTTGCTACATCAACAGCAGCAATAACAAAAGTACCTAAATCAGGAAGAGATCGTGTGGAAGTAAATCGTGGTGTAAAAGTCATGGAATCGAAAAAGCATATACGCTATATAAATATTTTGGTGAGTGAGAAATACTGGACATTAAAATTAAATCAAAATTAAAACAGAATTAGTCCAACACAATAATACAAAAATATACCTGAAAAAAGTAAAAAACTAATCTTTGAGGGTACACGAAAAATACCAGCGTAACCAAGTTAGGTATATAAAAAAGACAAAACCATTGATGAATAAAAGAGTATTTTGAGAGAGATAAACCAAATTGTGTGCTAAATACATAAACAAACTCAATACAGCCAACATTAAAAAGGCATAACAAAACAAAACACTCATCCGAGTCTTATTCTTAACTAGCAAAGATAGACCAAAAGAAATTCCTTCAAATACTTTCTTCTTTATAGTCAGTCCATACGCTACAGTAAAACCTAGGAGTAAAAAGAGGATAATAAATATAACCGAAACAATGGTACCACTTAGAGAAACAGCATTCTCACCCATGGACCGGAATATAACTGCAACCAATGATCTAATAATCGCAACTACAAACGTGTACACGAGAGCAAAAAAGAACATGGCTGCGCTTAGACCACACCACTTACTCCATTTCACATCATGAGCAAGTGTCTGCCAAATTTTTTTTCGAGTATAACTAAATAATAAATAACTTAGAATACTCAAAATTAACAGACAAACAGTAAAAATAACAATAAATGATTGAAGTTCAGAAGCAAATGCAGCAACTTGTTCGGTTGGACCATTAAGTAAATATTGTTGAAGCTGTTCAGTAGTTCTACCAGCAAAGAGAAATTCTGCTTTCGTTTGAGTATATACAAAAAAAAGATAGAATGCCAAAGCAATACTACCAATACCAAATCCTTCAAAGAGAATCGTTTCAAAAAACTGTTTCGTAAAATGGAATGAATCAACAAAGTGTGTTAAATTAGATTTCATCTTTACCCCTTATTCTAACATTACTCTTCTCGCATGCCCGCCCGAAACTGTCGCAGTAGGATCACTTCCTTCGCGTTCTTTTCCTGCTTCACCTTGTGTTGCCTCGACAATACTATTACAAATATCAGGAAGAGGTTCCGTTCCACTCAAACCAAGACTTGTGCTTTTAGTATGAGGTGCTTTAACCCACTCAATACAAATGTTATCAGTTCCTTTATAATCTTTAGTAGTATATACCGCAAACGATTCACCATCATGAGCCCCATTCTTAAGTTCAACAATAAAATCATTTCCCATTTCATCAGCATATAATGATCTTCCATTCACCGTGATTTTGAACTTAATAGCGACACCATTTTCATCAAGATACGGAGTAAGTACTTCATCCGAAGGTGCGGTCACACCCCAACTTATTTTATGCAGATAGCCTACAGCCGGTGCTTCATTAATTTTCCCTACCTCGTCTCTTCTATGACAAAATTGATCATCACCACAAACAAGACATGCTTTATTATCCTCACAAGGAAGACCTGGACAATAAAAGGGTTCATCTTCTACTGTTTCAGGATCAGTATTTATTTCACATAACAAAGGAATAGATCCTCCCACACGTTCCGCTTGAATCGATGCAACAGGTTGAAATGTACCAGAAGCTGTTTCAATAAAAGCGGCACCATCTGTTTGGAGATCTTGTGGTGCTTCATAACAAATTTCAGACTCCCAAAAACTCTCACTTAACACAGTTCCAGCAAACCATTTATCTACTTTATCAGCTTGCTCATTCCAATTCCAACCTAGAGCATTAGAAATGGCATTCCATCCTCCGGAACTTAATGCTGAAATAAGATTAGCCGTGACTTCTTGACCAGATAAATCCCGCCGCTTTACTTGAGCTAGTTCTTGCGCAATAGCTTGCTGTTTTTCTGCATCTTTTGCTTCTTTTACAGCCTGTACTTGATGTGCAAGCGCAGCTGCTTCAGCAGATACTAAACCAGGTAAATCACGTTGTTTATCAGATAGTTCCGACTCGAATTTAGTTTTATCCGCACCATTAGTTTTAGGATCTTTAATTTTATTTTCTAACTCTTGAATTGCAACTCTCTGATCCGAAACTGCTTTCGATGCCTGTGCTGTTGCTACTTGTAAAGATTCAACTCCTGCTTTCTTTTCAGCCACCACTAATTCAGCTAAAAATAAATCCTCTTGACGAGTAACTGTCTCTGCACTATACCCCTGCTGACGTAACTCACGCAATTTTTCAGCATTATCTCGTAACATTCTAAGATGCAAGAGTTCTTGCTTTTGAATCAAAGATGGATTTGAAGTTTTTTCTAACACTTCAATACGAGTATTTAGTTTAATTTTTTCATTTTCATAAGCATCATCATTCATAGAAAGAGAACCGATCCTACTCGATTCACCAATTACTCGTCTTCCATTATCAGATAGCTTAGACACCCTACTTTGATGCCTAATTTCTTCCACTCTCTGCTTGTAAAAACCATCTTCAAGCTCATCGATAGGATATCTAGTGTTACCACGATCATTTGAAAAACCAATAGGATTACCAAACTCATCTAAGTAAAACACAACCCCATTATCATGAGTGAACGTAAGTGCTTGATGACCAAGAGTCGATGCGCCTTTAATCTTAAAAGTATCCTCAACTTTATTATAACCATACTCTCCAATATTTAGAGGAGTTGAAGAAGGAGGAACTGGTTCACCATCATCTCCTACTTCACGTTCCCTTGATCCTCCTGCCGCTTCTCCCGCCACATTCCCGCCCCCTGTCCATCTCATCAAAAATAAAGCTGACACTAACACAACTATCGCAATGATGCCAACAATCATTGCTTTCTGTTTCGAAGTGTAGTTTTTCTTCATTATGTCACCTAAAAATAATCATCTTCATACTTTGAACAAACATCATAACTTATTCCTTCCCAGCGATCAACTAACCCAATAATAGAATCAATCGTATCAAATAAGGTAACAATAAATCCAGTATAGTTACAAACTGTTACTGCTGTTCCCGAGGTAGGACACAAGTAAGAACAAGTAAGAGTCGCAGCAGTTCGCACGAGACTAATAGGACTGCGTAAAAATGACGTAACTATATTCTTAATCGCCTCAAAAAATGCTGTGCCGGGAATAAATGTACTCACTAATTCACCCCAAACATATTTACATGCAAGCAAATCACCTATCTGTTTACAACTCTCAATTGTTGCAACACCCGCTGGAACACTTTCCTCTATACATTGTATTTCCATGCAACGAGTTTGACGGTATTTCTCCAGATTTTCTATAATACCTGGAATACAAAGCCCTAAACTTGAAACCCAAATATTATCATACAACGACTTTGCCTCGACAATGTTATTTCTCCCCGAAAAATCTCCATCTCCAACAACACCACTAGCAATAAACGCTTGCCCTTTCCAAGCATTATACACATTAAGAACACCCGATTGCCAATTTTTGTATATACTCCCAGGTGTTGGTTGCGGAGCACAATCTAAGATTTGAATAATAGGTGTTGTATATGCTAACGTCTCTTTAAGAGGAAATCCGGCCGCTTGCGCTGCCTCGCAAGTACCTATTCCAATAGGTTTTGTAAATACAGGAAACGCATACGCAATAGCATCACTTGAAGATGTAACAAACTCAAACATAATCATCACATTACGCAAAATGTTGATGATGCCTGTAAAGAAGCGAACATATTTTAGAATGTCTGCAAAAATACGCAATTTATCCGTAAGTTTGTAGATAACTTCATCTTTAATCTCATCGACCCTATCATCAATGTTTTCATCAATGCTTCCTAATGATGAAAAACCAAATGGCACACGCACCGTTACGTGTTGAGTTTCTGGCGCGACAATGGCATTTTTTCCAACTTTAGAAAATATTTTAAACGTGCAAGTATACGCCACATCCAGCGTTTTAAACTCATCTTGTTCTTCAACTTTTAATACTTCTTTTGCATCAAATGGATTAAACTCTAACAACAATGTAGGTGAAGAACTGGTACTTCCAACTAATAATGAACGTGAGATTTCAGGATAATTACTGCTAGTTACAACTGATTCTGCATCAAGAGGTTCGCTATCATCAGTCTCACCAGCTCGACCAGCAAGTGCCTGTGCACCACTTGGTCGCACGTGAGTTCCCGTTGGGAGTATTTCTTCTCCTTCTTTAGGCAGACATTCCTGAAATTCTAAGCCAACAACTTCTGCTTCTTGTTTAGTACTAAATGTAATTTTAAAAGGTATGCGTACAGCAGTTAATGCAACTGCATCAATATCAACAAATGCAATTTGAGGAGTAACGCTTTGTACTGCCCAAAAATCAGGATCTGTTTCATCTTCTTCAAGACCCAATAGCTCAAATGAAAATATTCCAGACCCACCCATACGCGCATTCTTCACCGTCTCAGGCCATTTGACAGCTTTATTCGCAGCCGTATCAAGAACTTGAACACTGACTTCAACTGATCGAACATACCCGCTACGAATAGGTTGCGAAACAATTTCACATTTCCATTTCAACTCGTCACGAACACACGCTTCTTGGTTTGCATTAAATACTGCAAACCCTTCAGCAGCATACGCAGTAGCAGGATACAATGTTGCAGCATCATTAACGGCATTATTCATATCAACAATAATAACTGGCGAACTCTCACTCTCAAGAATATCTAATTCAATTTTTAATTCATCTCGACTTTGGATATAATCCTTCGTGCCGACCTCACTTACACCAAAAAAAGCCACTCTCTCAATAACTGGCGCATCCGCATCGACAATGAGTTGAACAGGAACGACACTACCCTCATTACCCACATTATCTTGAAATGTGCTTAAACCAACAGTAACATCATCAGCACCTGCTTGAGCACGAATATTCCATCGACATTCAATACTTCCATCATCTAACGTAAGGCATTCTTGAGGAGCAACTGATCCACCCCCATTTGCTAAACCTTGGAATGACGCGCGAATACCTTCTTTTGTGATCCCTGCTCCTTCGTCATGAG
Source organism: Candidatus Woesearchaeota archaeon (assembly GCA_016188115.1). NCBI lineage: Archaea > Nanobdellati > Candidatus Woesearchaeota > Candidatus Woesearchaeota archaeon. Next base: position 391,600 of record JACPIK010000002.1, read on the forward strand.
CGCGAAGTAATAAAACAGTATCATCCGCAGTTTGAATAAACCCTGTGCCTTCAAACGTATTAACTGTGTTAAAATAATCTACTACGGGCGGAGTATTATCTAATGTAAACGATTGGGATAATGTTTGTGTTGCAGGATTTCCGCGTGCATCAGTAGCATCAACCGTAATCGAGATAGTACTTACAGGTTCAACAGTAACACCCTCCCAAGTACATCGCCACAGATCTTCCTGCTCAGGTACCTCAACACATTCCCGTTCACCTACAGGGATATTAGTAATCTGCTCAGAACGTACTTTTGCATTCACCGGACCATTCTTTTCAACAATATCAATGGTAAGTTTAGAATCAGAAACTGGTTGTGTTCCGACAAAAGAGCCTAGCTTAGTCAGATTAAATGATTGAATTGTTGGAGCAGCAAAATCATACTGCACCGCAACCGCATTACTTATTGTCTCATGTCCTAAATAATCAACAGCCCGAACTCGCAAACGAGTCCGACCTTCACCCGTAAGCGTAAAAAGAGCTTGACCTTCTACAACATCCGCAGGATAGCGAAACGTGCTGTCACCAGGTTCATCAAGAGTTTTTTCGTCAAGTATTTCTGAAGTATCTGCATTAATAATTTGAATTTGATGAATACCTACCGCATTTCCTTGCGGACGTTCGTCAACTGCAAAAGAAATATCTAATCTGTTTTGATTTTGCACTACCCGAAGATTTTTTACCTCTGGACCAGTACCATCAGCTTTAATAGAAACAATTTCAGATTCAGCTGTATCGGCAATACCTTCCTCATTAGTATAATCAAGCTCAACATTAAAAGGATAAGATCCTTCCCCAATACCATTTTGTAATTGATTAGAATAAGTACATACAATGCCTGCAGGACTTTGACCACATGATTGAAACGGTTCACGATTTCCTTCAATATTCATATGCACCGTTTCCGCTGTAACCTGCTCTGCCGTAATATCTCGAATCGTTGCCTCTACACTCCAGGTATCTGCTTCTGCATCAATAAAATTAGGAATCTGATCATCCCCTGTGTTTTTCGTTACCTGAACCGAGACTGCCATTGCGGATGCTGAATAGAAAGGAAGTGTCAATATCAAAAACATCATCAACAGTCCAATTCCTCTTTTTTGAAATGATTTAGTCTCTTTTTTCATCATCTAAACACCGGTTCTAAATCACGACGAAGTATAATGGAAACATTGTTAAGCTCGTTAATTACATTTAAATCTTCCATTATCCTATCTCTTTCTTCTACACCACCAAGATCATATGTGGAGATATAAAAATTAACCTGTTTGCTCCCATAAAGTTGATCTGGAGTAATAGTCAAATAAGTACTCTGTTCATCCCATCGGATTGAACCAATTTGAAACTCTTTTAATTGCATTGAATCAAGCGTAAAACAGCATCCATCAAGATCTCCGCAGAAAATTTTTTCTGTAAACCCATCATCACAGCGTTCTTCTTCAGGAATAGTTATCATTTGGTTTGTCGTAACTACGCCATCTACTTTATACACTCCAGGAACAAGACGAATAGCACTCACTTCAGATCCAGTAACACTTGCAACAGTAGTAAAATCATCTTGTGATACTTCATTATACAAATCACCGATCCTAGTAAGAATTATGGTTGCAGTTTGCGCATCAGTCAAAGTTCTAGTTGCACCAGGAAATACCCATGAGTGTCGCGAACGAACAAAATCAGGTTTATAGGATATTAATGGATCACCGCTAAATCCAAAAGGCTGTAAAGAAGGGCATCTTGAACCAATACACTTCACAAGTGGTTTCTGTTTAATAGAAATATTTATTTCTTTATAAGGATATAATTCCACAACTGGTGCAGATTCAGGACCAACAGCATATCCAATAACACCCGTTTTTTTCTTGTAAGAATAAGTATCTATAGGATAATAATTTGTCAAATAGCCCTCAAGAGTAAAGTCGACAATACCACCATATACTGCGGGATAATTTACTTCTAACTCACCTTCACTATCAGTTGAACCCATGTAACAATAATCTTGATCGGGTATTTGAAACCCTATTTGAACCGCATCAAGAGGATTACCAGTAGATGCATCAACAACTATTGAACGAAGAAGTTGTGTGTTTCGTTGTTGGGGATTACACGCTAAACTTGCTTTCCGAGAAACTAAAGGTGCTTCTACTTGGTTAAGGTATGCCGGTCGATTGTTAACAATTGTTCCTTCTAAAGAAAAAGCAAAATTATATCCTCTCCCTTCAAATGCATCTTCATCACGAATCGTGACTAAGACAGGATAACTAATATCATAAGTATTATAATAATTTTTAAATTGAAGATTAAATGGAATTAATCCTAATGGGTTTGAAAATTTATATCCTGCTGGTTGCACCATTTGTTGCCCTTCATTAATATCAAGATAAATATCCCAATCAAAATAGTCAAACCGCACTTCAAGACCCTTCGCACCAGTAAGAGGAAGAATCATATCATCAGAAGTGCGTTGATATAAACCACTTCTCGTTGAAGGTTCATATTGATACCTCTCAAAATTATCAGCGTCTAAAAATCGGATATTATTCACATTTGAAGAAAGTATCTGTTTGAATTGTTCTTTTACTTTAGATGTTTGCCATATCACCATTTCATCATCAAAAGCAGTTGCAGATGTTGGGGGAATTTTATTTTGATCTAACCCAGAATAAACTTGAAGTAAATTGAGAGCAATATTCTCCAGAAAAGGATGCTGTTGTTCAGTAATGGAAATATTATTCGCCAAATCATAATACTTTTTCAATGGCACCGGCAACGTAACAACAAACTGTTTAAAATCCCCTTCAGACTCGCCTTTTCGTAATCGCAGTGGCATCTCAACATTGACAACCACATCATTCTCACGAACCATCACCGTAGGAATTGGTGATTGTTTATCTACAATCTCAAAACCTTGAGACACGAACGGTTCATAATCCTGTAAGCAATCATCAAGCTGTTCAGAAACATACCGCCGCACCTGTGCTTCAACACTCATTCGATCATCTTGCTCATCAAAAAGAGCAGGACGTAGTGATGCAAGAGAAATTTTAGAATCAGCATTAGGCGCAGCATTATAATGCCAATACGGAATTTTGACGGATTCTAACGACAACCCATCAAACTCTGTTGGATTCGTTGAAGAAAATTCACCTACCAAATCAGGATAAATATAACCTCCCTGTTCACCAAGAATACGCACACCACGTTCCGCTACTTGACGCATACAACTCTCCGTATAAAGAGAAATAGGCTCAAATGCTTGGGGCGTACTCGAAACCAGAATAGTCTCTTCTACCTCTAATTCCGCTTGACCAGTTGAACTTGTAAAATACCATACAGCCCCAAAACCAAACAATAACAAAATTCCCACTATAATAAATATGGTTACTTGTCCTTTAGTACCTAGCGCAGGTAAAACATACCGCCTCTTTTTATCAAACATCTCTACACAAAAGCAAGTGAAGATGATATATAAAGGTTTGGATGGCACAATAGAGGAAGAAACTGCTTAGAATACGCCAGACCCATCTTTAATCCCCTTGACATACGCAGAACCCTTCAAGCAACCCACCTTCTTACCCTCAAAAATAACCTGTCCACCCTCAACAACCATCGGTGCTTTCTTGAAATCATCAGGTACAACCAGCCCAGAACTAACAGTAAACCCTTCTGGTACCAACTCATCCCCCACGACTCCACCTTCAACTCGTAAAAAGCAGATGTTTGAGCCATCATCCCCTGCAACAATCATACCTTCACTTAATTCGCCACGTAACTTCATTGGTTTCAAGTTCAGGCAGAATGCCACCGTTTGATTCTCAAATTCAGAACGAGCTTTTTGCTTCTTAAGAGCTGTAAGAACTTGCCGAATTCCTATCTTTGACCCAAAATTAACTTTAAGCATGAAGAGATGCTCAGCCCCCGGATGATCTTTAACTTCTTCAATATGACCTAAAACAAGATGATAGGGAAACATTTTTTGCTCAGGCACTTTCTCAATCTTCTCCACTAAATGACCTGGATCGACCACTGTTCCTTTCCAATCAAAGCGAATGTCTTTCCAATGCAACTGTTTCTCACCCAATGCCCCATAAATTTTCTGACTAAACTCAGGCAAGATCGGTGAAACAATGATTGCAAGCGTTCGCGCAATGTTAACACATAGACCTACGGCAGCAGCAATACTACTATCCAAAGTAGAGTCAACGCCTTTCCATTTCTTCCATGGTTCAGCTGCTTGAAAATACGCATTGCCCACATCAGAAATCCGCAAAATCGCTTTGAGAGCATTCTTGAAATCCTGTTGTGCATAATATCCCTTAACTTCTTCAATCATTAAATTTAACTTCAAAATAAGTTCCGAATTAACAGACACGCAGTCAATCTTACCATAATTCTTTGCCGCAAAACTCAACGTGCGATAACAGAAATTCCCCAAGTTCGCCATTAATACATTATTGTTAACCGCCTTAAACTCTTCAAAATTCAAATCTACATCTACGACACTACGATCAAGATGACTTGCATAATAAAAGCGTAATGCTTGCGCAGGAAAAATATCTAAAAACTGTTTTGCCGTAAAAAATGTACCTCGACTCTTGCTCATTTTCTGTCCATTCACGGTGATAAATCCATGCACAGTTAGTGTAGGAATAGGAACACCTACGCCCATCAACATCGCAGGCCAGAACAGAAAGTGAAAATACGCGATATCTTTCCCAATGAAATGCTGCACGTTGCCATTGTACCAATAGTCTTTCCAATCAAGACCTTGTTTATCACAATAATTCTTTGTTGAAGAGATATATCCTATTGGCGCATCTAACCACACATAGAAATATTTTGTTTCACCTGTTTCTTTTTTAGAATCAGGAATCGGAAATCCAAAATACGGTGCATCACGAGAAATACACCAATCTTCTAACCCATTTGTAATCCATTCACGCAACCAGTTCGCCACTTCAGGTTGGAGACCACTAGCATTATCATTAATCCAAGCAAGTAACCGATCAGAAAACAAACTTAACTTGAAAAAATAATGTAATTTTTGTGTTGGTACCGGTCTGCCATTACAAATAGTACAATAGGGATTAAGTAAATCTGCGCCTTTGAGAACTGCACTACATTTTTCACAAACATCCCCATACTGATCAACAGCATTGCACTTTGGACACGTTCCTTTGATAAATCGATCCGGCAAAGTCCGATCACAAGTGGAACAATACATCACTTGAATATTTTTAAGATAAATCAAATCTTTCTTTTTCAACTCTGTAAAAAAATATTCTGAAAGTTCTTTATTCTCAGACGAGTGGGTTTTGTAATAATTATCAAAATGAATCCCAAACGACGCAAAATCATGTTGATGATCTTTCCAAAAATGTTCCACAAAATCCTCTGGCTTCTTTCCTGCTTTTGCTGCATTTATTTCAATTGGTGTGCCATGCATATCTGAAGCACAGATATAAAGCACATCTTTCCCACTAAGCCGTAAGAAACGAGAATAAATATCTGCCTGTACGTATTCCAATAAATGTCCTATGTGAATTGGTCCATTGGCATACGGCAACGCCGCAGTAACCAAATATTTTGGTGAGTTTATTGATGACGACATAAGATGTAGCTGTTGACGGCCATGAGTTTTATTAATCTTTGGTTAAGATTTCAACATTCTCTGGGTCAATTAATTTTTTTATTTCTCGAATATACTCTGGACTTGTTCCACAACAACCCCCTATTATTCTCACACCAGAACTTAATGATCGTCGAACAAAATCAAGATACCGTTGTAATTCCACACCTCCTTCAAATTCCCACCCATATTTGTTATCAGCATGTCCTTCACCATTTGCATAGACTATAACTGGAATTGAAAAACTTCCTAGAGTTTTAAGATGTTTTTCAATAACTTCTGTAGAACAACAATTAATTCCGATAGCAACTGGATTAAAACGAAGCAATTGAGTGATAGCCTCAGCAAGATTTTCGCCACTCAATAAACCCTCCTCATTACAAACAAAACTCACAATGAAATCTTTACCTAATTCTCTCACTACCCTAGCCGCAATTTCTGCATCCCGAATGCAATTAAACGTCTCCAGTATGATAAAATCAACACCACCCTCAACAAGAGCAAGTGCATGTTCTTTATGTTGTTCATAGAGTATATCATTTGCAGGAACCAGACTTGGTTCATAACAATCCTCTAAAGGTGCCATTGATCCAGCAATAAACACAGAACGTGAAACACCCACTAACGCATCATGTGCGCATTGACATGCCAGTCTCGTCAAAATACCTACTTGATCCCCAAATCCAGCCTTCATTAAAGGAATGCGTTGTGTACGAAATGTATTCACTGTGATTATATCTGCTCCTGCATCTACATAATCTCGATGAATAGCAGTAACCAGATCAGGACACTCAATCAACGCTTTTGCTGACCATAAGGGCAAAGCTGTTTTCACACCACGCCGTTGCAACTCTGTGCCCATTGCCCCATCCAGCAAGAGGATTCTTTTTTGATCAAGTAGTTCACGAATAGACAGTCTATTTTTGATCAGACTCATGATCTCACACCCCCTACAACATAAATTTTATGAAAAACTGGATCGCCAGCAACACGCCGCCTCTCAGCCTCTCTCGCTGGTATCAAATGTGATTGCATAGCATCAGCAGAGCCATAAAATTCAAACGTAAGACCTTTCTCTTCCTGTACAGCTAGACCCGCAAGTGACGTCCCACGATGTTGGGGAATTACTTCTTCATGAAGAATTCGTGGAACATAACCATTAACCCTAAATAGATCTACCAATGTATCTTTTCCCGGTCTGCCCGCAAGATTCAAGATAACTTTTCCCCCTCGTTTCAATACTCCTTGTCCATTACCAGCATCATAAAGTAAATCAGAATTCAAATGAAGACCATACGCTTTCAAACGTGGATCACAATAAGTACTTCTTTCTTTAAAATGATGTGCTAAATTATCCGCTTCTTTTGGTTTGGTAGGATCTTCTGGAACTTGTGGAATGCACGCAAAAATGGAATCCACTTTGTCTTCTACGCCAGTAATTAAATCACGACCACCATGATAAGGATGATACTTGCCTGAGTGACCATTAAGCACTCTGCCTACATTCTCAACAGAAAGATCGACTAATCTCCCATCTACATCTGTTCCTCTTAGAGTTTCAATGTGTACATAACGTGTTGCAAGAGCATAAATAATATTTGTTCCTGCACCAACTCCCACTTCAAGTACGTTCCCTGTAAGTTCAGCAGCATCAAGACCGCGTTGCAGTGCTGTTACCCAGTGATCTGGAACAAATGACCATTCTGGAACAACAATTTCCGCATTAGTAAGACTACTTATTGGTCTTGGAAATATTGTATTTAAATCAATTTTACGTGCATTTTGTGTCATTGTTAATTCCTCCCATCTTAATTCTTAATTGTAGAAATAAAATAAGACGCACTTAGTGCATCAATGCCATTAAACCCATCATAGATCCAGAAAAATAACTTCCAATTTGATAAGACACGGCTTTCATAAAAATAAGATAACATCAAGACAATTATAAACCATCCTGACGAGAATATTCACAAGAGAATAAGAAGCAATATAGGAATTATCAGACATAAACAAACACAAATCATATGAAAAGAGAAAGAGAAATTTATAAGATCTAAACGCCTTTTAATTTCTTTGTCAAAGGAATTTTTTCTTTGCAGTGAACACACTCAACAAGAAATGAAGGAACACCTTTGAATTTTTTACGAATGTACTCCCCCGTTGATTCACCCTCTTTACCACAAGAAGGACAGGTATATTGAGCTTCAAGTACAAGAGTTTTCTCATGAGTCGTTTTGTCCTCCATATACTTACAATCAGGACATTCATACTCTTTTGCTCGAATTTTAACCTTCCCTGCAACAACTGGTTTCCCCATAAGTGCTTTTTTACATTTAGGACATTTTTTCTTATAGACCCACGCAATAACATTACCCTCACCAATAGAACGGTTGGTAAAATAAACACAATCTTGAGTTGAATTGGGAACTTTAAGTGCCATGTAAAAAGAAAGAACAAAACAGGAATATAAATGTTTTGGATTTGAAAAAATCAAATGCGGGTATAAATTGGTTTTACTGTCAGACCAGTTGGTTTATCACCATCATAAAGCCGTAGATTGCTTCCATCTAAACCCAATCGCAAATCAAACCCATTCGCAACATTTCCAGCAGCACCTACAAAATCTCTCAACGAACCATAGGATCTATTCAGTCCAACACCATGTCCAAGAGCATTAAGAGCATCATATCTACCATCAGCTGAACCTACTACCAAAAATTGTCTACCACCAAGTACTTGTTCTACATCAGTATCAATACTAACCATGTTATTTATTCACCACAAAAATATGTTACCAAACATAATATAAACTCTTCTGCATAAAATATTCCGATCAGAATTATAATCCTAAAAAAAATTGCGCATGTCAAAAACTAATCAACCCTCTTTCCCATATACAAAAATGTACGATCATCAGTACCCGTTTTATACAAAGATTCAAATCCCACACGAGTAAAAAGACGATCAGAACCACCCTGTAACCAACTATCTGTAAAAACATAACCCGCACCTAGATTTTTTGCTCGATGAAGTTGTTTTTGTATCAATCTTTCAGCTATTCCCCGTCGACGAAAATCCTCTCTTACTGCAAGATTCCAAACATATCCCTCACCTCCTTTCAATCCAACCTGCAACAGATCAGAAGCATACGCTTCTACAAAATGAACAGAACCTTCAGGAATATAATCAGATGTGAGAATCGCTTTTGAACCAGTAACCGACTCTGACCACCTCAGAACTTGACTAGCCTCATGAAATATCCTAGCTAAATGATGCCAACGCACAAGATTAAAAGAAAGTGAATCGTAAAAAGCAACCCCTACAACGTCCCTACCAACCAGAGCCACAGAACCATATTCACATCCTAAATCTTCAATTGCTTGCTCACGAGAATCTAAACTAGAGTGATCAATATAATCAGGATAGACTTGAGCAATAAGTTCAAGAACAGAACCTAAGTGTTCTGCTACAGAATAGTCTTTAATGTCAACCATAAGATTCTGTCTCAAATGAGAAATATTTTAAAAAGTTAATTTAAAAAAAGAGAAAACAATTACCCCTCCAATCTTTTCACTTCAATTGAAATCGCGGGTCGCATCAAACGAATATAACGTGGACATTCTGTCCATTCCAATTTCTCACGTTTACAAAAGTTAAGAATATCCTCTTTCTGCTCAACAGAATCAAACTCAACCACAACAACAAAACCGGGTGAATCACGAAATAATACCTTGTGATCAGCTAATCCATGCGCAATCTCCGCACGTTTACGCAAAAGAAAAATAATTCGATCATCAAGTTCTTCAAACTTTTCCACAATCCTGCCCAACTGTTCTTCATCACGAAATGGCTCAATTTCCATATTATCAAAAAACACTTTATCCCGACACGCAACAAATCCGCCACCGTGTGCAGGAATTAATTTCCATTTACCAAAACTGCCTACCAAGACATCAGCATAACGAGGATCAAGCAACGGCGTACCAAATGAACCGCACACATCCAGAATAACCATACATGTATACTGTTTACACAACCCATAGATCTCACGAATCGGCTGTGCTGCAAAATAGCCACCTAAATGATGATACAGCAAAGCAGAAACATTACCTTCCCTCAACTTCTTCTCGAGATCTTCTAAATCAATAACTGCATCAACACATTTAACCTCTTCAATCTTGAGACCTAATTCTAGAGGATATTCCTTGTAAGTCAACCAGCCACCTTCAGATGGAATCAAAACAGTTGAACCTTTAGGCAATGCAGATAACGCTGCTTTAATCGCTGTATTACCGCGAGACGTAACCTCGATATACTGTGCAGAAACAAACGTACTAATTCTCGCAATAACCTTCTCGTAATTCATAGATAGAGAAAAAGAGTCGTATTTTATAATACTGACGCCGCTTCTTCAGCTTGAAGATTTTTACAGAAACGAGTAAGTTTTGATTCTAATGTTGGAACTGAACCCCGAGATCTCCAAAGCAGTGGCGTTGGTAAACCATCTGTTATAGCATGATGTAAATCCTCACCAATCTGTCTTCTCATATCCTTACCACCTAATGGACTTACTCGATACGTGACATTTTTTTCATCAGTAAGATACGCCAGAATAGTATTTATTTTAGGGTGAGTAACATCACCTACAAGAAACGCGACATATCCACTTTCATCAAGTTTAAAATTATCCAAAGGATGACTATCCTGACTAATTCTACTCTGCTGCGGCAAAGCGGGATAAACTAATTGTATACCAAAACTTAAAGTAAGAAGTTGACCTTCATACCTTCCCAATTTAACTTGACATCCATAAGCAACACCAGCAGCAAAGTCGATACTTTGACCTACAAAAGTAATGCCTTGATTATAGGCGCGTACTGGACAATTTGTATCATTTAAACCTAGATTCTCAATCAACCTAACATTAAAAGAGTCTGAAATAATCGCCATAGACTAACGAAGAAATTGTCTCTTTTTAAGAATTATTATAGTAAACCAACTAGGTCGTATCGACCTCTTTGGTTTACTAATAGTCAGCCGCGGCAATCTTGCCACTCGGCAAGATCTACGTGGATGACTATATTATCAATTAGGTATCTGGAACTAATCATTTTGCCTACGAATTTCTTGCCAACAAACTAAAAAAATTCATTTATTTAATTCCTTTCTCAACCACATCTGCAACTGCTCACTCTCTAACCCTTGATGACCAATTTGCTCTTTCTCGCCACCCAAACCTTTCTTGGTTGTTCCTTTATGCACATACCTACCTTTAAACCCTCTCTCTAACAACCATGTTCCAAAACGTATCCCTAGACCGGTTTTTTCATTCTGCGCTTCAACGACTGCCACAAAAGAACTGCCCACCAGTTTCTTCATCATCACTTCATCAATAACATTAAGTGTTGATTTATTCACAACACCAAGATTAATCCCTTTCTCTTTCTTTAATCTCTCAACAGCATCAAGACAGCGATAGAGCATCTCACCATACGCAATAACATAACCATCTTTTCCAGTACGTACTAAGTCATCTTTACCAGACACAAACTTGTACCCTCGACCAAAGAATGGTTTGCCAGTAGTATCAAAGATTGTTGGCGTTGCAGACCGCGGAGTAAAGACAAATCGCAACCCAGCATCAAAAAATACTTTTTGCAACATTAAGCGCAACTGCATACTATCCGCAGGATAATATAATCGAGTTGTGTCACCATCAACAAATCCATTATCCGTAAAAAAGACATTCATGCCAAAATGACAGGTATTATCCGCCATTTCATCCACACCAGCATGAGAAAAGTGAGCTAAGACATTCGCATTATTAAGACGTGCCATTGCAATCTCAGAATTAAGCATCTCACTAAAGACACTAAACGTCGCAACAATTCCCTGACAACCTTGTACTGCGCCAAACCCAGCAGCAACAGAAAAGTTATTGCGTTCCATCACGCCACCTTTTTGATACAAAGCAGGATATTTTTTCTCAATTGCATCAATTCCAGTTGAGCCACCAAGATCACAGCTTACCACGAGATTTTTAGTTCGAGAAGCTGGAGACATATGATCAAGAATATCCACTACTACTTTTCCAAACTCTGAACGATTCTTTACAACCGGATCGCCAGAACCAACTAAAACAGAATCTAATTTTGGAACACGAACAGACTTTAACATCTCCGCCGCATCTACATGCCCTCGCTTTGCTAAATAACGTACCCCTACATCAACAGGAACCGCATCATGTGCAATCGTAAGACCTTCAATACCTTCAATACCACGTGCCATAACACTTTGTACAACCACTGCCTGCGGACCTTGAGAGCTAAGAGCTTTACGCAAAAGAGAAAACAAAGAATTCAAGTCATCTTTTGTAGTTGCATGAACCCTAAGCCCATGCCCTTCTAATGTTTTGGCAACAGAATATCCCGGCATGTATTCACGCGGATGCCCCTCAATAGTCACATTATTATCATCGACCACAACAAGCACATCTAACTTATGAGCAACCGCATAGCGAGCAGCTTCGGCATCGTTTCCCTCTTGTTGTGACCCATCACTTCCTAGCACAACAACTTTTTTGCCTTTCTCTCTCTGCGCAACGCCATTCACAAAACTCCACAGGTGACCCAGTCTTCCCGAACTAAACATAATCCCCTGCTTTTCATCACGTTCAGGATGACCATATAATCCTTTTTTATAATCACGATAAAACAACAATGACGAAATGGGAATATGACCATGCAACGCTGCCAGAACATATTGTAATGCCACACGATGACCGGCTTCATCATACAAAATAGGAACAATTTTCTTCTCACCTTGCATGAATCCATCTAAAATTAATGCTTCAGGAACAATATCATATGCACCACCCGTGTGCCCACCAACACCTTTAGCATGCGCATATGCAGTCATAAACACAATGCAATCTCGTACTATTGCCACATTTTTTGTAAGTTGAACTCGTTGAACAGAAGTAAGCTCTTTTTGTAAAAGCGATAAACGAAGACGTTTATATCCAGAAACATCAATCGGAAAAACCTGTTTAGCTCGAAAAACATCACTCACCATACAAAGAAGAATAAAAAATAAGTTAATAAATGTAGCGTATACAGAATACAGATTCAATCAATTCCACTTTTTCAAACTGGGATCCTTGAATGAATTTCTGTCATGACAAGTAACATAGTTTTTATCTTGAACTGGCCATGCATTACTCTCTCGACATTCCATCAAGCGTTCAAAATAATTTCTACTGCCACTTACCACAAAATTACCTAGGCATTTATAATCACGATCAAGATTACCACAAGCATCATTACCGTTAAAATAAACATCGGCTGCCCAACTTCTACCAGACATAGAAGTATTGAGAAAAAATCCAGCCTGACTATTACTACGAAGAGTGTTATTTTCCACCCGTAATTCTGATCCATCAAAGAGACGAATCCCATCACGCTTCTGATTGGAAACATGATTGGAAAGAATCAACGCATTTCGTACATTCACTACATCAATACCATCGCGAAAGTTCTCTATATTGCAATTTTTAATGGTAATATCATGAACATCATGAGCAATAATAGCAATACCTTGACCTTCATCTACACCTTTCTTAAAAATATGATGCCCGTTGCAATCAAGAATAGTATCAGAAGAAAGAGTTAAACAAGGAGTAGATAACTCACGACCAGTAGCCATAACATCAATGGCTAAAACATAAGATCCTGCACCAAGAACCCCACATTCACGAACTAGTGTTGGTTGAATTACTGTTTCCTCAACAACTTTAACCCCTAGAATCGGTTTTTGCTCAACAGTTTCACTTTGAGAAGGTAGTTGAGAAGGCAACGCTTGTTCCTCTTGCACAGTATTGCCTTGTGTATCAATAGGTATTTCTCCCGTTTCTTCTCCAACTATTTGAGCAGACTCATCCTGCACAATTTCAAGTTGCTCAGCAGCAGGTTCTTGACCAGAACATCCTACAAAAACAAATAAAGCTAACACAAGTAAAACTAATAAGAATAATTTCTTCATAATATTCACCTCAATAACTGATATATCACTGATTTATAATTGACACAGAGTTATTTCTAACTTTAAATACATTACGATAAATCTCCACAACCTTATTTTTGTCAACAGACATTACTTTTTGTCAAATATTACCAGTATGGACTAAATATGTCACAGTAATTATAAGGTATATGCCGTATCGAATTTAATATGAATGCAGAGATTTTAGGCAGAACTGTAGAAACAACAGAAAGATTAGAATACAAAATCCAACCACCCCAAAGAGGATTTTCAAAACCCTCTTTAGCTCAAAGACCACATGTACAACCACCACACGAATATAATCTTGCAATATACTTTGTAACACAAGGAACAATTAAAGGTAGGCATGGTGAAAGAGAACAATTAGATCCAGGACAACAAAGCGGATATTTGGTTGTCGACAGAAGAGCAGAACAAGGATATTTTATCCCACAAGACGCTGACAAATTAAGAATTATGGACCCACTTCTTCAAGATAGATTAGAATCATTCCAAGACCCTTACAGAACTAGAGAAATCTGCTCTACGGGAAACATTACATTTTATTTTTAGGTTTTATTCTTAGATACAGATCTTAACTGTCTCAATTAAGTTATATCAATATAATATTATCATATCAAGAAACTCATCCTACTTTATTAACAATCTTTTTCTTCATAAATCCTTGAATATTCTCAACCGTTGTCTGTAAAATTCGCCGCATAGCTTCCTGCGAATTAAACGCATTATGAGGAGTGATAATCACGTTAGGCATAGTGAGTAAAACATGATTCTCAAGAACAGTTTTCATAGTACACAAAGCCGTATCACTTTTTCTTAAAAGAGAGAGCTCTTCAGAGAGACCGCATTCATTTTCTAACACATCCAGAGCAGCTGCCGCAAGCCGTTTGGTCTTAAGAGCCCACACTAACGCATCTGTATCCACGATACCGCCACGTGACGTGTTAATCAGATATGATCCCTTTTTCATCAGCCCAAACATTTTCTTGTTGAGCAAATGATGAGTATGAGGATTATAAGGAACATGCAGTGTAATTATATCCGACTGCGCAACTAACTTCTCCATTGAAACATAACTAAAACCCATCTCTTTGGCAAATACTGGATCTGGACGCATATCAAACACCATCACATTCATCTCAAACCCTCGAGCAATACGAACAACATGCCGACCAATATTACCACAACCAACAACCCCTAGAGTTTTACCAGCAAGATCAAATCCACGCAACTGCTTGAAATCTACCTGACTTAGTTTAGCCGCAGCAATACAATCTGTAATTTTACGACTTAATGCCAAAATCAACGCAAACGTATGCTCAGCAACAGTGTTCTCTCCATACGTAGGAACATTACAAACCGCAATGCCCCGTTTAGTACATGCCGCTAGATCAACGTGATCAAAACCAGTACTGCGAGTAGCAACACATTTCAGTTTAGGCATTAATGATAACACTTTTTCATCAACTTTAGAATGAACAAAAACACTTACTACTTCAAGATCTGCATATTTTCCAGCATTACGCGATGTTAATTCTTGTGTTGAGAAAATACAAGAAGCAGAAGGAAAAGACTTTAACAAAAACTCTTTCTCCCACGCCTCAAGCGCAAAAAAACCAATTTTCATATTTTCAACCGATCCGAAGATGTATTTTATTCAGTTCTGCAAAGATTACCTAACGATAATTATTCTATGATAGTAACAGTACTTGCTTTAGTATAGGTAATAAAACCATCAGTAATTGTACAATCATTAGGTTGAGTAAACGTCCAGGAAAATGTTTCACCTGAATCAAAAATCTCGCTACGAATCTCACGACATTGTCTTGATCCAACAATCATCGCGCGACCATAATACCCCGAACGCATATTTTTCCAAGTTACAGTATCCCCTACTTTAATAGTCAGTTTTTCTGGACTAAATGTGGCATTACGTAACTCCACAACATGAATCTTATTTTTCGAGGAAACAGTTTCTTTTACAGGAACGGGTGCAATCTGTGTTTCTGGACATGCTGCAAATTCGCAATCAGGAGCAATTCTACCTACAGAAGACCCGTCAGGGCATACTTTCGCATCCATTGTGCAAGCAACAGGTTTTTCTTCAGTTAAATTTTGTTCTTGAGTATCATTTACTTCAACTGGTACTACTGGTTGCTCTACAACCTCTGGAACTACATCAGTAGCATTGGATTCATTAGATTGTGCAGCTTCATCGACATTAGAACACGCAACAAGCATACCTACTAAAAACATAAGAGAAAGTATAACAATAGCAATACGTTTCATGATCATCACCCTTTTTAAGAGAAATAACATCATTAGAGTATTAAAATATTTCCTTTGTGGGTTAGGAGAAAAAAAGAGAACCAAATTTACTTCTTGTAAGAACGAGCTACCCACTTCTTCTTAAAATACGATAACGTCAACGTAGAGAGAAGAAATCCCACCACTGGAACAAGTGCATTCAGAAATGGATTTGACACACCAATCAGCCACAAAAATACCACTACCACCGCATATGTCATTACCGCAATAATACTGCGTCGTGTCTTGCTAGTCTCCCACGCTTTATCTGCTTCAACACGACGATTTCGTTCATGGATTTGATTTAGTTGTTCTCTCATGAAATCACCCTAACTAAATATTTTCTCTGCATTCTTATACGCAATCTTTTCTTGTACCGCCGGATCAAGATGCCCAATAAAATACCGAGTGTAATTGTTCAGCGTCAATGCAACTTCCAAATCAAGATCCCATGATGTAGAAACTCCGCGATCAGTACCAAATACCACTTGATCTTGGTGCGATTCAATAAATCGTTTAAACGTCGCAAGATCTTTCTCCAAAAGTATATCATAGTCTTTAAAATGATTTATGAAATCTTCCTTTGTTGATCCCGGTTTTAGTAACCAATCTCCCCCATACAACTCATCCACACCATAATACACGTTTGGATTTTTTTCAAGAATCGCAGCAATTTGTTTGTGTGTTCCATCACATTCTGCACAGTCTTTTAATTGATCCCCATGAAAAATAAAGTTGATATCAGGATTTGCTTGTGCCGCCTGTGTAAGTGCATCCGCTTGTCCTTCACCCAGATGAAAATAAACCACAAGATTATGCTCACGTACAACAGGATAAATCTCTTGTAACCTCACCGAATTAGGCGAGAGTGCAGGTGCACCACCAGGACGCTCATACAAACCGATTTCACCATATCCCTTGAAAAGTCCAGGTTCAATACTCAACATTTCCTCAAGTTCTTGCGCATCAACAGTAGGAAAGCCATCAACACTACCATCATCATCGGGTGGCATGATAAATGGAATAAGTTGCGGATATCCTTCTACAGTCTGCTTTACCACCGCTAGTGATTCTTTAATAATTGGTTCCCATACTGGAAAGAAAACCAACGCACCGCGCGTACCTTCGTATTCTAACATACATACCCATTGAGTAATACTACGCTTTGTTCCAATATTTTCACCAGTGTAAAAGTCCGCAGGCATGCCAGGCTCACCATCTGGTAAACTCTGCATATGGATATGGGCATCAAACATCGGACCTTTGTAATACCCATTAGGAAGTGTTACAGGATCACGTGGTTGAGGACAATCTACCGGCTCAAATGCCTTGGCAAAGACGCGATTCCAATGTTGTTCTTGGATAGATTGTTCATCCTCTTGCTCTTCGTTATCTTCACTTTCTTGTAGGTCGTTGTTTTCTCTTTCTTCAGGATTATTGACTTCACTTCCCTCTTGTTCGTTACTTTCTCTCTTTTCTGTTTCTCTAACACTTTGTTCTTCATCATTAAAAGCAACATCATTGAAGACAACATCATTGTCAATTGAAGATGATTTTTCTTCTTGAGAAGTACAAGCAATAATAAACACTGTAAGGACTAAGAATAATAAGACTACTTCTTTTTTCATAATTTTAGTAAACATTTGTGGTTTAATAATATTACTTAATCTCTAATTCTACACCAACTCTTTAAATTTATACCGTAACAAAAACGGATAAATCATCAACATCACCGCAAACAAGCCAAAGATTACAGCAGAAAAACCAAAGTAAAATAACACCGCCGCCACAGCTAACATAATCGATCTGCCAATGTTAAGAAACAATTCCCGAGAATACCAGAAATCTAAATCATTCTTCTTAACATCCATGCTTACCGCAAGACGCAATGGCACACTAATATCATAAAAAATAGTAAGAACGCCCACAACAATTAACCAAAATGTAAGAGTATGAACAAATGCCAACGCCACAAATGATCCGGCTAAACCAAAAAGCAAGAAAAACAGATATTTCATTCGTTGCTGTGTACGGTCAGAATGATAACATAAATACAACGCAATAAAAAAAGCTATCAACGCAACATAACTCAGGAAAAAACCAAAATTCTGCTCGCGGGTAATGTAAATCAAAGTATATACTGGAATAATCACCCCTTTAGCATAATGCGCTGCCCCCTCCATCATTGAAATAGTTTTGAGACCTTTGAATTTGGTAACAACATCATGTAGAACAATAGTATGAGTCTGTTCAGGAATAAATTTAGTAATCCAAAAAGAGCCAACAATATAAAATAATGCAACCACACTAAACACTGCCAAATATCCCACTCTCTCCAGCAAAAACGCCGCAAGAGGAGGAATTAAAATGGCAATTAATGAGTAACTCGCAAAATAAATTGCTGAATAACTCGCATTCGTATTTTTTTGTGCCCCACCATAAAACACAGTGTTAAATGGTATCCAATAACAAACAAAAATTAACCCTAACACCACACTATAAACCCACAGCGCAATATGCGGCGGCAGTAGCACCACTTGAAGTAGATTAAGCCCATGAAGCCACAAACCAATTCGAACATAACGACGTAACACAAAACGTCGTGCAAGAAGCATAAAGATAACCCCCGCAAGCGTTGACACAGCATACATTGTAAGAAGAAAAAACACCGGATTTTCCACATTCTTAAACAATGTTGGAATAAATGAAAACGAAAAAGTTGAAAGAATTGCATGAAACAACACTAACAGATAAGCTGGAGTTTTAAGAATAGGAAGAAACTGTTTCATGAGAACGAGGATAAACAATTAGAATATATAGATGTTGTTTTATCAAAATTAAAACCAGTATTAAAACATTTTTACAACACACACTAAACCTAAGAGTGGTCCTACCTAAGAACCTATAACTGAGAAGGGGTAAATTTATAAGAGATTTGGATAATGGTTAATATCATGAGCATCGCCTGTATTATTCCAGCATATAATGAAGAATCCACCATCGTAAGTGTTCTTACAAAAGTTCAAAAAGTACGAACCATAGATGAGATCATTGTTGTCGATGATGGTTCTACAGATAGAACATATGAATACGCACAATCAACTGGGGTGAAAGTGTTTAGACATAAAATAAACAAAGGCAAGGGTGCAGCTATCAAAACAGGAGTAGAACATAGTAAAGGAGATATCATTTTATTTTTAGATGCTGATCTTTCTTGTCTTTCTGTTAAGAAGATTACATCCATCTTACATCCGTTAGAAAATGATGAAGCTGATTTTGTTAAGACTTCATTTAATCGAGCAAGAGGTAGAGTCACCGAACTAGTAGTAAAACCATTATTTAGAGTAATATTCCCATTTATTGATTTTAAACAGCCTTTAAGTGGCCAGTTTGCCCTGAGAAGAGAACTAATTAAAGAATTAAAGATTGATGATAAATGGGGAGTAGATATTCAAATACTACTCCAGCTAGTAAAGAAAGGAGTAAGAATATCTGAGGTAGATATTGGAAAGCTCATTCATAAAAAACAGCCTATTGAAAATTTAACGATTATGTCAGAACAGGTTATCAAAACGGTCCTATCTGAGTTGGGGATTATCGCAAATAAACATAAATTGGTTATCTTTGATTTTGACAAGACACTGATTACAGAAAGTAGCATCGAAATTGTAGCAAAAGAACTAGGTTTCGAAAATAAATTGAAAACACTACGCAAAAAGCACCAAGATGGAAAAATATTAGATCGAGACATTACTATCGCCCTTTCTAAGCATATGAAAGGAAAATCAAAAGAAGATCTTGAAATAATTTGTGAAAAGCTAAAATTAAATGACAATATAATCAGAGTAGTTGAAAGACTTAAGAAGAGGCAGTACCAGATAGGAATAGTTTCTTTAGCTTTTTCTCCCATAGTTAATTGTATAGCAAAAAAAATAGGGATTAAAGAAGATAATATCATTTGTTCAGTTCTGCTATTAGATAAAAAAGGAAGATACACAGGGGAGATCTCGGCAAAAACAAAACACAATTCAACGTGCTGCGATAGGATCATTTGTAAAGAAGACGCCGCCAAAGAACTTATGAAAAAATTGGAAGTGAAACCAGAAGAATGTATCGCTGTGGGTGATGGAAAATCAGACGAATGTTTATTTAGAGCCTGTGGTCTTGCACTGGCATACAAACCAAAGTTCCCCATAGGAGATATTAAAATCACCAACCTCGCAGAAATATTAATTTATGCAGAATAGTGTTAATACAGATCTACCCTTTCACATTCCCAATCGGCTTCAATGCCACAATCGGCTTAGTAATTCCCGCAGCTCGTAAAGAATCTACCACTACGTCAATGTTCTTATACGCGCGACCAGCCTCTTCAGCGAGACCCTTTGACGTAACAGCATGAACATAAATTCCCGCAATTTCCATATCTTTCTGTAATTTGACTCCATCAATTTCACGAATGGCTTGACCACGGCTCATCGTACGTCCAGCACCATGAGCAGTTGAAGCAAACGTCATATCAGCGCTATCAGTACCAGCCAATAAATACGAACCTGTTTCCATTGATCCACCTAAAATGACAGGCTGACCACAATGACGATACGCAGTAGGTAATTCAGCAGCACGAGCAGGTCCAAACGCACGCGTAGCACCTTTACGATGCACCAAAAGTGTTTTCTCTTTGCCATCAACTACATGCTTCTCTAACTTTGCAATGTTGTGTGCAACATCATAAATCAATTTCATCCCTAATTCCTGAGCTGACTTGCCAAACACTTTTGCAAAGACTTCACGAATACGGTGGGTAATAACTTGTCGATTGGCAAATGCCATGTTCGCAGCACACGCCATAGCTGCATAATAATCTTGCCCTTCAGGCGATTTGAATGGCGCACAAGCAAGTTCAGGATCTAAAATCTCAATACCATACTTCGGCATGACATCTAAGAAAGTACGCAAATAATCAGTTCCAATTTGATGACCAAATCCACGACTGCCACAATGCACCATAATTACAATTTGACCTACTTTCTCAATACCCATTGCCTTAGCAGTAACTGGATCAAAAATATTTCCTTCACGTACTTCTTGAATTTCTAAATAATGATTTCCACTACCTAGTGTTCCTAATTGGTCAAAGCCACGCTTAATCGCACGATCAGTAACTTTTGCCGGATCAGCATGCTCGATACGCCCATGACTTTCAATAAATTCAATATCTTCCGGCCAAGCGTAATTATTCTTCACACACCATTGAGCGCCATATTTCATAACTTCTTTGAACTCTTCTTTAGTAACTTTAACAAACCCTTTACACCCTACACCAGCAGGAACTGCTTTATAGAGAGCATCAACAAGTTCTTTAATACGGGGTTTAACTTGATCAACCGTAAGATTTGTTGTAATCAAACGCATTCCACAGTTAATATCAAAACCAATACCGCCAGGAGAAATGATACCACCATTCTCAATATCAAACGCAGCAACGCCACCGATAGGAAAACCATAACCCCAATGACCGTCAGGCATACAATACGCATGTTTAACAATACCTGGAAGAGACGCAACATTAGTCACTTGATTAAACACACCCGCATCCATGCTACTCATAATCTCTTCATTCGCAATGATTCTTGCAGGAACACGCATTCCTTTCTTATGAGTCATAGGAATTTCCCACACAGTATCACTTACACGAATAATATCTTTGGGAGGACCAGCAGGTTGCTTTGATGCATGTTCAGCATCCATAGATTGAGAAGGATTCGATTGTGAATGATTTTGTACAGGATTATTATCGTGAGCCATACAGAGTGATTCTAACAGAATAGTTATAAACATTTCGAGCAGAATTGAAAAAGAGAAAAAAGAAGAAATAAGCACAAATTTTGTAGATCAAACTATCTTGTATACATTTCAATGACTTTTTCTAACCCTAATAAGATCTTTTTCTGTTCGTACGTTCGAAACCGACCAATATTTGGCTCTGACAAACATAATTTAAGTGGATACGCCGTCGCGATGAGTGCAGATCCTTTACGTGGGTTATTATCATTATTCCTACCAAACCAACCTTGGTATATAATCCCCACCCACAACGGTGCAACACCTGGACCATACTCACGCAAGCTAATACTATCTTGAACAAAACAAAAGTTTTCCATCTGCACTTGTAAGAGTTGCGAAAGATCACATTCAGGCTGTGGGGGAAGCATTTTCTTCACCCAAGAAAGATATCCACGAGGATGAGCAGCTGCAACAGGCAAATACCAGCCAGGCAGAGAAGTAATACTATTATCCATATGTCTACAATATTATACATGAAATGCCTACTTCTTAAAACCTATGGGAAAAAAAGAAATCTTTAAAAATTACTACTCTTAAGAGACAGAATTATGAAAGACCGTGAAATCCAATTATTTACGCATGCATTAGAGTATAAAATCAAACACAGTACACCAACTGACATTTACGCAGGATATCAAATTCATAATCAGCAATTTACAGATCAAACCCTTCTTGACAAACTACAAACTGACCCAGAATTCGCCCTACATACTCTTGAACCAATCGGCTCAAAAGCACTCGAAGAACTCTTAATCATCTCCAGTCTAAGATTAAACTTTCCCATCTCAGTCGAATTAAATCAGCTCATTTTAAATTCCTATGAACGACGTGGTTTTGTGTATTGCATTGAACAGCTCGAACGAATTCTTCCTCAAGGAGCACAGACTCTTCTTACAACCATACAACCTAAAGGATCAGAATTAGTAGAAGTAGGCGAAAGTCCATTCCAAGAACTGCACGATTATTTGTTAGGAACTATAACCTCATCAGCCTTTGAGAGTGATGTTTGCTCTGCATATGTAGGAGCCTTACTTAATACGTATGGGATATTAACACCAGAAGCAGAAGAAAGATTTGAACGAGGCAGACAAGAACTCGAATTAATTGCGGCATTACAAGCACGTGGGAAAAGAATGAGAAAAAATTCACACAAAACAATACAGTAAGAAAAAAATAAACCAAAACTGTATTCATTCTAGAGTGACAAATTACCAATACATTTTTAAAGAAAGACATGATTTCAAATATCATGGCAATCATTCCCACACCTTATCAAGCGATACATACGCAAGAACAAGTAGTTGACAATCTACGAGCACTTGTCGAAGCCCCCGTATTAGGTAACTTCCAATTTGTAGGGGATAATTGCATTATCTCTACAAATGCTGCAAATCTAAAATTAGGAGGATATAAAGCAGGATTTGAAGAAAGATTTAGACTCCATGAAGTGCACCCGTTAGCAATCGCATACATTAATGCTATTGGTGGAGAAATTTACCTTGACCATGCAACATTATTTTTAGAAGCATCTCCAGAAGTGTTAAAAACAAGAAGAATGAGGGCAAATTCCAGTTTAGGATTAAATTTCCAAGTAAGTAGAAGAAACCCCTTAGATGCTTCTTCTCTTTTCCAATACGGTGTTTCTACATACGCACCAGACAAAAAGATAAAAACATGGGAAGAAGAAATAAGACAAACACTTGACGACCTCTTACCACATAAAATCTTTAAAGACTAAAAGATAATAAGAAAAATTAAAAATTTATTTTTTCCCCACTTTCAACGTGTTAAAGCATTTATGAACTGCGCGTTCTAAATCCCAGTCAGTTTTCTCACTACCGATAACTTTCCCAGGCCACTCTACTTTAACCACGACTTGAAATTCACGTTGTTTTCCCGCTTTATTCATCTCTTTAACGTAAACAATAATTTCAAAAAGCTGATCGATACGACGCTGTAATTTCATTGCTTCGTGTTCACTAATCTTTTGCAAAGCATAGCGTTGATGTTCAGTAAGAGTCACATCTTTAAGACCAATGAACTTAACTGCAAAATTCTTCTTCACTTTAAGATTGCTTACCATCTTTAAGACAGTACGTGTAGTCATAAGACCAGAAAACTTACTATCATCTACAACGAGCACATCGTGAATTTTGTTCTTAACCATTAATCCAACTGCTTCTTTAACGGTTGCTTTTGCTTTAACTTTTACTAGATCCTGTGTAGTTGCAAAATCAACAATAGGTAAAGACCCCATGTTTACCACTTTATATTTAACATCATCAGCAGAGATATACGGATTAAATTTCATCGATACATCCCGCTTATAATTCCAGTTTAAAGAACGACGAATCAAATCACGAAATGTCACAATACCATATAACTTGCCATCCTCGAAAAGAGGCACATGATCAATTCCTTCTTTGTCCATCAGATTGATAACTGTTGCCACCTTGTCGTCTTTGGAGACTTTAGGTGTTTTGACTAACTGAAGCGAACCTACCGTAGTCTTAGGTACTTCCGGAAGAGCTACAGTCGCAGCAGCAACATCTAATGAGTGAATAACACCAACAATTCCTTTTTCTTTCTGTACAGGAAGATAATCAGTATCACTTTCAAAAATCAAACGAGCTGCTTCAAACAGATTTGCATGATAATCTAAAATAGGTGTGCGAATCACAAAACCACTGACTTTAACAGTAGCAGGATCTACAGTGCTTTTCAATAATTTTTTACGTTCAATAACACCCATATACTTGTTATTACGAAAAATAAGAGCAGCATGCTTATCAAATTGACGTAACTTTGTAAGAACCTCAGAGAGCATTGTTTCATCCTGAAACACTAAGAAATCATCTTTAATGAGCGGCGTAATTTCCATCTCAAAACCACCTCGTTTTATAGTAAGATTGTAGCATTCTTTAGTATTTAAATGTTCTGGGGAACGAAGATATAGATAAAAATTAAAGATAAAAATTAATAGAGATTTCGTCTATAGTCATCCACGTAAATCTTGCCGAGTCGCAAGATCACAAGAAATGTGAATTTAATCACATTTCTGTGCAGAAATAAAGAATCTTCTTTATTTCTTGCACCGCGGCTGACTATTAGTAAACCAAAGAGATCAGTATGACCTAATTGGTTTACTATAATTTATACCTCAAAATTCACATCACGAATTAAGAAACTCAAAACAAAACAATCATTAATACCTCAGTGACCATAGTTAATAAAACCGAACAAACAGAATACAACAACCTAACCTGAAACAAAGGTATTTTACTTATTTCTTTTTCTTGGATTTAGATCGTTTCTTTGCTAATGCAATTAATTTTGCAACCTTCGAATCTTTTGATTTTCCACTAGGACCGCGTGATTTTTTTGTAATTATTTTTGTTTTTTGGATACTTCTAGCAGAACGAGAAACAACAACCCGAGACTTAGCAGGATATTTTTTCACTCTTTTTATAGATTCAACTACTTTTCCCACAACACGTCTTAAACCACTTTTAGATTTTACTTTGAGTACTTCATTCTTTGGAACGAGTTTCTTAGTTGACTTCGGAGAGAGTTTTTTCGCCTGAACCATTTTTTCATTAAACAAAATACTGGACTCGGTGAAAAAGCCGCCGTAAACCGCCAACAGTTTCTTCTTAACCTATGTTGAGCTTTAACGGTTATCTTCTTCGCGCCATAGACAAGCGGGTATCATGTGTAGGTCTTTGCAGGGAGTTATAGTCCAGACCCTGTAGTAGTGAGAGCACATGAAAGAGGCTGCCATGGTAGCATCCTTTTCAGGACAACCGAATTGTCCATTAAAAAGAAAGCAACAATAGATTTAAGCTTATGCCACTATTCAAAAGTAGAAATCGAACATATAAAAGATCAATTAAAAACCAATTCTTCTATAAAATGATTCTACAAAAGAATTATTCCCGAACAGAGAACAATACTTCATCATCTTTCACTTTGTTATAGACGATATCATCATACATATAGACTATCCCCTTCGTTTCAACACGTAAAGGAATACCGAAATTATAATCCAAGTGATAAATGCGATCACCATTTACTTTAACAACCCACACTATGCGATCTTTAATTTTACCTTCACTTATTTTCTCTACAGATTCGATTTCATCAAGCCAATCAAATGGGGAAAAATATCTAAATTCATCTTGACGTAGATCTAAACGATAACCTATTTTATCACAATACCGTTCGCGTTCACAATACCCCTGACCAGTATGCTTCTCTAAATCGACAATAATAGTATCATAATCCAAATTTTTTAAAACAACCTTGGGAACAGGCATATACACTTTCATAGAAGAACCTTTACTAAACACATCATACCCTTGATCATTAATACGATAAATATAGGAAGCACTCATCAAATTTTTTCTTTTATCTATTATTTTTGCAACTTCTTTAGGGACATTTTTGTTAATAGAACCAAAATTATCAGATAAATTACCATCTGTAACATTTGTCACAGGTTTTACTTCTTTAACTGGAACAATCGTATTTTCAACTTTTTCCACACCGCGACATAATGTTGCATCACTCACCTTTGCTCCATCTGGACACACATAAAGAAGTTCTTGTGAGCAAGAAACGAGTAAGGACGTAAATAAAAGTAGTAACGCAACATAACCAACCATCACCTTTTTCATAGTACAATAAAACCATAACCAGTTAAAAAAGATTTCTATTTAGAAGACTTATGAGAATCTAAGATCCATTTTGTCGCAATCGTACCTGGTCCTCGCCTTCCCACTATCGGACCATCATCATAAAACAAATTTGCTTTACTCATGTTCTCTCGCACAACTCGCGCGCAAGAATATGTTGCCAAAATCCCCGTCTTCTTCAACACACGATACACTTCACGAAAAATATCCACGGTCCACATATCTGGCTGGGTTTTAGGAGAGAATGGATCATAAAAAATCGCATCAAAATAATCGTCAGATAAAGTTTTAATCGTCTCACGCGCATCTCCTAAAAGAATTTTCACATGAACATTCCCTTCTGTAAACTCTAAGACAGAAGGAGTCAACTTATTCTTATAATGAGTATAGAAACTTATTGGGGGCATCATCTCTTTGATTTTCTCAACAATAAGCGGATCATTTTCTAACCCCACAACCTCGATTTCACATTCAGGATTAGCTTCAAGCGCAATATCAATTGCCATTGCAGAATTATATCCTATCCCAAAAAACGCATCCAAAATGACAACTTTCCCAGATTTTGCTTTTTCTGCAATTTTGCAGGGGATAGCATATTTCTTGAGCGCCTCTTCAACCGCCCCTGTTTGAGAATGATAGCTTTCTCCCACTTCTTCATTAAGAAATGTCTCAGTGTTGTCAGCAGTAGTAATTTTTTTAAGCATAGTAAGCTAAAAAAGAGAGTAATTTAAAGAATCTTCTAAAAAATACACACTAGTAAGTATAAGTATGTATAAATGTGCAGCCACGCCCATTTCCCTACACTTTCACTGCTCTTCCTTTTCGTACCAACAAATCAGCCACTTCAGGATAAATCTCCGTTTCTTCGCCTGCATCAAATGGACCATAATTTTTCAAATCCTTCCAAATAAATTTAGGAGTAGGATGAGTAAACCGAATACGCACCGCTTCTCCTTCCGAAACAAAAGGCGCTGCCTCTACCACTTTAGGAGGAGGATTGAAGTAAGAACGATTCGAAGTTAAAAGAGACGGCAGCTGTGCTGTGAGCAAATTCTGCAGTATGCCACTACGATACTTATCTAAAATACTCAAAATCTGATCATAAAATTCTTTCTCTTCAGGAAGCATCGCGCTAATATCAATGATCTCTGAACCAGTTTTACTCTTATTTAATGCAATATCAATAATTTTTTTCTCACGTTTCTCATAAATCTCGCGTAAAATACGCTGAATACTGCGCAACTCGTATTCTGTCTTTTCACGATCACCTGCCGCAAAGATATTATCATGCTGACGAGCTTGTTCTAAAATCGCTTTCTTCTCACGCAGATACGTCACAACATTAAGATAAAAAGCCCCATCTACTTGCTGAAGATCCTCGCGCTTCTTCTCATTACGCAACATATCGTACAATGTTTCCAGGGTAACTTTAATCTCATCCATAGTTCAAACTATTATCCAATGATCTATAACCCCCAAGAACTTGGGGTTAGGCATGCTTTTAAAACTTATTGATAGTTTAAAGATAGTAAGAAAGACTCATATAGTCGAAGACCACTTCATCCAAAATGGATATTACAAAGTATATCTCTAATAATAAAATCACCCTGCGCGCAACCCCCAACGCATCCCAAACCCGTCTAATCGAAGAAGATGGCAAACTCAAACTCTACATCAAAGCCGTCCCAGAAGATAACAAAGCCAACAAAGAAATAATCGCTTTCTTCAAGAAAGAATTCAAACTCAAAGTAGTAATCGACAAGGGCGAGAAGGGAAGAGATAAAGTGCTTAAAGTGATTAATTGACGATAACTGTAAATTCATTAGAACATATACGTGTGCGATTGAAAAAGTGCAACAAAGGAGATAGGTAAAATTTTACTTTAACAACTGCATCCATAAGGACCTTGAGCGCATTTTACACAGGAGTTATAAGAACATCTTCTGCAGCCCGAACAATCTGCACTAGTTCTACATTCAACATCCACACAAGTTCCATCACTACAAATTTGTTCGTCATCACAGTCCTGATTTGAATTACAAGAACCAATATCATCAGAACTCCCATCAGCACAATCTACATAACAGGTCTCACTTGTTTCATCAGTATCACAAACATCATTTCCACAAACAGTAGTAACAATAGTTTGTTCACTACAATCATTTGGACACGAGTTTTCTGACTCCAAAACGTCGCAATTGTTATCTCCACAAGAAGGCTTTGTTATTTCTCTAGCTGACCCAACATTCACTTCTAAACGCGTTTTGCCTGTTTCTTTGCCTGAACTATCAACAGCATAAACGATAAGTTCATGTAAACCTTCACTAACCGTGATAAGCTCCCAGCTGTTTGAACAGCTCCTTAGCATGCCACATTCAAAAAACCCGGGACTCACATAATTTGAAAAAGAGTTCGAAGATTCCCAAATAAGATGCTTAAGCCCTTTATCATCTTCTGCTTTGATGGTTAATGTGAATGCATCGCCTAATGATGGATTAGAAGGACTAACAACCGTTGTAATTGTCGGATATTGATCATCAATCATTGCTTCAATTTCACCCTGTCCAGAATCTGAATCCCCCGGTTCATTAGAACTTGATGCAGCGGCATCATCTGCTATTTTTTGCTCGATACAACCACTAACCAAAATAACGGACATCAAAATAAACATCAACAACTTTTTTTGAATTTCCATTTTGTTCTGTTAAAATTAAAGATATTTGATTATTTAAATTGATCTATTTTCTGTTAGAAATATCTCCTAAAAGATCTTTAAACCTAGAATATTTGGCTTAAAAGTATTGATAGAGAAAGGCGAGAAAGGAAGAGATAAAGTGTTGAAAATCATATAGGAAAACTACTTTTTAATTTTCAGAAATTGAATATAATCTTTAATTCGTTGTTTTGTCGCAGGAAAACTAAGCTCATCAAAATTGATTTTGTCCAACGCTACCCATTTTAACTCTGCAGCATCATCCCCTGCTGTGATAGTTTTTAGGTCACGATCGCTGACGTGAATGATAAAGCAAGCTGAAAGATACCGTTTTATCACACCTTTGTAATCATAATCACCAACATAGGACTTAAAGTATGTAAACTTCTTAACATCAAGATTAGCTTCCTCTTTCATTTCACGTTTTAAAGCATCCTCAAGAGTCTCAATATCATCGGCAAACCCTGCAGGAACGTCCCACGTACCTTTGCAGGGATCTCGTGCTCTTTTAATCAATAACAGTTCATATTTAGAATTAAAAATCAGCGCGCTTGCAGAAGGTTTAGAAGCTATGTAATATCGATAAGCACAATGAGTACATTGCTTCACAACGTTTGAAACTGTTTCAAAATCAGACCCGCAGACCATGCAAAACTTGAATGCATCTCGTTCATAAGAGGAAGTAGTAACCATATTATTTCAACTTATGCTATTATGCCAAATCAAATTATTTAAACCTTTCACAACCTAAATCTATTTATACATCCTCCGCACCAAAACCCACATGGAAAAGAGAGGTCGATGTTTAGCGTCTCAAGAAATTAGAGAATTAATCAACAAGGGAAAACTTATCGGCAATTCCATCTCTCCTTCTCAAATTCAACCTTCATCTTTTGACACCACAATTGGTAATGAAGTCTACATTCTTGATACAGAAACAGAAGGAATTTTTCGTCCCCATAAAGATGAAAGTGTCTACCGCGTTCTTCTTAGAATGGGTGAACGTCAACGCTATAAAGCAGACATCAGCAATGGATTTGAAATAAAAAAGGGGTTTACCTATCTTTTTCCTCTGCGTGAACGTGTTGTGCTTGAACAAGGAGAATATATTCGTTCCTCAACCAAAAGTAGTTATGGTCGGCTCTTCATCAACGCGCGCATGCTTGCAGATTATAACCCTAGCTTTAACGAGATCACAGACCACAGTAAAACCAATACCGAACTCTCACTCTGGCTTCTCGTTCAACCACTAACATTCAATTTAATTGTCTACCCTGGTCTTGCCATTAATCAACTTCGTTTTTTTGCTGGTCATGACGCGCAACTTCTTCCCTCCGAAATTCTCAAAGAATTTAATCTAAATCCGTTACTCTGTCAACGAAATCATGCAGGAATTCTTGAACCAGTAAAACCCCTTGTCACTGACAGCCTCCAAATTCATCTTGATATATCTGGACGCAATGAAAAAGGTATAGTAGGATTGCGTGCACGACATAACCCTAATCCTCTGGATCTACGTAAAATGGGAGAATATGAAGTCGAACATTACTTTGAAGCCCTGCTCAAAGATGATAAACCCATCCGCATTGTCAAAGGAGAGCATTATCTTTTTGCATCTAAAGAAATTCTCACCATCCCTACCCATCTTAGCTCTGAAGTCAAAGCCTACTCCGATGTTGGTCTAAGCGGACCACTTCATTTCGCTGGATTTATTGATAGTGGATTTCAAGGAGATTTAGTCTTTGAAGTGCGATCTGATGAAGTTTCCAGTATGTTGCTTGAAGACGGCATGCCTATTAGCAAACTTGATTTTTTCTTTAACGAAAAGCCAGATATAATTTATGGACAGTCCGGACTAGGATCAAATTATCAAGGACAAACTGGACCAAAACCTGCAAAATTCTTTAAGCGAAATTGGTAGTACATAAATTAACAGCCAGTAACAGATCCATGATGTTTCAATTTTGTAGTAGTGAATTTTATAAATTACTTCTTTTATTTAATCTAAATGCAAGGCACTATTTGGCTTCGTTTAACTAATATCAGAGATCTTGCCGAAAAGATCAATACTGATTCAGGAAATAATCTAGATACCAGATTAGTAACACAAGTACTTAACGCAGTAACTGCTCAACCAATTCCTGTTGATGGAGAAAGAGGATATACAACACTGCTCCACACCCTTGCAGACTGTTCACAAGGCGCACTTACACCACAACGTCTCGATAGCATACTCTGCGAAGATGCACAAATACCTCCATTTCTCTTTGATTCCCTTAAAGTTCATCAAGATATTTATGCACAATTTTGCAGCAATTTCAATAGAAAGTATTTAGGAGAAGATACAACACAATATGACACCCACGAAAAACAACGAATGAGTCCTGCATTACGACATTATTTTCTAAGTAGAGTCCTGTATGGGGAATATTGTAGCGAGGGAAGAGTCTACGCAGACACAAGATCTAACCAAGTACGCATAGTAAAAGCTATCACTGCATATACCTCGTTTCATCCATCTGAAAATGCTGCTTTGTTTGCTCCAGTCGATAAAGAAGCACTCAGACGTATTCGATTTCTACTCGAACACACACAGTTTGACAAACCAAATGGATTATATCACATTCTCTCACGATTAATGCCACCAAATGAACTTACCCTAGCAATACAACCCACCGAACTTGAAGACGATTTTTTTACACCAGAAAAAAGAACCGGATTCGTAGGTGTCGCATTTGATACACTAGTAAAACCAGCAGTGATCACACGAATGAATAAACTCTATCAAATCTAGATTGGACATAGAATAACCAATTCATTTTAAGCCCCAATTCCATCACCTTTTTAACCACCCACAATCTCACACAATCATGCCATTTGCTTCAGGACATATTATTGGAGGATATATTCTTGGAAAAATCGCCGAAAAAGCACGTAAAATTCCTTTTTCACATTATGCGTGGTTCTTTATCATATTCGGCGCGCTTCTTCCTGACGCTGATTTCATACTAGAATGGGTTTTTAACTACGACGTTCATCGTACGTTTACTCACAGTCTCTTCTTCGTTATAGTAGCTCCGTTGTGTATTTACCTTTTTTTCAAAATTGTAAAACATAAAGAAGCCCGCATTTTTGCCCTTGCTCTAGGATTAGGTATTACTTCGCATTTATTATTAGATGTGGTATCAGATAAAGGAATACCATTTCTCTGGCCTTCAGAGTATCATATCTCTACCTATAATGGAATCTATCTTGCGCAACCTACACCTTCTTTTCTCGACGCCCCAGCAGAATCATTGCGTCACTTCCTCAAACTTGCAGTACTCGACATGGCTTTAGGCACAACATTCTTATTTTATCTGTGGTGGAAGAAGAAATTGGTCTTTTCACAAAAAAGTTCTTAAAATAGCAACAAAAAAAAAGTTCAATGAAAAGATTAGCTGAAAATATCGCCGTGCTTGTTGCCCACCATATAGATAATCTGGTATATGGAAACATAGATAACATTCTTGATCCACAAGCTCCAACCGTTGCATATATTCATGGTGCATGGAGCACGGGTCAATGTGGTCGTGGATTGCTGCGATATCTACGTGCAGAAGGCATTAACACACAAACATTAAGCTATGATTTTTACCGCGGCGTAGCAAAATCAGAACCACATCTTGCAGACCAAATTAGAAAAATATCTGACAAGGTAAGCTGCCCTATTGTCATTGTAGGACATAGTATGGGTGGAGTTATAGCAACAAGTCTAGCTCAACAAATGGATGAAATTAATGGAAGTGTAAGTCTTGCAGGACCAGTAAGAGGAAACCCTTTGGCATACCTAACATTACTACAAAGAGAATTAACACCAGACAGCACCTATATTAAAGCACTTCATGCTCGACCATTACGTTGTTCTTCTCTATTTGTTGCAGGAAACAAAGATATGATTGTACGACCTGACAGAGCTCACTGGTCATTCCCTTATAATAACCACGCAGAGAATGTAAGTATCCCTAATGCAGACCACCTCTCATTGGTATCTGAACCAGTATATGAAATAGTTGCAAACTTTGTAAAAAGATTTGAAAGATAGAAAAACCAGAAAAATAACCATGAAATCGCTTACCCCTAAAATTATCACCTTCCTTGAGCAACACCACATCGACTTCATTCGTAAAGACCACGCACCTACACCAACATCACAGGATTCTGCACGTGAACGCGGTGAACCATTAAAGATTGGTGCCAAAGCACTTTTAGTCAAAGCAGATGAAGAATTTATCCTTCTCGTCATTCCTGCTGATCGTAAACTCGACACTAAGAAAGTAAAATCAGTTCTCAAGACTAAAAATCTACGCTTTGCAACCAAAGAAGAATTGCTTGAAAAAACAGAATTAATTCCAGGCGCAGTACCACCATTTGGAAATCTTATTGGAATTAACATGATCGTAGACAGCGCATTATTTGAAGAAGAATTCATGGCATTCAATGCTGGATCATTAACAACATCAATTAAGATGAAAACGCAAGATTACAAGAAAATAGTGCAGCCAAAAATAGATTCCATTTCTATACTAGAAAACTAATTAGAGGTCTTTTTCCATTCACATTAAAATGACTAAAACGAAGCAACTAAAATCGTACCCAACATTTTATAAAATATAGACTTTTTTTACAGACAACAACGGAAGGTACAACTTATGACACACAAAGAACAACCAAACCAAACCAAAGATACTATTCACAAAACAGACCTTGCAAGTATCCATTATACTGGCACGCTAGAAGATGGAACTGTTTTTGACTCATCAGAAGGCCGTAATCCTCTTCAATTTGAAGTTGGCGCAGGCCAAGTCATTCCTGGTTTTGAAAATGCTGTTGAAGGCATGAAGCTCAACCAAGAAAAAAGCGTCACTATTCCCGCAGCACAAGCATACGGAGAACATAAAGAAGAGCTACTTAAAGAAATTCCCCGCGCCGCATTACCAAAAGACGGACCTGAACCTCAAGTAGGTATGCAACTATTAGTTCATGCGCCAACGGGTCAACGCTTTCCTGCCATGATTGCTAAAGTCGATGCAGATAATGTCACTCTTGATCTTAACCATCCACTCGCAGGCAAAGATTTAACTTTCAAAATCAAACTTGTTGGTATCAACGAACCACTCGTCGAAGAAGAAATGCCTGAAGGAAGTTGTTGTAGTGAAGATGGCACCTGCGACGAAGAGGGCGAATGCGCTGATGATGAAAACTGTGAAGAAGAAATGGGTGCCTGCTGCAAACCTAAAGAAGCTCACGGCGAATCAAAAAAAGCATGTTGCAAAGAAAAAAGTGGTAAACCTGCCGGCGGATGCGGTAACGGCGGTTGCGGTTGCAAACACTAAGAGATGAATAAATTTCTTACCATTTTATTTTGTATTTCTTTTACTCTTTTTATCTTACTCTTCTCATATAAAACCGTTCTTGCGCTTACACCAACTACACCCGCGCAACAACAAACCATTGATTGGCTCTACAACCAAAATACCACTAACATCCCCCCATATACTACAGTGCAACAAAGCCACTTAGAAGATGTTAAAAGAGTGATGTTCAGAGTAGATATAGCGTTTTATAGTTGTATTATGGTTATAACATTTATTCTGCTGATACTCTTACAAAAGAAAAAAGAGGGAACAAAAAATATCCTTCATCTAATTCGCGCAGCAAGTATAAGTTCAAGTATTTTTATCCTCTCCATCATCCTGTTTTTAAGTATTAGTTTTAACTACCTCTTCACTATTTTCCATCAAATCTTTTTCCCACAGGGGAACTGGCAATTTGACGCAGATTCATTATTGATACAAACATTTCCGATTGAATTTTTTAGCAATATTGGAATACATATTTTTGGAACTGCATTGATTCTTGCTGTAGCACCGTTTATAATCCTAAAAATTCGAGAAAGAGTTGGAGAAATATCTAAACCAAAGAGCAATATGTAAGACATAAGAAACCAACACATAGCTCATTCTTTTATTAGAATTCCACAAAAAGAAACATTTATTACCTTTATCTTTCTTTAGACAAATATGGTTTCCCCGTTTCGTGCATTGAAAGCCTGGGTTATTGTACTCATTAGTCTTTCGATTATACTTTTGATTATCTTTTTGAGTCTCCCGATAATTCTGATAGTGTTAAGCATCGTCATTATCCTCGTTGTACTTGGTTTTATATGGCGTAAAATACACAATGCAATTGGTCCACGACCACCACAGCGCAAAGAAAAAACACAAGTACTCGACGCAGAATATAAAATCAAGAAATGAGGTCCTTTTCTTACATGAACAAAACACTCATTCTCATCAATTGTAAAACCTATCCACAAATACAAGCTACCAAAAGTATCAAATTTGCAAAATCTCTAAGTAGCATAAAATCTTTACAATACCAAATCGCACTTGCACCAACTATTCCAACATTGGCATATGTAAGACAAACCGTTTCTCTTCCTCTCTTTGCTCAACATGTTGATCCTATTGAAAACGGACCACACACCGGACATATTAGTGTCGATGAACTATCTGCACTCGGTATAACAGGAGTTATTCTTAACCATTCTGAACGGCCACTTCCTTTCACTATAATTAAAAAAACTGTCGAACTGTGTAGAAAAAGAAAACTCAGTATCGTACTTTGCGCCTCGACTCTTGCACAAGTCCAAAAGTTCGCACCACTTCTCCCAGACTATATTGCCTACGAACCTGCAGCATTGATTGGAAAAAACATTTCCGTAACTGACGCACAGCCAAAAATTCTTCGACAAGCCCATGACACAGTACGAATTTTAAGTCCAAAAACAAAATTACTCTGCGGAGCAGGCATACATTCTCATAGCGACATCACTCACGCCAAAGCAATGGGATACCAAGGAGTATTGTTAAGTCATGCCATCGTCACTGCGCATAATCCAAAACAAGCTCTTCTCCAATTATTAGAAATGGTGTTGGTCTAAGACCACGAACAAAGTCCGTAAATTGATTTTTCACCATTTCTAATTCGAAAATCTGTTCAAAGATGAGGTGCGGAAAAACCATGGACGAAATCCGTGGTTAGCACCGAATGAACAGATTTTCGTTATTAGGAAAATAGGAAATAAAGACCAAGTGCAAACAGTAGAAGAATAGTTAAAAGTGATTATAAAAATAGTTATATCGCAGCATATACTTTTCCAAATTTGTCAGAACGATTATATACTTCAACTCGTTGTAAATTAATTACATGGCGAGATTTGTTTCTTCACTCTACCCATTAGGGTTAGGCGCCTTACTTTTAATAGGTGACGAGAATAATAGTAATAATTATAGCCACCAAATCACTCCCTCTCAAACAGGTTCATCTTCGTTACAAGAAAGTAGACCTAGATCAGAAGATACAAATACTCCAACAACGACAACAACCCCAACACCGGCAATAGAGAAACTTCCACAACCCACTACTCCAGTCTCACCTTTTCTTAAAACGACATCTGTTGAACCTGACACCATACCTACCAATTTAGGTTTGCTAGTCAAGTGTTTTGATAGTAATATTGGAACAATGCGTTTTGCGGGTGATTATGCCGTTATTGTACCTCGATTAGTAGACAATGTACCGCACATAGTCAAAGAAACAAAACTCGAACAATATGAACTAATACCGCCCCCGCCAGAATCCCTTTATACAAAGACCTTAGAAACGAGATTACAAGCGTGGACAGTATATCTTAGTCTTACCGTACAACCTGAAAGAGAAAGCGGTTTAGCTTGTTTTAATAAATATGGAAAAACATATCATGCTCCTACAGCAACATCACTTAATGAGAGATTAAAATCTGCGATTAAAGGGACATATGATACACTCAAACTGAAAGTATCTGGATCCATGGATACAATTATCGACCAACTGCATGATCCTCAAAGTTACCCAGTAGAAGAAGGAGCACAACAAGATCCACGCCTGGTCATTATCCCTTGGACGCATGACTGGTTCAATTACGACCGTCGTTTTGGATTACAACATCTAAAAGTCAACATTGTAAACAAAAAACCAATACCTGGAAGCAATCCAAAAGACTACCAAAAAATCAAACAACCAAAAACACAATCAGTTACATACACTCTTTCTCCTACCGTGGACGTAACAGAACTATGTTATTGTGGACAAGCAAATGAAGAAGCCAGAGACCAATACAGTGATAACCTATTACAAAACACACCAAAAGCACAACGTGAGCATCTTGCAGAAAGACTTGGTCGTTTGGAAGACAATGGCTGTCAAGCATCCGCATTAGAATATCAACAGTTTCCCCTCTTTGATATATTTTGTTCTAGACTTATTGAGAAAGAATAAGAAAATTAAGAAACCGTCACATACATCTTCTGCACGGTACCGTACGTCACTAAATTTCCATCTAAACGAGTTAACACTTTAACTGTAAAAACATACTGACCAACTTTGGCAGTCTCATCTGGAGCCACAAATATAGATTTTTTGTCGTGTTGATTTTCTTTGAGTGTAAAACTTTCTGTATCATAACTTACCCAACGTAAAGCTCGTTCTAACTCGCCTTGAGCAGAAATCTCATTTCCTGATCCATCAAGAAGCTTAACCGGCTGAACCGAAATTTCAAAAGAAGTATCTTCGGGATAAATATTCAGCACCCCTACACCAAACGCATGGACTTGTCCTCGTTCCACTTTTGCAGTATGAAAAGGCAGTGCAACTTGTTTGCCTTGATCAACCACCATATCTTCAATAGCTTGAATAGTGCGTGCATCGAGCTGGGCTTTTGTGTCTTCAGCTTGTGTGACAAACTTATAGAGAAGAGTTACTCCACCGCTTAGAATAACCACCGAAATAATAACTACAACTAACGTATTAAGCGACAACTCAATTGATCCTTTGTGATTCATGGGAAAAGAAAAAATAAAAGCTTATTTGCCTAAAATTTCATACTCACGTACAATAATCAATCTGAAGAGTAAGAGAAGTACTGCACCTGAGATCATAAACCATATCCCAGCAGTAAATGTATTACTTGTCAATGATTGATACATTCCCCACGCCATCATGATAAATCCAAGCCAAAGGAACTTATCCAATACTAACTTCATAATCTCAAACTCTTGAGATTCTGTCATCTGCCTTTTTCCCGAAGGATGACTTGGGAAACGAGGAAGTGAATTTGATTTTTTTGATGTCATTTGTATATCACCTATCCTACTTTAACAAAAAATGTTTTTGAAGCATACGGTTTAGGGTCAGCGCCTTTCATAACTTCAACTTTGTAAAGATAACTACCAAATTTATCGGGAGCAGTCATCGAAAAAGGGAACGGCTCCCCTTGACCTGGTCCAAGACTATGAGCTGTTGAATCCCAATCCATCCCAGCTGTAAATGCTGAATCAGCAGAACCAAAAGTTTGAACCTGGCCAGGTTCAAATGCCACAAATTGATTATTTTGGCTATTTACACGAACGGAAAATCGAACACTAAACTCAGCAGGAACATCGCCGACATTCTTAACTCCAACACCATCTACTTTTTCTTGACCACGTTCAAGAGACAATGTGTCTTGAGGAAAATAAAGAGGATCATTTGACTTAGCGATACTCGTCTTAAGTTTATCAGCTGTTCCTTTAAATGCAGTATCAGTAAGACCTTCACCTTGATCAAAAATATTCTGAACAAAACCTAAACCAAGACCCAGTACAATAAACGCAATAACAACAATAACGATTGATTGAATAGAAAGTTCCAATGACCCTTTCTTTGTGAATCTCATAGTACACCTCTTTTTTTACAATACCAATTTAGCGAAAATCTAAACTGCTTTTTTAACACCTAGTATACAAGCATTATTTTCGGGTATAAAAAGGTTACTAAAAAACAAACCCGAGAACAAACCAGAAACATACCAGAGAACCATTTAATTAGAACAAAAATGTAAGCAACGCTTCAAACGAGACATCTTTCACCAATAAGAACACCACATATGCTATGAGAAAACTCGGAACAAATGGCACTCCCTCTTTGATAATAATATGCTTAATTTTTTTTGTTTTTTCTAACTCCTGTAATTCCAGCAAATCCTCCCGTTGTAATTCTTTAGGCTCCATAACTACTTTCGTCCCTACTTTGATCTCAAACGCAAGCCAATCACCTTCAGTTGCATGCAAAGGTGAAATTGATTTTTGAAAACAGGTCTTCTCCACAACACTTACAAAGAGCAAAAAGAACGTAAGAAACAGTGGAATCGGAACTAATATCCATAACAATGAAACAAAGACACTTCCTACCATCAACAATACTGTCGCAATCAATACCAAAACTATAAGCACGCGCTGTGATTCAAACAAAGCGAACAACGCAGGTTTAACATTTTTCCATCTTTTAATCGCAAGCCCAAACATCCACAATGCACCATAAATTGCACCAAGCACCATAACTAACACAAAATAAAGCAAAATATCCCACGATGCAATGCTCCAAGGATATGTCAATCCAATTACCACTCCCATCCCCATCAACAATTTAGCATCAGCACCACCCCACTGACGTGAGTAGTACAAACCTAACGAAAGCAAACAGAAAACAGCAAACCCAAAGGCTCCGCTAATCAAAACAGACCAACCTTGTTCAAAAGAAAACAACACTCGAATTCCTGCAACCCCCAATAAAAATGCATAACTTATCCAATCAGGAACCTCACGCGTACGTACATCGCAGTAAGACGCTATCGCCAGAGCAAATACAGAAAGCGGAATAAAGAGTAAATCAATGTTCATTCTAAGTTCAACTCAAGCTATTTTCTTAAATTTATCCATTCCAAGAGGCAAACTCTTTTATATCTCACCACCATTATCCTCAACATGATCTCTCTAAACCTACTTATTTCTATCATCACTATCATAATGGGAATCTGCGTTATTGTACTTCCACGTTTCTTACGCTATATTGTCGGATTTTATCTTATCATTACCGGACTTTTATCGTTATTACTCTACTTTCTCTAAAAGAAACAAATGAAAATTCAATTCTGAAAAGCTATTTAGTTAGTGCATCGGTGGAGCTTCTGCATGTGAATTTTTCTCAATGCGTAAAAACAATGCAGAGAGCAGGCTGCCCAACAATGCGAAAATACCACCAAGCAAGAATGCAAGGTGATACCCGCCTAGTAAAGAACTAGTCGAATCTAATCCTGATGCCACAAGAGATTGAGTACGAATCACAGCAACACTTGCAAGTGCAGCAAGACCCAATGCGCCACCCATCATAAACGAGGTGTTGACAAGACCAGATGCAAGACCTGACTCGTGAGCTGGCACATCACTCATTGCGGCAAGTAACATGGGGTTAAATGCCATCCCTGCGCCAATACCTAATAGAATCATGCAAGGCACAACATCAATAAGTACTTGACCATCAACTGGAGCTCGAGCAAGTAACAGCAATCCTAATGCAGCAATAAAAAGACCGATAGAGAGACATTTCTTAATACCAAATTTCATTACAATTTTTGCAGAAAGACCAACTGAAAAAATTGCCATGATAATGTTTGCTGGCAAGAACGCAAGTCCAACCTGTAGAGGTGTAAAATGAAGAATAGATTGCAAATAAAGTGCGCACATAAAAAACCAGGCAAACATTGCAGCAGCCCATAACACACCAACAATATTTGACGTTGCAACATTACGCATTTTAACTAAACTTAGCGGCATCAACGGAGATTTAACCCGAGACTCAACAAAAATAAAGACAACAAAAAGAACAACAGCAAGTGCAAGCATCCCTAATGTACGCACTGTTGCCCACCCTGCCTGATTCCCATTGACAATCGCATACACTGCTAACATTAAAGCAGAAGTTATTGTAATCGCACCTACAACGTCAAGATGCTCATGCGTTGCATCACGATGAATATGGGGAAGAAGCTTAAGACCAAGCAAAACTACAGCAATTCCAATAGGAAGATTCACCAGAAAAACCCAGTGCCAATTTAACGCACCAGTAAGAACGCCGCCAAGTAACACACCAAGTGAACCACCACCTGCTGCAACAAAACCAAAAATTCCCATCGCTTTTGCGCGCTGTGCAGGATGAGTAAAAAGAGTCATAATTAATGAGAGTGAGACAGCTGAGACAATAGCACCAGCAATACCTTGCGCTGCGCGTGCAGCAATAAGAAAGCCTTGCGTTTGAGCACTGCCACAAGCAAGCGACGCTAACGTAAACAAAGCAATTCCTATCAAGAACAAACGACGATGACCAAAGATATCACCTAACTTACCACCCAAAAGCAGAAAGCCACCAAAAGTTAACATATAGGCATTCACAACCCACGAAAGAGACTCAGAAGTAAATCCCAAACTCGTTTGAATAGAAGGAAGAGCCACATTCACAATAGTTGTGTCCAAAACTATCATCAAAGTACCTAAACATAAAACGATTAAAATCCACCAATGTTTAGAATCAATAGTAGGAGCAGTATTAGTGTTAGTAGTGTGAGACATGAGATTCAAAGTTAGTAACCCATTTATATACTTTTTCAACAAAGTTAAACCTAAGTTTAGAC
This sequence comes from Candidatus Woesearchaeota archaeon, assembly GCA_016188115.1. NCBI lineage: Archaea > Nanobdellati > Candidatus Woesearchaeota > Candidatus Woesearchaeota archaeon. The sequence continues at coordinate 433,481 of JACPIK010000002.1, forward strand.
TGTTTTTTGGTAACATTTATATACGCACTCTGCTTCTTTTTAGACTAAAAAGCGGTGATAGCAATGGGTAATGATGAATACGAAGTAATACCACATCAGATTCTTGAAGATCTAAAATTCGAAGTTGAAGCACTCAAAAAAAAGTTAGCGCAACCGGATTCTAAAATCAACGAGTTAATTCTCGAAATAGAAAGTCTCAAAGACTCCATTCGCGATCTTCATACCATTTTTACCAAAACACTTGATGAAGTCAAAGAAGAAGGAGATATTGGAAAAATAGTTCCTGCAATCAAAGAACAACTCGACGCAGTTGCATCACAAAATGAAACGATTGCAAAAGGTATGATTGCCATCTCAGATAAAGTAGATGAATTTATCTCAAAAAGTAGTTCCCCACAACCATCCTCATCACCAACGACAGGACCCATCGATATGCCTTTTTCAGGAGTAGGATCTTTTGGTTCTATGCCCATGAGTCGTGGACCATCGAGAATGGCGCCCCCCATGCAAATGGATAACGGATTTGCAAGCAGCCCTAGTGATCTTCCACCTCCACCCCCTCGTCCAGGCGCAGGAGCACGACGCGGATTTGGAGGAGCATTTGGATAAACGATTGAGATGGTACACCTCAAAAGCCAACATCTTCTGTTTCGTCTAGCCAGTTCGTTCTATCTGGAAAGAGAATCATTCTCTAAACAAGAAATACTTGCAAAAATAAACGAAATAAAATATCTCTCAGAACAAAAGAAAGTTCCTCGTTTTCAACTCCAAAAAGAGATTCACCATCTCCAGCATAAACTCAACGTCGTGTTCGAATTAGAACATAAACTTGCTGCGCAACGTCGCCATGAATCAATGAGAATTAATGCTCTCAAAAAAGAGATAGCGTCACTACGTCAGCGACTTGCTCTTGCCCAAGATCCTGAGTTTTGTTCTAAAGTAGAAAAAGTTGCCCATACCATTGGCACACTCATGGCACAACGTGAAACCAAAGCTATGGTGGATGTTGCCTCACAAGATGCTTCACGAGAACAAAAGATTGCAGCATTAGAAGAAAAATTAGCTAAACTAGAAACACTTGTAGAAATACAACGTCGACTTGATCCAGCTAAAGCAGCACTACTTGATCAACGAATCCATGACATTAAAGAAAGATTAGGACATTCTCTTCCCACTTCATCGCCCTCACAAAATCCAGTTCCTATTGATAGAAATCAGGAAGAAGAAAAAGAGACAGTGCCAAATGTGATTAGCAGTGTAACAGTAGAAAATAGCAGCACACAAACAGAAGATACCGCAAACAAGCCACGCCATGTAATCCTTTTCAAAATGCCACCGCAACAACAGCAGAAATTTGACAGTGCTGATATTGATTCTGAAAAGGAATTACCGTTGCCTCCACCCCCTAAGAGAAGGAATTGAAGAGAACTGCGTACATTAAAAAATGAATTATGCACAGTTCTCATTAAAAAAATTCAATGCAAAATAACAAGACCCAAAAGTAAAATTAACATTTATTCTAACTTTTTAAGAAGCCCAATCTTTCCTACCTACTCCCCCATCAGTAAACTAAATAAAAAAAACTTAGTTTTAATTTAAGATAGGCAAAATGGAAATAAAACTTCAGGAAATAAGTGTTAGTTGCAATAGCATAAGGGAACAATAAAATAAAAATTTATAAACTTAATAGATACAATCAAATAAAAGAGAAAGAACCATGGATATTACCATTTTTTTAGCAAGATTCTGGGGTAGTTTATTTATTATTCTGGGTCTATCTTCAATTGGAGCAAAATTTTTGAGTAGAGTTATTCAATATACAGAGAACAAAGCAATAACTATATCCACAGGATACATCACCTTTCTATTAGGTTTAGCTACTGTTGTTGCACATAATTTATGGGTTACCGATTGGAGAATAGCCGTTACTTTACTTGGATGGACTACTTTATTCAAGGGAATTAAAAAAATTGTATTTCCAGAACATGTCAATAAAATTGCCCAAAAATTTAAGAAACATTCAGAGGTATGGGGATTTGTAATCTTCTGCATCGGAGCATGGTTTTTCTGGATGAGTTTTAATTAATGAACGTCCCTCACCCAACTTTCTCCGTTTCGCTCCGAACCAAGTTACATTTTCGCTTCAATAAGAGCATATAACCATGCTTATGCGGAAACCTTGTTGTGCTTCAGTTTTACAAATTACTCGCCAGAAAGTCAGAATTTTACGAGTTAGTTAAAAATTTCTTCACTCTGAAAAATAATCTTTATTAAATCCTGATATTTATCAGGATCACCTACAAATCTCGTCCCATCACTGTCCTACGTCCATTTTCCTTAGCACGTTTAACCGCCGTAAGAATCATTTCATGAACTTTCTCATCAAGTATATCCATGAAATCCGCAGACATATTCTCCATTTTATACTCCGAGTCTTTCAGAATATCCTTGACTTGGGTTCGTACGACAAGAGTAGGCATAAATGAATAATAATCTTTGAATCTTTTAAAACTATCCCCTGAAATAGAAATAATTAAAAAAAACAACCAACATCAATCCAACATGGACACCTGCATCTTTTGTAAAATCATCAAAAAAGAAATTCCTTGCCACGAAATTCAAGAAACTCCCTTTTCATTATCATTTCTTGATATTCATCCCCATGCTCAAGGTCACACCGTCGTTATTCCAAAAAGTCATGCAAAAATTCTTTTTGAGTTAGATGATAAAACAACTCATGAACTCCTCACTGATGTTAAAAAAACGATGAAATTAATCCAAGATAAACTTCATCCAGATGGATTTAATGTAGGCTGGAACGATGGACCAACAGCAGGTCAAACAGTAGGACATTTGCATATCCATATCATGCCACGATACACAGGAGATAATGGTGGCAGCATGCATTCTATTATCAAAAATGCAGGAAAATTAAGTGTCGAAGAAATAGCAAAGAAATTTCAATAAGCCATCTTTGTATTTCGACGTTCTCGGACTAAACGAGGAACATGAACCTGTGCATACGCAACTATTTTTGGTGCTACATCTTCCACAAAATCTTTGAAATCTTGTTCTTCGTAAGAGGTAAACGGAACTGACTTTTGTGTCCGACAATAATTCACCACTGCATCTTGCGTTGGAACCGGTGTGACCGGATTTGATGATAATCCCCAATACCCACCAATGTATTTACCAAACCAAATAACTCGAGCACGGGCATAATGAGATTGACCCGTAGACGGATCAAGAACAGGCTCAGACTCAACAAAGCCTTGAACGATATGTGATGAACGGGAAAGAAATGTTGAAAGTCTTTCAAGTGACCCTTGAGAAGAAACGATCTCCACTCCCTCTCCTTGTGCCCCATGGCGTGGTTTAAGTACAAGAGTTGCAAACTCATCACGCAGAGCAGCAAGATCACGTCGACGATAAATTGTCTTTGGAATCACAACCCCCCCCACTTCAGCAAGAACTTGTGAAAGAAGAAGTTTATCTCCGGTCATTTTCTCTACGTAGGGATGATTTATCATCGGTACGCCAACATCTCGTGAAAAGAATGATCCGAATCCCAACAAACATCCATAATCACGTAAATTAATACCCCAATCGCTCTCAAAATCTTGGGGACTTTTATGGAATTCATCATCTAGTACAATGTTATCTATCTCAAGACCCAAATTACGCGCAGTCTTTTCAAACATAACGGGTCGAATAGGACCAGAAACTGCTTGAAGTATATCCAAGTTTGCAAGCACACGAGAATTAGGGAAATAATCCGCCAACACCATCAACATTTCCCCTGACATTATTGTTCGTTGACCAGGATCAGGAATACCACTATAGCCTGACATTTGACCATTGATCTCAAGTATGACCTTCCTGCCAGTGCTTCTTTCTTTCACGATATCAAACCCTAACATCTGGGGATAAATAGTCGTCTCCATTTAGTACTCACAATACCTCTTTTTTAAAAAAGTTTAGAGAAAAAATTAAAAAATTGGATCTAGGATAATCTTCATTCTATTTTCTTCCTCACAACTAAAAATCCACTCACCACAACCACTAAAATCAATACTAGACCAAAATCACTCCACTCAGGAACGGTGCTTTGATGATTGAACGTCACATTCACATCTGCAAATGCGCCCCCTACTGCAATCGCGCGAACAGTAGCAACTGCATAACTATGAGAAGCAATAAGAGTATTAAGTACACCTCCAGTAGAATTTGTCGTTGCACTACCTGGTGAAATAATTCCAGATGTCGTAGTAAAAGAAATCAACTGATTAGCAAGAGTTCCATTGTTGATGTCCGTTGCATTCACATAAATTTCTGTTCTATTCCATCCATTAGCTGTGAGATTTGAAAATTGAGAAAAAATATTTAGTCGAAATGGAGCCATGAGATACGAGGTGGTGTTAAGATTTATACCACTTGAAATTTGATCATTATAAAAATAAAATGCAGTGATATCATGATTGTTCCAAGATCCACCTGTAGCCGCAGTAAAGCCAATGTACACTTCAGCGGGAAAAACAGTTTCAAGATCAATAGTATAATTTAAATGAGATAAGGCCGGCCGAGTATTATTATATTGATTAAGACGCACTTCTACAGAATTATTAGTCCCATTATAATCAACCCACGCATGATATTCTGCTCCATCATCAAGAGCCCAAGTACTATTAATTGTTGAAACATCACGGCTTGCTAAAGAAGTAACATTACCTTTGTTATTGGGGCTACTCCCATCAATACCAATGTGATTTCCATTAATATCATTAGTCGGCGCGGTATTCAAATACGTATCAAACTCGACACCAAACGAACTATTGATACCCTCAAATCCTAAACCGCCTCCCGATGACCCCGCAGTGTTTGATTGAGGTTGAATAACAAAAACAAGACCATCCGCACCACCACTACCAGAAGCAGTAATCTTAAATGAAAAATAGGTTGAGAATGATCGATTGTTTGTAAGATAAATTTTCTGATTCCAAAAGGCGCTTCCAGCTTGATTTCCCGTTGCAGGAGTAAGGCGTAAAACACTTCCTGACAACGCAGCATTACCATTGATTTGAAATGCTTGGATATTAGTTGAATTAAAGAGAGGAAAGACCGCCGAAATAGTAGTATCAGCAAAAACGAAAGGCAAAGATACAAAAATCACTATTAAAACAACGAGCCTTCCTATCATCCTCATAGGAGAATAACACCTTTGAACATATATAAATTTTTAGTTCAAGCGAAAAATGACCAGAAGTGGTCACAAAACACAAAGCAAGTGTTTTTCAGAAACCTTTTTATAACCGCCCCTGTCTTTCCCTCTTGGCGACATAGCTTAACCTGGTTATAGCGCCACGCTCATATGCTTGAGCTATGAGGCATTATGCCGATGACAAACTCTGATATAACTGGGTTACGTGGAGGTTCCGAGAGGTCTCAAAGACCCGGGAATTCAAATCTCGGTGTCGCCATATTTTTTTCTTCTCAGCCCCCAAAACTTTCATAAAGAGCACTAACTTACACACAGAGAGGAAAACAACCATGATAACCATATACGGAATTCAATCCCCTGCTGTCGCACGATTACGCAGTGCACTTCAACACAAGAGTTTACCCTTTGAACATGTGAGTGTCAATCTACGTCAGCGTTCAGAAGAATTCAAAAACTTAACACCGGCAGAAACCATCCCTGTCATGCAAGATGGAGATACAGTTATTGGTGATAGTTTAGCAGCGATTGCATACTTGGATGATAAATATCCTCAAACCTACAAAATGTTAGGAAAAACACCAAAAGACAAAGGCCGTATTCTTACAGCTATTTGGGCAATTGAACGCATCAGCAGTCCGCTCGCTCCACTCTACCTTGAAAAAATGGCTGATGGACTACGAGCAGCAGGTGTATCACATCGTGCCATCATCTATGACCAACAACAAAAAGAGGATGTGAAAAAAGATACACTCTACCGTCTTGAACGACTCTGGAAATTCAAAGGTGAACAGCAATATTTCATCTCACACTTCTCTGCCGCTGACGCGAGTATGCTTGCATTGCTTAAAACAGTACAGAACTACAGCTATCCTCTCGGACACTGGCAAGAATGGTACAATACACTAATGAAAGAGCATAAAATCGCGCAAATGTTTGCGCCCGATACCGAGAAAGGTGTGAGAGAGATTTAATTTTTTAATATTTTTAGTTTGATTTCGACATCTTTATAAAATACCAGCCTCATTTTCACATTTAAGCCACGATGGTATACACAGAAGTACGCTTCTGATCATCATGTGACTTTTGTGCCCTCACGCCAGCATGGCACAACCCGGTACTGCGCAAGCCTGGAATTTTATAAAACCACAGAGCTTGTTCCAGCAATGGTATCCCGGTTCAAACAATCTTTTGAAAAAACTTGACCAAAACCGTTAAGTCAAAAGATAGGAAAGTCCGGGTGCTGGCGCTTTTTCTTGTTAACCTATAATAACACTAATAACTATAACCTAAACAGTTTTGTTGAAAAGTTAAACAAACCTAGAAATAAGCCTTACATAGAGATCTAATGTTTTATCAAGCATTCTTTTTTTGGTATGACCTCTTGAAATCACTTGGTGGTGCATATCACTTGCGGTTAATATGGCACGCTGAAATAATCGTTCTCGAAGTTGATCTATAGCTTCCATAACTTTTACAGCATTGCTTGAATAAACTCTCGCTTTTTTATCTTCTAATTCCCTCTCTTGTGGACGATTAATATTAACCAATGTACCCATGTTGTCAGAAACAACATCAGGAATACCACCCGTATTTGAACCAATTACTGGGACGCCCTGTGCAAGACTTTCTAATATTGATAAGCTAATTGCTTCACTATATGCTGGATGAACATAAGCGTCAAGAATTCCTTGAACTGGACGTGTAATTAACCCGCCCCAAATTTTTGAGTTAGATATACCCTCTTCGATAAATTGACCTCTAAAATGTTCAACAACTGCGTCATCCAAACCTGAACTTCCATTGACTAATTTAGAAACATCAAGAACTATTTTAATTTGATCTCTTTGAATTAACCCAGGAGCTATTTCTGAGACGGTTCTGAAAAACTTTTGACGTTCTGCACCATTTGAAGCTGCAAAAACGAAACCGTACTCTAACCCTAATCTTTCACAACCACGTAATACTTCTAAAAAGGTTGAAACACCTTTATTTTCATTCATACGTCCAGCATAGCCCAATATTACTTCGCCTTTTATGCCAATTCTTGTTCTTACTTCTTTTCTAACACTATCTGCATAAACTTGATATAACTGTTCATCAACACCGTTTGTAACTGTCACGATCTTTTCCTGCGGAATGTCAGAGCCATACATGAATCCTGTTCGAACAGCATTACTAACAGCGATAAAACCATCAACACGCCCCACTTTAATTAGTTGATTCAATGTTCTTTTATCACTTGACTGATTATATTTATCGGCTTGATAAAGATCTGGCATACAATGCAAATGCATTACTGTAACCACATCATTTCTAAACTCTTTTTTTACTTTCGCTGTAACATCCATATCACCACGTAAAAAGTGGTAATTTAAGATAATTGGACTCTCTGCTTCTTTTATTCTAGCCCGAATGAAATCGAAATAATCAGAATCACAACCGCGGTAAGCTATCCTTGCCAATCCGGAGCTAAACTGACGTTGTGCTAAAAGTTCAGGCAATGCATAATTAGGAGGTAATCCTGCAATAAGAGGAGATTGATTTGAACCAGCAGACACCACATAAGTATTAGTTTTGGGGTCAGAACATAGACTACCGATGATAATAGATTCACCTAAAAAGTGCCTATCCAACGGAAAGTCAAATGGTGTATGATGAATTACGTGCATACTAATAAAAATCTAAGAGGACTATTTAAATTTATTCTTACTTTTTAGTAGTAACTAAAAAAGAAAGAGATAGATTCATTTAGAATAACACAATAAAAAAAATCTTACATTTGAGAAAAATTACACATCAGTCATTTCTATCTTAATGTCAAGACCTTGAGAAAAACAAAAAGAGAAATTTTTGATCTTTTGGATTTAAACTTCTACCATTTCGATCTCAATATTAAGACCTTCAGGAATAGGAACTCTCATCACTAAACGTAATGTTCTCTCATCTGCACCAAGATCAATAAGGCGTTTATGGATACGCATTTCATAGCGTTCCCAAGTAGCTTTACCCTCACCAGAAGGAGATTTACGTGTAGTTACTTTAAGTTTTTTAGTTGGTAATGGAATTGGACCACGAAGGTCAACACCAGTCTTAGAAGCGATATCTTTGATATCAGCACAGACTTTGTTAATCTTTTCGATTTCAATACTTGCTAATTTGATGCGAGCGCGTTGTGCCATTTTAAATCAGTCCACGGTAAAACTTATTTCATCGTGGTGTTGCTGTTGGAATCGAGGTTATTTATAAAGCTATTGGTTTGGCTTGATTGTAGCTTAATCTCTCTTCAAATACAAGAACCCCGTCACCACAATTCCTAGTATAACTAACACTACATAATCACTCCATTCTGGAACCAAAACAGGATCTTGTCCCGCAATAACTGTTCTTGTGGAAGTCGTTATTGCATCTCCCGTTGTATTCGTTGCACTAATGTAATACGTATACGTCCCATCAATAAGCCCTGTTGTGGCATTCTGCGATTGGTTAACATACAATTCCCACGTACTCAAATCTCTTTTACGCAAGTTTGACGCATAGAATTGATACACCTCTTGATCGGAAAACGATCGATTCCATATTTTAACTTCATCAATTGTGCCATTAAAATAATTATTATCACCCTGCCGTGCGCCAATACGTATCGAAGTCAAGTTAGTATAATCCAAATTTCCAGTCATAGAAACATTGGCTTTTTTTACACCATCAACATAGATAATAGACTCGTTGCCTGTATACATAGCAACGATATGATACCATCGACCTTGCACCAACGCATCAGGACTCACCGCCTCAACAACATTTGTCCCATTATCTAATCGAAAAGCAGGTCGTCGATCACCTAGACCTGTAAATAATCGTAAATCATATCCCTGATCAGCGACGCCCCCTTGATCCGCAGACACTATTCGAGGATAAATCCCCGCAGGATAAACATTAATCCAAGCACTAATCGTCAAATTTTGAGCAATCTGTAACGATGTGGGCACCCCTAAATTAATGAAATCATTGATCCCATCAAACATAATCCCACCATAATATCTGCCACCACTAGCAGTAAAGTTACAATCAGTTCCCATGTTTGTACATGTGCCATTATTGCCAAATCGACTTACATCTACTGCCGTCGTGCCATTCTCACCAAGCACCGACAGATTATCAAAATTCATCGACAAAACGAGTGAGTCATTGTAAAACAGAAAATTTGCCCCATTCCAGTTATACGTCAATGATCCAAGACGACTTTCTGTAATCGTAGCATTGATCCGAGTATAATTTAATGATCCAGTATAATTGTTATTACTTGGCGTAGGAGTTGTATAGTTTATCTCTGGTGCTGCGAGAACGAGAGTAGTAACCAACAGAGCAACTACTACAAAAACACCACACAGACCTCTTTTCATCACACTCAGACTATCTTTTCAACATATAAATATTTCTTTAGAACTAAAAACGACCAAAGTAATTCATCAACAATACACAAGAAAAAGAGTAAAAAAAGAAAGAAAACAATCCTAAAGAACTTTAGGCACAATTTCCATACACATACCAGCTGCTACGGTAACACCGGAGTCGCGGATAGCGAATTTGGACATTTGTGGAATAACACTGTTCTTCTCAATAACAACTGGTTGAGTTGGTCGAAGTCGAACAATTGCTGCATCCCCATTACGTAAGATGTCTTTGTTCTCAGTAACTTCTTGACCAGTTGCTGGATTGATTTTTTTGATAATTTCCACGAATTGGCATGCCACTTGAGAAGTGTGGATGTGAAATACAGGAGTGTATCCAACAGTCACAACACTTGGGTGGTTCATGATAACTACTTGTGCAGTAAATTCAGTTGCAACAGTAGGAACATTGGTAGCGTGACCTAAAACGTCTCCACGAGCAATGTCTTTTTTACCAAGACCGCGTACGTTAAAACCAATGTTATCACCAGGTTCAGCTTGAGGAGCTTGTTCGTGATGCATCTCAATAGTTTTAACTTCGCCAGCAACGCCTTTACCTTCACGACCAGGAACGATCATAACTTTATCGCCAACTTTCATAATACCAGTCTCAATACGTCCTACTGGAACAACACCGATACCGGTGATGTTGTATACGTCTTGAATAGGTAGACGAAGAGGTAAATTGGTTGGTTTTTGAGGTAATTCAAATTTGTTAATAGCACTTAAGAGATTGTCGCCAGTCCACCAAGGTAATTTCTCAGATTTCTTAGTGATGTTTTCACCAGGAAGAGACGCGATAGGAACGAAGCGAAGTAAATCAGGTTTCCATCCTGCTTGAAGTGCATGCTTTTTAACGTCTTCAACAACGTCTTTAAAGCGTTTTTCACTCCAGTCTACCCCAGAGATATCCATTTTGTTAACAGCAACAAGCATTTGACCTACTCCAAAGATTTTGGAAAGTTTAAGATGCTCGATAGTTTGTGCGTTAACACCGTCGTTTGCTGCAACAACAAGAACTGCACAGTCTGCTTGAGAAGCTCCTGTAATCATATTTTTAATAAAGTCCTTGTGTCCTGGTGCATCAATGATAGTAAAATAATATTTGTCAGTATCGAAGCGTTTATGGGCAAGATCAATGGTAACTCCACGTTCTTGTTCCTCTTTAAGATTGTCCATAACGAAAGCAAACTCGAATCCGCCTTTACCAAGTTGTTGGGCTTTCTCTTTGAGTTTACGCATTGCAATCTCGTCAACGTTTCCAGTGTCGAAAAGGAGACGTCCAACGGTTGTTGATTTACCGTGATCAACGTGACCGATGAATACTAAGTTGATGTGTTCTTTGTTTTTTGCCATTGTTAATAAACCTCGTTTTGCTTCAATTTACTTGTAAGCGGAATAGGTGATTGGTTGGCATTTTCTTTATAAAGATTTCGGTAAAGAATGAGAGGAGAGGAAGGTGTAAGTTATGCTTATTTAGGATTATTTCTCAATCTATTTACTAAAAACCCAACCCCCATACTAACTCCACCATAAAATAAGATATTGAGAGGAATGATCAACCACACCACCTCATAATTACCCACAATCAAAAGCCCAGGATAAAAAGAGATCAACATTAATGGAGCTACAACAAATCTCCACCAAGGAAGAGCAGCAGTAGGATTTGCATCCAACATCCTACTTCCCGCAGCCCACACCAGAATTGTTAAAACAACACAAACAAGATATAAACCAATACCTAGCAGAGCCCACTTCCACCATGAAAATGATTTTGAACGCGACATAATACTAATATCTTGTTTTGAATTTAACTAAGTATCGTCATCACACTCACCCCAATCTTTATATATTCTCCAACCTACAATCCCCAGATGTTATCACAAGCTCAAATTCAACAACTCCACACTGCTATTCAAAATTCTAAAAACCCCATCTTCATTTTTGACGATGATGCGGATGGCTTATGTTCCTACCTTCTCCTCTACAGAATCAAACGAGAAGGACACTATTTCATGCTTAAAGCTGCCCCCCATCTCGAAGGAAAGTTTGTCAAACGTATCCAAGATTTTAATCCTGATCTCATAGTCATTCTTGATATTCCTGATGTACACCAAGAATTTATCGACGCGTTTAAAGTCCCTATCTTTTGGATAGATCATCACGATCCCGTAGAACGACATAAAGTACATTACTTCAACCCAAAAATCAAAGAACCAGAATCATACTTCCCTACGACAAGAATGGCGTATCAAGTAGCCAACAATCCTAAAGATCTCTGGATTGCCACTGCTGGCTGCCTAGCAGACTGGCATCTTCCAGATTTTATTGAGCAAACAAACACGACATATCCAAATTACTTACCAAAGAAAAAACGAGATCTTCCTAATATTGTCTTCAAATCAAAAATGGGTAAACTTGTGCAATTCTTTTTCTTCATGCTCAAAGGACCATCAAGTGATGTAGCCAGATCAATCAAAATTTTAGGAAAAATTACCTCACCAGATGAAATCTTTAAACCAAATTCTGAAGATGGCAATTATCTCTTCAAACGATTTGAAATGCTCAATGAACTCTATGAAAAACTCATGGTTCAAGCAATGGAAAAAGCAACTCGCAAGAAAATTCTGCTCTTTGAATACAATGATGAACAATGGTCATTCACAGCCAATCTTGCTAATGAACTCACCACACGCTATCCTAAAAAAGTAGTTATCATCGCACGCAAAAGCCAAGGTTTCATGAAATGCAGCCTGCGTGCCCAATTTCCCATTGAACCTGCACTTAGGCGGGCGCTTAACGGCATTGAAGGCTATGGCGGCGGGCATCCCACTGCCTGTGGAACCGTCGTGAAAAACGAAGATTGGGAACGCTTCCTGATCCAATTCAACGAAGAATTAAAGAAAAAATGATCCTCATCCCATTAACATCATTAATTGGTATTCCATTAGGAGCATTAGTAGGACATATCGCCAAAGAAGAGTTACATGACGCAGAAAAATATATTCGTACCGTAAGTTCATTTCTTTTCTACATTATGTTAGTATCATTATTTCTCACTCTTCCATTCCCTTCAATGGTGTACCAATTAGGATATGGACTACTCATTTTAACCATAAGTACAACAGAAATTGTAAGCAAAAAACCATTTTATATCCCATCTATCACACCTCTCATTCTCTTCATCAGCCTCTTTTTCACGCCACCCCAATATTTACTTATCAACAGTAGCCTTTTTCTACTTGCAGGTATTCCTCTAGGATCACAACTCTATCATGACGCTACCCAAAACTCAAAAAAATCTTGAAGAAACTATTAAAGAAAAGATTTTACCTGTCGTAGGATCAACACTTGAAAAAGCATTGGGAATATCTATTCCAAAAATAGGATCTGATATCACTGACAAACTCTCTACACCACTCCTAGAAATCTACATCCCACCTGATCGCACTTTTGCACAAGCAAAAAAAGAATTTTTGGCTCAATTCGTACGCCGAGAATTACGAACCCATAGCGGCAACATTTCTTCCTTAGCGCGATTCACCGGAGTAAATCGACGTACAATACATCGAGCAATTCGTGAATTTGAACTTGATACCAAAGAACTACGACAAAACATTCAAACCCTAGAAGGTGAAAAACAAACTGCCATTGATCACACCATCCGTCTCACTCTTGATTCCTACAAAGAGATTTTAGCACCAAAAAGAATGGAAGACATGTATCGTGAAGTACCTAATCTCTCTAGATCAATTGCCCATTTACTCCCCCATCAACCATTAACTTGGAAAGAAGCTGAATATGAATTTGAAAAATCATTTCTGCAACGCGCACTCAAATACCATCAGGGCAATATTGCGCAAACAGCTAAAGACCTTAAGATTCGTGCCGAGACACTGCATAGGAAGGTCAAGAAGCTAGGAATTGGAAAGATCTAGATAGACTCTTCACTCCACTATCTTTTTATACTTCTTCTTTCTCATTCCCCCCATAAAACATAAAGGTGAAACCTATGACAAATCTCCATCACGATGTACCACCCGGAACTGAAAACGAAATGAATATGATCGTAGAAATTCCTGCTGGCAGTAGAAACAAATACGAATATAACAAAGAACATGGACTTTTCTTTATCGATCGTGTTGTACCTGAACCACTCGTGTATCCTGCAACCTATGGCTTCATCCCACAAACATTATGCGACGATGGAGATGCTGTTGATGTAGTTCTAATTATGCGTGAAAGCGCGTTTCAGGGCTCACTTGTCAAAGTACGACCAGTTGGCATGCTCATTATGAATGATAGCGGCGAAGTCGACAACAAAATCATTGCTGTACCCTGCGATGACAAATATTTTGACCACATCAAAGAACTCAAAGATGTTTCCCCTCACTTCTTAAAAGAACTTAGCTATTTCATGGAACATTACAAAGACATGAAAGGCGCAAAGGTCGTTGCAAATAAGTACGTTGGCATCAAAGAAGCCAAAGAAGAATTCCACACGGGCATTGCAACCTATAAGAAAAGTAAAGGAAAAAAATAGATTTTTTTAGATTTGATTTTAATCCAACCTATTATCTACCTAGATTGAAAACCAGCACAAAGTTTATATATAACACATAACTATATAATTATATGGTCACGACAATCCAAATTAATGATGATACACTCAATCTTCTGCGTAAGATAAAACAAGAGACAAATTCCTCGTCCTACGATGAAGCCATACGAAAAATTGCTGCTGACCGTGTAAAAGAATCATTTGCTGGATATCTTGGTCCTAAACGATCATCAAAACAAATTCTAAAAGATTTGCGTGATAAAAGTGACCGATTCTAGACTTATTGACTCTTCTGTATTGTTACATTATTTAATTAATGGGCAGTATAAAGAATACATTGAGCAAAACGAGTTTGTCTATATTTCAATACTTTCCCTTTTTGAGATTAAAAGAAAGTTGCTTAAAGATCAATTTGAAGAAGAAAGAATAACCAAAGCGATAAATTTTATTGAAAAAAAAACTTTAATTATTGTACCAACTAGAGAAATAGTTTTACAAGCAGCACAATTTTCAATAAAATATAAAATTGCCGCAATGGATGCCCTTATCTATGCAAGTGCACAAAGCAATTCTTCAACATTAATTACCTGCGATAACGATTTTAGAAATCTCCCAGATACAATCATACTTCCTTAAACTAACTTATCTCACCACAAAAATATTTTTCTTTGCCCTAATCGTCAGATACGGCTTAGTTAATCGCTTCTTCAAAGCAGCATCTTGCGTTAATACCAAATATCCTTTCGCAGAATAATCAACAAGCGCATCATCAACATTCCCACTACTAACCAACACTTTCACCTTCTTCTGATCTAACAGCTGTAACGCCAATTTCGCGCCCAAGCGATACTTACCCCGCTGTTCTTCTTCAATACGCCGTAATTCAACTATCGTCCCTTCTAAAATAAAAAGAGTATGAGCCCCTTCCACAACCAGATCTATTTTCGAAAAAACATCCAAATGGAATTCACTAATTGCCATCAACGCATTGGTATCAAGTATAATTTTGCTCATTCTTGTTCTGCCACCATAACCAAATCATACATCCGTACCAATACCAATACTATACTAAAAAGTACAAATAACAATAACACAATACCAGAATTATATGCTATCGCTATACCCATCAATCCCAAAAATACGAGCAATACCACCCACCCCATAAAAAACACCAATAAATGAAAACCAAGTTTGCGAGTTAACGAACTGCCAAACACAACCATCCATTCTTTCCAAGAAACAATGCGCGAATGAAGCGTTGCAACCAATAACACTAAATACAACACAACACCAATAATAATTGCGACAACAACCTGCCAGTTGAATCCCCCTTCAATATTAGCAAGAGCTGCTTGAATCAGCAATGTCAAAAATAATGTAAACAACAACAAGGTAATAGCACTCCCTAAAATATAACGAACCATGATCCGCCCTGCATCACGCCAGTGCAATCGATGAATTAGATGATGACTCGCAACCCAAAGCAATCCCCCACCGAAGATAAAAAAGAGTGCCATCCATGCTGCAAGCATTTTAAGATCACTGATGAGTTTAGAATATCCTCGATACAAAGGAAGAAAATCTTCAACGAACGGCTGACCATTTTGGAGAGCTTGTTCATCAAGCGTTGCCCCTTCTAATGGCTCCAAGACACTCTGCACATCCTGCAAAATTGCAAGTTGATAATGCAGAAAAATAATCGCTGCCGCACCAAGCAAAAGAAGTTGAAAAACACACAAAAGTGCAAAGAATATTTTATATGATTTGATAGCTAACCATGTCTTTTCAACACCACGCATATACCCAACCATACTCAAAAGAAGAAACACAGACTATAAAGACTTTTCTCAAATGAAACAATTCTCAAACCAGCTCAGGAACATGGACCAAAACGGTATCAAACTTGATGAAACAGAGAAGAATAATTTGCAGCAGTAGGATCTATCTCATGCAGATGAAGAACAACATGATGATTATTCTCATCAAGAGCCACGTTAAGATGATGAGATCGCAACCCTTTTTCGAGTAATCTCATAATCTCTTCATCTGTAAAATGGGTGTCCTCTAAGCCTAACAACTCTCGCAAGGACATTACATCTCACTCTCCAATCTGTCAGCATCCCAGAATTCATCATCATACCCGCACATAAATGCATGTTCTTCTGCTGACAACTCATCATCATCTAACAATTCATCACGCTGTATTGGCGAGTAAATACTTTCATCTGAATTATCTCTAACCATATTTTTTGTGTGCTTCATAGCCATCCCCCCATATATAGCCATCCACGTAAATCTTCCGGGGTCGGAAGATTACCGCGGCTGACTATTAGTAAACCAAAGAAGTCGGCACGACTTAGTTGGTTTACTATATTACTTCCAAAACGTTTAAATATAAATACATTCTCCAAATACTATATGTCAGGCATATGCTAAATACCAAGAGTTATAAAAAATATCTCTAGTTATACTGACTATAACACACATGTACATCCGGGGGGAAAACACATGGAATATCGAAAACTTATCTCATTTGGAAAAAACAGCTTCGTAGTATCACTGCCTAAGAATTGGGTACGACAAAGTAAGTTAGAGAAAGGCGATTTAATTTACATCGAAGAATCAGGTTCTAACCTTGTCTTAAGTAAGCAAGAAATAAACAAAGAAGTCCAAGAAAAAGAGAAAGTAATCAACATTGATGGAAAAACTGTATTCTCCATTACCAGAGAAGTGTGCTCTGCATACATCCTTAATTATAGAACCATCACACTTCGTGGAAAAGAAATTAAAACCAAAGTAAAAGAATTGCAAGGTATAGTTCAAGGCCTTATGGCTTTAGAGATACTTGAACAAAACTCAGATTCTATCATCGCAAAAGATTTTCTTAACATGGACAAAGTATCCGTCAACGAACTTCTTCGCAAGATGGATGTCGTAACCAGAACTATGATCAAAGAAATGTGTTCCATCTTTGAAGAAGACACTTATGAAAATCTTAATGAACGCGATCGGGATGTAAACAGGCTTTATTTTTTATTATATCGAACGATATTGTACAACCTTGAAAACCCATCCAAATCAATGAAAAATTTTAAACTAAGCCCAATTGATTTGTTAAAGTATTATACCCTTGGTTTTTACATGGAAGCAATAGGAGATGAAGTTAAGCGCTCGGCAAGATATTTACGCCAACTCAAACTCACGGCAGAGAAACAAAAAGTAATCAAGAACATGTTACTTGAACTTAATGATTACTTCATCACCACCATGAAAGCAGTGCATAATAATGATATGTCCTTAGCGCTTCAACTCTCCGAAATGAAGTTAAAATTTAATAATCAACTAGAAGAACTCGAAAAAGACGTGCAAAAAATAGCATACTTACACAATGTAATTAGTAAATTACAGAGAATGACAACCCTAATTCATAATACAGGACGATTGATTTATACCCTGGAGTAACCATTGGGCAATAGTGAATTTGCATAAAAGTTTATAAAGAAAGGACAGTTTTAGTTCCGGTAATGGTAGACCGCAGTAGAAATGCCGCTGAGCTAAATGAATTAGAATCTAGTGTTCGTAGAGCCTTTGGAAACCAATATTCTAATTATAAGCAATTTACGATTCAGAAAAGTTGGGAAACAGGTCATGCTCGCCTTGATCATTTTACATTAAAAAGAACAGGACATCGCCTAAGACATTTTATTTTAAAACAGTTTATACCTTCTACCAGAACAGAACCAACAAGCATCCCTCTCTACGATTTGGTCCATAATCCGGGTCGACTCTATCAAGCAGAATTGCGTAACTTACAACGAATTCGACGACATGCAGCTCTTTTTGACAGAGATCTTGCAAAACAATTAGTCCCCATAGTGTATGGAAGCGATCCTGAAACCTGCACCATTGTCATGGAATATGTACGTGGTCAAAACAGCAAAAATATTATCGCAGAACTCGCCAGACAAATACCTGCAGACGAATGCCAAAGACGAACCGAAGGACTAGCTAAATTAAACAAAACATTCCTTGAGGGAATCAGAGGAATCGCACGTTTCGATGGAATAGTTAACGCTGGAAAAGCAGGACAACCTTCATCGTTTCTTGTAAGTCAAGATTATCTTCAAGAAAGAGAATTAAATGAGAGAATTAATGCAACACTGTTTCTACAAAATCTTCAAGCTTTGGCAGGGCATCTTTACGAAGGACGAGTACCACTTGTAGTTCAAAAGACAAACGGATGGGAAGATCTTCAAACAGCACTAGGAAATTTTGACTTAGAGCAAAGATTAACGCAGTTACGAGAAATGCGTTCAGTTTTCCGTGAACCAATACGAGCTCAACATCGAGATTGCAATGGCATGAACCAAATTGGCACTAAAATGGTAGACTTGGAAGATTTTGGGTTGGATGGAGCTGCAGAAGACCTAAGTAGTTACTGCACCGTATTAGGATTAGCAAATAACGCTATTTTTAGAAGTAACGACTTACCATATTTCATACAAACATACCTCGCGTTAAGTGATGCATACCAACACCAGAATGAAACCGCGATTAATACTCTTGAAAACGCGAAAAATGGTGAATCTAAAAGATATATTCAAGGGAAAATGGATGAACAAGAATATGCAAGATTCATGCTAAGTTTCTTCGATCGTAGTATAACCAAAATGCTATACCTCTGGGGAAGTTCTACAAAACATCCTGACCCTGCAAAAGTATTTGGCACCATGAGACCCATTAATAAAGACATAGTTATAGAGATATTAGGCACTATTGGTTCCCTTGACACATACTTTGGCAAACTAGGTGAAGACCAAGCAAAAAGAGCAAGAGATTATTTTCATGCGCAAGCAGATCTTATCAAGACTATTTTAATACCAACAATGCCAGAATATATTACTGCCGCCATTAGAAATGGAAGCACTTCTGGGCGAATGAGTTTAGAAGACCCTTTTGGTAAATAAACGATCTTTAAGAGAAGATTTTATAAATTACTTCTTTTGTCCGACTATCATCGCCGAGGTAGCAAAGTGGTCAAATGTGCAGGACTTAAGCCCTCAAACATCCAAAGGATAGTTTGAGTATGGAAGATATCCTGTGGCTTAGTGCCTTCGTGGGTTCGACTCCCTCCCTCGGCACTTTACATTTAGTTATAGTCCGTGTCTCATCAAAGCCCAAAAAAGCCGATTTCTATCCTACACGAAAGAAAGTTTTTTAAAGCACTTTGAAAGCTTGAAGAATATAATGCCCCTGTGGCCTAGTGGTAAGGTTTTACCTCACTAAATGGCGTTAAGATGGTAAAACATCGCGCAGCCTTGGTAAGGTAAAGGTCCCGAGTTCAAATCTCGGCAGGGGCTCTCTTTTTTTATAATATCCTCAACGCAACAATCTTTATAACAATTCACCCCCTCCAAACCCCATGCTCACTGGTCTCTACACCCATCTTCAAAACTACTTACAACAATTCTCCCAAGAAGACGAACTCCTCTTAGACCACCATTCCTACAAATTTGATCAAAAAAACTTTACTCCACTCACCCCAACATCCAGCACCACCACATTCATTGACGGTGGAGAAGCGCAAATCATCAACGCTGGAAACTTTTCCATCTCATTTATCAGAGTTGCAGCCATCACTTTCAACGGCACACAAAAGTCATCTCAACGCATCGAAGAATTCTACCTCTTCACTAATGCCAAAACCGTTGAGGGTAAAGTCTGGTACACTGCAACCATCTTTAGCGATAAAGAACCTCTCATCAACGCCCAAGATCTCATGGTTTCATCTCATGATCCTCAACTCACCTCCAGCTCACAGCGCGCCCCGATTGAAAAAATAACCAGCATGGCGCGACGCTTCGCTGAACTCTCTCTTGCTACATCCATTAAAGAAGGAATAGTTGTTCTAGACGGCACCAAAGATAAAACCTATCCCAATGAAGAGAAGTATCTTCAACAACTCTCGTCAAACGTCTGTGCTTTAGCAAAAACATCCACCCTCTTCACTAAGCAAGGCAATAATATTACCATGTTTCTTCAAGAACACGGACCACAAAACTGCTGGTTCTATTCAACCCCACAAACCAATTTCGTCAAACTTCATCCAAAATCAACCCATGTCTTTCGCTTTGAGGGAACAATCCTACAAGCCAACTCATTGCTTTCCCTCAGCTCCGATCCCATTTTCTTAGGCTATCCCTATGGTTTGATCGTTGCCGACAAACTCGCCCGCGTCAGCAATAACGAAGCAGCCTCCATTCGCAACCGGCTCTCGCTCAATAAAGACTATAAAGATCTGCTTCAGCATACAAACGCAACTAATGCTCATTCGATTCTAGACACAATTGGATAAAAAGAACAATCACCAAATTAATTCGAAAAGATTAAATAGAGGTATATTTTGCAATTTTTGATGCAAAGAAAAGAAAGATTAAGTGGTCTTGAGACAACCGTAGAATTAGTACCTGTTGTTGGTGCCATGAGGGCAATCTACTCATTTGATCAAGGTAGAGACACATTACCAACGAGACAAGACCAAACCTTTGGAGAAGCTCTAAATAGATCACTTCTGTTTACAGGATATCATGCTGCTTGGAGCGTCGTGATAGGGTATCATGCTTACAATTTCTTAAAATAAACCTACATTATCATTCAATAACATTCAAAACCGCTTCTCCAGACTATGTTTGAACAGAATCATAAGCCGCTTAAATCCTATATGGAGCAATATTGCAAAGTTCAACAAAACAACGCAACCAATGCACATTCGATTCTCGATACTATTGGATGAAAAGAACCTATTCTTTCGCTAATTCCCACATCACATAAAAATATTCTCGGAATGAATCTGCAACCTGTTCATCACTTACAAGAATTACCGTTGGGATTTTTTTTAAAATCACAACCATCATCTTATCAGCCCAGATGTTTATTTCTGAAGGAGTAGTATGAGCTAAGTATTTCGTTTTAAAAAATCTAGGATACTTCAATTGTTCCTCAATGTTTCCTCGAGCAGTTTCATTATAGATAATCCTTTGTTTAATCCCTTTTTGAGCCATCAATTTTAGATGTTTGTTAAAAAAGCGCTGAACCTGTTCTTCATTTTCACCTTTACTTGCACCAAAGACTAAGTTTGTATCACCTTTCTTCAACGTATCGCGCAGCATCTTATACACTGTTTCCATACCTTTCCAACCTCTAAAGACTTCAGCTTCAGTGTCATTATCGGTTAATTGTTGCTTTAATTTCAGTTCAGGAAGAATACTCTTGATTTCTTTTTCTTGCAATTCTAATTCTTTCTTTTTGTCCTCAAGAAAGTCTAAAAGTCGATCTGGGCTTACTGCCTTAAAGTATTTCATATTCGATTGAACAACATGCGTTACTAATCCTTTATCGGCTAATCTTTCTAGCCCATCATACACCTTGGAGGTATGAATACCAGTCTTTTTAATGATCGCACCACTGCTCGTAAGACCAAGCTCCAAAAGGGCAAGATAAATTTTGATCTCATTTTTGGTAAGCCCAATTCCTTCTAGAATCATTTCAATAGACATACAAAGAGGATTATTCCCCCTTATTTAAATTTTGCTTTCTCTTCCCCCTTTTGGGAAGAAGATCTATTATAAACAAATAATATGGCCAATAATAACGGTGCGAGGTTAGGAGGAAAGAATGACAACCCCAACTGATGGAAAAAGCCAATTAGACAGACTTGAAATGCTATTTGTAGGAGCAGATCGTGAGCCGCTTCTTATGAATTTTCGACTAGACCTAGTAAGCCCAGGTAATTGGTCTGACATGAAAAGAAGAGAACCTCGAATAGAGACGGAATTTGGAAACTATCTCAAAACAACAGATCAATTAGCAATGAGAGATGAAATCAATGCCCATTTCGAATACATTGACATAACTGTTTTCGAGAGATTTCCTGCATACATAGCGCGAGTCGTTGTCTACGAAAAACAAAGAACATAGACCGCATACATTTATTAATCCCAAAACCGCTTCTCCAGACTATGTTTGACGAATACAGAACATCTCTCAAAAGATTTCTTGAAAGTTATCTTAAAACACAAGCAACACGATACCAGAAAGTCAATAATTGGAGCACCGATACTTCTCAAAAACTAATTCCATTCACCACCAGCGGCAAACTTCTTCGGGGCAGTTTTGTTCTTTTTATCGCACAAGCTTTAGGCAATAAAGAAACCAAAAAAAATCTCCCTGTTGCCGCAGCAGTAGAACTCATACATTCTTCGTTATTGATCCATGATGATATCATTGACCGAGATGAGCTGCGACGTGGTTCTAAAACAATCCATGAACAGTATAAAACAACATCACCCTTACTCCACGACGCCACGCATTATGGCATAGCACAAGCGATCTGCGTAGGAGATTTGGGCTTTGTTTTTGCAACTGATCTTATTGTAAAATCAACTCAAGCAGCAAAATTGATGACTCTATTCTCACAAGAGATTAGTAATACTATCTTTGCCCAAATGGAGGACGTTCACTTCACCCTATCACCAAAATGGCCCACGCCTCTCGCCATTGAGAAGATGTATCTTTACAAGACAGCACGCTACACCTTTTCATTACCATTCAAAGCTGGTGCGATACTCGCCCAAGCCAATCCTACAACCCAAAAGAGACTAGAAAAATTAGGAGAAACATTAGGCTTGCTCTTCCAACTCAAAGATGATGAACTTGGCCTTCTGGGTGATGAAAAAAAGACCGGAAAACCCGTTGGTTCGGATATACGAGAAGGAAAGAAAACAATACACATGCATCTGCTCTTAAAAAACACAACAAAAACAGAAACAAGACAAATCCTCTCAATCATAGGAAATAAACACTGTTCAACTCAAGACATTATCTACATCCAAACTCTCATCAAACAGAAAGGAATAGATCAACTTCTGCAAAAAAGAATGCAAACCTTAGCAAAGAATGCTCTTGCGCAAATCAAACAACTCCCTTTCCAGACAAAAGATAAAGAACAACTTATTTCTCTTACAAACTATCTTCTAATACGGGAATCATAATGAGTCCAGATAAAGCAAAAAAGATTCATGACGAGATAGTACAAGAAGCGCTCCAAGATAAAGAGGACAACCCATCTCTCTTCAAACATCCCCTCACCATAACCCTCATAGGTATGTTTCTTCTTGCCATCTTCCTTGGTTCTTATCTTGCCTATTCACCTATTTCCAAAACCATTGAAAGCTCATTTACTTCCGCATTAATCGAATCGGATATCATACGAATCTATGATCTTGAACTCCACTTTGAAAACAACAGCGCGCAAGACATAACCTACCTCTATCTCCAAGAACAAGAAGCGGAATTTAGTCTTTGCCTCTTCGGAGAAAAACAGGAAAATATTTACCGTATCATTTCATTTATTCAACCCACCCAATACAAAAGAACATTCAATCAAGTTACCTTTCAAGCCTGCCCACCCCAAACCCTCATCTTGTTCCACACCCACCCGTACAAAAGCTGTTTAGCCTCTACCCAAGACATCATAACCTTGCGTGAATCACAGAAAGAGAATCCAAACATGCTCATGGTAATCATGTGTGAGCCAGCACGATTTGCCGTGTATGAATAGAAAAGAGAATAATAATTGCCACTAGTTAAGTACAATTTCTCACAAAATTTTATATAAAAACAATCAAAATAGAACATAACATGAGAGAAAGATTAGAACAAGTCTGCCAAGAAGTAATGGCTATTGGGCTTTTTGAAGGTGAATATAGCATAGATGGCAGAACAATTCGCACCAATCCCACACATGATCTTCCTTGGAATAACCAATGTCACGCTGCAGTTGCAGTACTAGAACAAAGACTTGTTGGGGTCCCATTTCAGGTAGTTGGATTCCACATTGAAGGCAACGTAAATGGAAAACCTACCAATAGCACCCATGTAGTAGGAGTAGTTCCAGATCAAAATGGCGTGTACGTTCTCGACCCAACGCTTGGACAATATGGAGCACGCTTACATCATGGAGTGTACACTCTAAACCAATACCCCCTCGTTAAACCATTGCTAGAAAGACTTTCAGAACACCCTATCTAAACTAAGAGCTAACTCAATTTCTACATCCCAGTTTGTTTCACCATTTCTCACGCCGTTTGTCCTAATGTACCCAATGATACTGGATAAGGAGTTGGTCGTCGTCGAACATACATTACAGCATCCCACAAGACATGAAAATCCTCTGCTGTTAAACCTTCCACTCGTTTCTTTTGGATCAATTCTTCTTCAAGTGGAACAAGGGTGCGAAAATAGGGGCTCTGTTCAGAACCAGATAACGCAATACGCGCTGCCAAAAGATCAGCATGATTAATCAAAAGCATTCGTTCATCACCACTCCCATGTACTTCTACTTGTGAACGGGGAATATAAAACCGTTTGCGGTGCAAAAGATCAACAAGAACATCAGTTGTTTCTTGTTCACATCCAAATGAATCAACATGAATAACACTGCGAGAGGCATCATGACACAACCGTAAAACAATCTGCGCAATCATCCCATACTCTAATTCGCTGCGACGAAACGTAGAAGAAGACATTCCCATCCACGCAAAGTTATGCAACCCTTCCGTATGCAAATAAGAAAGACTGGGAAGAGGCTGATCTGCATGAAGATATCCTCGTGCTTTAGAAAGCCAATTATGCGGTTTATACTCCGTACATCGTCGTGCCAGTGACGTCGCACCTACAACTACCAGATTATGTGGACTCTGCGACGTGCCAGAAGCTGCGCACTCATCAATACCAACATACGACCACGTCGGCATAATAACAGAAATGAAAATGAATATTTAAACGTATGTCGTGACCATATAGAGACAAGAAAGTAAAGAGGGAGATAATAACCTAAACCACAAATCTTTAAATAAAAACATTCACAAACCTCGGATCATGACACAACCACAATTTGAACGACCAACAAGACAAAATGTTGAATTAGGAGATCTCTTGCTTACGGGCGATAACCAATTTGTAATACCAGTTCCTATTACCAACATTGATGACACGCACATTTATGCAGATGGAGTTTCTCCCGGTGGCGGATGTATGATTGGTGTATCAAGAGATTATGGTGTTGCAATAGTTCTCAAAGTTAATGGCACATATCTTGTTGGAGAACAGGTACCTCAATATTTACCAAGAGAAAAGAACCCAGATTAATTTTCCTACTTCTCTTTCAATTCTTTAATTTTACCTTTCTCTTTTTCATACGCAGCAACAGCCAAAGGTAACCCTTTCAACAGCCGTTTCGTCGTATTGTGAACACTTGCTGCTTTCTCAACTGGAACAGCATGAAGTATATCCACCAACATTTGTACAATAGGAACATGATACTTCTCTTCCATTTTATCCACATTGCCAAACACTTGTAAAAGCCGACCAGTAGTATACTCATTCACAAACGCTAATTTAAGAATCACTCGTTTCAACAAAGCTCGACCTTGAGTAGTTTGTAAGGACATCTTACGATTATTTGCAAAAGTTGCATACAACGCACGTTGATCATTGGTTTGCTCGATACGAAAATGAGGACTCTCTTCAGCCCGTTTGATGTAATCAAACACTTCCACAGTATCACAACTAGCCAAAGTCAAGAGATACGTTTCCCAGCGCACTAAATTTCCCGCTGCAAGCTTTTCTTCTTCTTTAATAAACACATGACGACGTGGTGCATTGCTATTAAGCAACAAACGCAACGCGGTTAAACGTGTTGTTGCATTCGTTGATCCAATCTGTTTCTCTAACTCAGAATGCACAGCTTTAGTATCCAATTGAGCCAGCAAGCCTAAACAAAGTAAGAGATACGATCGTTGTTTAAGTAAGAATGACTGCTGATCAAGATATGTCCCTGTTGGAACTTTTTCTTTTCCAATTCGATCATACAATGAAATTATTTTATCAGTATAACGATGCGCAATAGCGCTTAAAATCTTCTTCTTCACAGTAAATAACTCTTGATAACGATGTGCGTATTTCTCATCATCTACTGCTTCAAAGATTGCCAGAAATTGCGCCCCAGCTGACATCATCAAAGAACTATCACAAAGCAATTCTAAATATAAATCTGTAATTGACTTATCAACCTCAGCAGAAGGTGCTTTAAGCAAACGCATCTTCTCTTGATCGATTAATTGATACCATGCTAAAAATCGACCAACAATATCTTTTTCCTTACGTACTTGTAAAAAGAGTTCTTGACGGGTGGTAGCATATTCTACTTTCCCATAAAATGAATATCCCTTATTGCAAGATAAAAATGCGGGTTGACGATGAAGTAAAAACGTAACTTCTTTACGAAGAGCATCCATCATAACTGTCGTTTCATACAATACGTTGCCATTCTCATCACATGCAGCAAGTTGAAACGGAAACGTCCAAAAGTCATTCTCTTTCGCATTAACTTGTGTAAGCGTAACAACAAGACGTTTGTACAAAACATCATAGCGTTTTTCAACTTTAACAATAGGATACCCCGTTTTCTTAAGCCACGTCGTTGCCATTGCTTGTAACGAAACACCCGATACTTCTTCCATACACGCAATCCATTGTTGACGAGTAGCATTACTATGCTTGTACCTCTGGTAATACAAATTAAGACCTTTATTGAAAACCTCACGACCAAGCATGGTTTCAATCATACGCACAAATTCAGGCGCTTTAACATAGGTAATGGAAGTAATAAGTTCATTAGGATCATTAAATCCTTCTGGTTCAATTGGTAATGACGCTGCGCCAACATCCTGTGTTAATGTACCTGCTTCAGGGGAGAGTAATGTTAACACTCGCTGTAACCGAGAATAATCATTACCGAAATGAAATGTATGATATCCTAGTTCAATAAATACTGTGACGGCTTCATTAAGCCAAATTTCAAAAGGACTACGACCCGTTACTTCACTCCCATTAAGATTATGGTAAAACTCATGCACTTTAACTTGCATTAAATATTCAAAACCACGATCCGTCATCTCTGCAAAAGGAATAATTCTATTCGTAGTAATAGTGGTATTTCCCACATTCTCCATCCCACCAAAATCTGAATTTTGCATACCGATCTCACGATACACTGTCCCAGTATAGGAATATCCCCAATGATGTCCTTTTGCGAGTTCTTTTATTTTAGTAGCAAGAGCACGAACATCTTTTTTAGCAGCACGCCGTTCTTCACGTTCTTTAAGAAGAGACCAGAGTTCTTGAGCAACAGGTTCATTTTTATATCTATCAGGACCAGTGAAGAGATGAATCCACAATATGCTATCATGCAAAATTTCCAGTGCTTTCTGCGCAAGATCAGCTTTTGTCTTTGGTGGAACTAATAATTCTAAAGTAAACGAACGTCCAGAAGGATATTCCAGTATACGTGTAAATGTTGCATACGTCCCAACACCTAAGAAAAATAAATACGTCGCCATCGGCGTCTTGGTATTCTTATAAATAACTTCAACACGACTGCTCTTATCTTTTTTATCTTTCTGATATTTCTTATCTTTCTTATTATCTTTCTGATCGATAGATACTTTATCGATAGGTACTGGACCTTTCACTAAATCCCCATTCGTAATCAGATTGGTATAACGAGAATCTGCGCAAATTGTTGTCGTATATGTACACTTTGCCGTCATATCATCAATACAAGGCACCAAGCGTTGAAATCCCCATTGTTGGCACTGTGTAATTTGCGTTGGAGGAGCACCAGCAGGAGTTTCATCATAATAAAGTCCTTCCAGCACATTCTTAGAAGGAATAATTGTATGCTTAGAAGTAATCGTAAATTGAGTTTTAGCTTTAAGTGGTTTTGTAAATGTAACATGTAAGAATGGAGACTTATACTTCCATGTGAGAGGAACTGAGCCTGTGACATCATGAATTTGCATCTCTTTGGCATTGAGAATTAACTCTTTGATCGGCTTAGCAAGAACATGTGCATGTAAAGTTGAGACCACAGTAGTATGATCATCAAAGATATCGAAAAACAAATCAAAATGCTCGACTTTAACAGTAAGCTCCCCAAAATCAGTGGGATAATACTTAAACATCCGACTCATATGACAAGGACGGGCAAAAGAGTTAATAAAGGTTGGGGAGAGACTTAAAAAAAGACAATTATTCCTCCTGATTGAATATTTAAGCCAAATTTATTCTTTTTCGCTAGTTGCAACCGCTTCTCCCCGCACCTTCTCCCATTCCTGTGTAAACGCTGCTGCAATGGCAGTATCATGTAACACAATCACGTTCTCATCATTATGTTGATCGCCATTCGCCGATGGATTAAACGACCCTGTGACAACCGTCTTGCCATCAATGATAAACACTTTATGATGTAAATTATTCTTGTTCCCATCAATCAGAACATCAACCCCATTATTCTCCAGCCGACCATATTCTGTAAAATCATTGAGCTGTGTTTTTTCCATAACCCCCCGCACCACCAACCCATCTGCTTTCTTAAGCAGCAATACATTCCCGATTTCATCATGCGTAAACGAAAACACCATAAACAAAATTGATTTTTCAGCTTTCTTTAACTCCTCTTTGACATGATGCGCACATTCATCTTCAGGACAAAAATAGACCTCTGTTTTTACACCATTCAAATCCAGCGCATTATTAATGGATTTATTTCCACCTTTGAATTTGCCACCCCACATCTCCAAAAGTTCTGCATCGTAGAGTTGCGCCATGCGTGTTGATTCAATAATAAGAAGATTATTGTTATTTTTATGCGCATCATTGTTGGTAGGATTCATCGAACCCGTTGAAACATGTTTGCTATCAACGATACAAAACTTATTATGCATTAATCCAGATTTATCTGGTTTAACAAATGATTCGTCAAATTTATGAAAATAATCATCATCCGTAATCACTTTAACATCAATCACCTGTGCTTTCTCACGTAAAGTTTGCTGCACTAAAGGCAACCCAATATCATACAATGCACAATGAATAGATACATTCGCAGACTCTAAAAACGAAACCAATGTTTCTTCACAACCTTGATGAGGACAAAAATAAAGTTCAATGGATCCATTTTCAGCAATAAAAGAAGAAGACTCTTGATTAACAACAGTTGCTCCACTTAACGATGAAAGAGAAGGACCATACAGATATAAAGCATAACCTATTGCAAACAATAATAACACCAAAAACAGTGACTTACTTTTTTTACGCCCCATATTACTCTAAAAGAAAACAAACTATTTCAAATTATCTGAAGATTGCGATAAAATGAATCAAAAATTTTCTTTGCGATTCATGATGAAAAACCCTGACCCAACAATAACTAAAATCAACATCATGCCCAACGTACTCCATTCCGGCACCAGATATGAAACATCAAGATAATTCACAGTCACATTATACAAAGCCGGCGTAATATTTGCGCTCAAACTAGTAAACTCAAATCGATACTGAAAATAAGTATTGTTAGCTAAGCTCAACGCTTGTGAGGGAGTGTCATTTATTACATCCGTAAAAGTTTCACCACTGCAAAGCGCATCATCACACGATCGAACACTTAAGTTTAACGACATGCCACGCTTATAGATATTCTCTATCTCTTCTTTAGAAAGAGTGCGATTCCAAATGGCAAGCTCATCAATATACCCTTCAAACGAACCTGCGCTTGCCGCACCACCTAATGTAACCGGTTCAATCGAATCTGCAAAAGAAGTAACCACACTACTGGCTTTTGTACCTGCCGCCTCAGTTCCATTTACATAAATTGCATAGGTATCTGCAGGAATATTTCCCACATACACCACATGATACCATTTATTCGCTGCGAATGTTGCATCTGTAGAATATATTCTTGCGGGAGTTCCACTTAAAGCACCATAAACCACGTTTCGAAACTTATTAGTGTTAATATCAAAAGACCATTGTCGTCTACCTGCTGTTGGATTGTATTTTGCCAATATTTGTCCCGTGCTAGAATTTGGATATACCCATGCACTAATCGTGTACGTCCCGTTAATCGTCGTCTCCAACACATCTCCTAAATTTACATAAGACGACCCATTAAAATGATATGATTTTCCAAATCGTGAAGTCGTGTTAAGAGAAGGGCGAGTTCCTGGTGCGCCCCATGTCCCATTCGTATTCATTCCACTAAAATCATGTGTTTCATTTCCTTTTGTTTGTTCAGCTGACACATTATCAAAATGATATAATAACACGTTGCCCGTCATATTCGTCGTGTTCAAATACCCCGTTTCTACACCTAAAAAGTTGGGAAGTTCACATCCATACCCATAACAAGTCTCACGCGTCCAATTGATCCAATTCCATTGAACTGCAAGGTATCCTGTATTCAAAATTGGACTAGTATAATTTCCAGTGATATTAGTTGTAAGATTGGTACGCACCGCACCATCACGAAACGAAGTGCTAGTATATGTTCCACCATTAAAATCGGTAACGAGCAGAGTTGTCCAAGTTACACCAAGAACAACACCAGCAAGTAAAACTAGAAGTACTAAAAACCATCCACCTCTTTTGTGCATGCATTTGTAAGAATAGTACAGTATATAAATGAGATGGCTAGACAAAAAAGCTGAACATCAAAAAAGAAAAGAGAGTAAAAAAAGTAAAAAGAACAATAAGAGCTAACTTATGAGCTTCTCATACGTTGCCCAGCAGAAGTTTTTGCTTGGAACACACGGCTCTTATTCTCTGGACTGCAGATCCAATTGATATTTTTATCAGATTTAATCACAGGATGGGAAGGATCAACCATGATCACTTCAAACCAGCGATACCGACCATCTTCAGCAACCCAATAAGAGTTAAGAACGACTAGGTTAGTAAATCTTTTTTGTGCACGAACTTCTGCTACATATTGGTAACTTTGATGTAAATTAAGTCGTCTTCCAAACCGTTTTGAACGGCGACCACCAGCAGGTTTAGGACGGGTATGACCCCCACGAATAACACGTTGGCGAACCATAACAAAACCCTGTTTTGCTTTGTAGCCAGCAGAACGAGCACGATCAAGACGAGTAGGTCGTTCGATACGAATAGAAGTAGGCTCACGACGCCAAGCGATTAATCTCTCTTTCCAAAGAGCATCTAAATTTTCTTTAGGTTTTTTCCACGTTTCGCGGATATGTTTGTATAAACTCATTTTAATTTGCCTCCATTGTTTGCTATTTTACTCTTGTAGATTCGGGCAAGCACGCCTACATTTCCACAAATAAGCAAATATGCCAGCTGTTTAAAAAGGTTACCCCCAATTTGGCTTCATCCTACCTATTATTTTGCTCCCTAGAACCAATCAAATCGTTAAGATCGCAGTATCAGAAAGACCAGAAATATACACCCATGTACATCTTCTCAGACAAAACTACATCTTAATATATTTATCAAAGAAAGGGGAGACCGTTTCAACTAAGCTTTTGCCTTTCGTATCATCCAGAACCAAAAAGGTCGCTTTTAACTTCGCATTACTAATTTTTCCCAGAACATAATGAACAAAACGCTGCGTTGTTTCTAATTCATTATAGATTAAAAATGCGGAAAGATTATCAAAAACAATATAATGATAATTACCAGTCGAGATCAATGAAGTAAGATGAATGCACAAATCTGAAAGAGCTTGTGGACTATCTAAACAATATCGATTTTTACCATCAAGACAAAGTTTACGACACTCTTCTTTATTGTTAATCCCATTGATAATAAAAAGATCTTTAAACATAACCCTTTCTTTTTGAAGAATAGCAATGACATCAGTAAGCGACTTGTTAAACGAAATAAAAATACCCCCGCCCTTATTTTGACGTATTAATTTTTGAATCAATGAAGGATACTTTTTATGAAAAGTACCCACATCTAATAGCAGTAAAGAACTATCATTAGAACTACTGTTATGAGGATTACTTGCATGAGGATTACTCTTTACAAGAGTTCGAGTCTTTGCTTTACGCGCAGTAGCACTCTTCTTTGGTTGTAAAATCGTCATTAAACATACATCTCTTTACCCTAGAAACGTCTTTCGAGTATATAATTATTCCTTTTAACGCGGCTCGCACAAAAAGAGAGAGAGAGAGAGAGAGAGAGAGAATCTGGCAATATACTTTTAAGATTTTTCTATTTAAAAACGATCTCTCGATAAATATATAAACTCATTTAAATTACTAAAAGACAAGATGGTACATTCAGTATTCAGTTGGATCTTAAATTTATCTGTAATAGGTCTTGCGGTAATTTCCTTAGCATACCTTCTGTATGCGGTTAAATCAACAACCAAATTAGCTTCAGATAATTTCAAGAAAATGATCGTTGGGTTCTTATTAGCAGGTATTTTTTCAGCAATAAGATGGACGGGAGGATCACTCGTAATGTTGAATCTGGTTGTAAAAGAGAATACAATTATAGAAGTTATTTGGACTGGTGCAGGAATAATATCAGCATTTTTTGTAATCTACGCTGCAAAAAAAGCAATCGATTTCACGAATGAATTAAATTTCAAAAAAAGAAATGGGTTGAAAAAGTCTTAAATTTATCTCCTATTTATCAAGTGGGGCTCTCAGTATATATACTAAAATTAACTTTAAAGAACGAGATGCATGTAAGAATTAAATTTTTTCAAATACTTCTTGATCTGGATATACTTGAATTCCTTTATCCGTTATTTGCATTGCCACAATCTTTTTCTGATGTTTTGCTCCCCTCATTTTAAGCACTTCAATAGCATTCTCCCGTACACTTTGCTTTCGTAAAGAATAAAGCACAATAACCCCATCAGCAAGGAATTCCTCTGCCCCATAAGAAGATAATTTTACCGGAACCTGTCCAGTCTCAGATATTAAAAATGTGGTCACATGTAATGTTTCCAAATAGCGAAAAAAATTCTCCATAAATAAACGGTACCCTAAATCTTGGCCTGCAAAGGAAGATGCAAGCGCAGTCAGCGAATCAATGACAATTCGTTGCGGGTGAAACCCTTGAGGGATAATTTCTAAAATATCATTTAGATCTATGAGCAATTCGCCTTTAGCATGAGCAAAAATTGCTTCTATATTTGTAGATAAAATAAATGGATCTTTTCGTACTATTTTCAACGTTCCATTACTCTCAAGCTTTTTCCAGTCCCACCCAAAATCACTAATATGCTCTTTTAAACGCTGTTCAGATTCTTCAAAACTAATGTAAAGACACTTCTCACCCTGTTGCGCAGCATGAATTAACGATTGAAGACAAAGGATAGTCTTTCCAGAACCAGCGCCTCCCGCCACAAGAACTGACGTTGCTTTCGGAATTCCTTTTTCAAAAAGATGATCTAATCCAGTGATACCCGTATGCACATATCTCTCTTGAGATTTATCCATAGGCTTGTGGGGAGATTTATTTAGCGATGTATGAAGAGACCTAGATAGAGAAGTATGAGAAGACTTAGGTAGAGAGGTATGAGAAGACCTAAGAAGAGACCGAGAAGAAGAAGAAGAAGAAACAAGAGATTTATTTTTAGGCGCTGGTAAAAGTGTAGCAACTTTTCTTCCAGCTTTTACTTTTTTCCCATCTTTTGCGCGACCGCGCCCATCCTCTAAATTTTTGTTTTTCAACAAGACCCTCTTCTTCAACGAGACTTTTTGTTTAGTCATCTTAACTAACTTAACCTTTGGACTTCTCTGAATACCTTTTGATTTTTTAACCATATGTATGTGCCCTATTTAAACTGCCTTTTTGGAAGTTTTATTTTCTTAAAACTCTTTCTCGAGAGGTTTTTCTCCCCGATTTTATCCAATAA
Organism: Candidatus Woesearchaeota archaeon; assembly: GCA_016188115.1. NCBI lineage: Archaea > Nanobdellati > Candidatus Woesearchaeota > Candidatus Woesearchaeota archaeon. Next base: position 467,506 of record JACPIK010000002.1, read on the forward strand.
TTCTAATTTTTTCTCATGGTAAGTAGACATTTTTTCTCGTAATTCGAGCATCAGCTTTTCATAATCATCCCGTGAAATCACATGATGTTTAAAGTATTTCCACTGAAGATCCTTCTGTGTTTCAATGATACGCTGCTCATGATTAAGAATCCTTTTCAAGTGAACACGAAGCAACAAGCGATGCCAAGTAGGGTAAGAAATAATCAACAATAAAACTAAGCCTCCTGCGAAAAAATACCAATAACGAGAAAAAACATTGTAATAAAATAAACGTAATTTCAGTTCATACTTATTAACTAAAATAATGTTTACAGGAACATGAGATAATTCTAAACGGTTATTATAAATGTCCTGAACAGACACCTCTAATTCAGCACACAATGCATCATCCGGATTTAAAACAATTGTTGAACTGTATAACCCAAGCCCAACTTCCCCTAATTTTATGATTCTCGGCCCAAGAGCAACAAAAACAACCCCCTTCTCTAAAGGCGCACCACTCGAATAATGTGCCTCTACCGCAAATTCTACTTCCTGTCCAGTAAAAAAATCAGTTTTTGTTGGTCTGACTAGAACAGCATTAATCTGCGCTGGACGAAGAGTAAGAGCAAGATGGTTTCCTCCTGCCTTGTAGATTCCCTCTCTACTTTGGTGCAACGCTTCAACAGCTAAATGCCAATTACCTAACTTACCATCATATTTTGTTTGATAACCAACGCTATACGTCCCTAAAGCAACTTCTTTTAACAATATCTTCTCATTATGTAAATTATGAAAATGAACATCAAGACCACTCACAAGATCTTTTCCTTCACGTACTTCCACCGTAATAGGAATTATTTCACCACGAACAAATTCAGTGTGTTCCACTGGACTTAAAAATCGAACATCATAATACGCAACTTTGGGAGGAGTAACCACCGTAGTATTCAAAACCCGTTGACCAATGTTGCCCAGTTTATCATACGCATTAAGTTCAACTCTCCAAACCCCGCTGGGTTCAGCAAAACTAATGGGAAAATCAAATGAGAAAAAACCCAGAGAACTTGTGTTTATAACTTTAGTAAAAATCTCATGTCCAGAGATAATAGACAACGAAATCGGAATACCAGACGCAATTTCTTTATCAAAATAGCTTACTTTTCCATCCAACATTAAATGTTCCCCTTTTTGAAACCTCTCTTTAATGGAAGTTGTAATTTCAAGAGTAGGATTCACATGCACCCGTATCCTTTCTTCATCAAATGAACTAAGTTCACCTCGAACTATAATTTCATACACCTCTGCCGCTGTGCCTTCTTTAAGATTGATTGTTGCGCCATAAAAACCAACACCGCGATTTTGAAAATCAGGTTCTAACGTAACTTCCCCAAAAAGAGAAGAGAATGCATTGACTCTTATTTGAGAAGAGGGGTAAATTCCCTCAAACCCTTGCACCACCAAATCAAATGAACCTCTGCGTAAACTAGCTTCATCTGCAGGACTTTTAAATACTATTTTGATAGGAGGTGGAGTACTACCACTACCCATGCCCGAAGTCGTTATTGAAATCGTTGCGTTCGAACCGGGATCAGGAGGAGGAGGCGTTTCTGCCCAAGTACACGAATGCGACTGACACGTTGCCTGAGAAGAAAATGTTGAACAAGCATCATGTGTTCCAGAACATTTGTTATTATTCTGATTATAACTGCACCCAACAGAAGTACAGCCAGATTGATCACCATTATGGCTATTACAAGCATGTACAGTACCAGAACAAGTACCATCCGCAAAAACCGAAGGGACACCTAAAATGAACAGAAGAAACAAAACAAAGATCAACAGCGAACTAGAAAAAGTGAAAACTAACCTACTTCGAACTCCAAACCTCTTTTTCATAGAAGAAATGATATTACCAGACTATAAAAATGTTTAGAACCACTACTTTGGAGAATATATTATTAAATAACAGATTACAACTAACCCCATCATCGAAAACCAAAAATAGCCCAAAAGATCAAAAACAAGTATAAAAGAACCGCCATAAAAGAGTAATAAACCAGATCAACAACAACAGTTTTATATACCTCAATCTCTCTATTCCACCAGAGGTGTACAGAAACATTCGTTTCTGAACCCCTTTTTTAATCATAGTTAAAAAAGAGGTGTTAGCATGATCATCACATCCTGTGGTAATTCTATTCCCATCGCCAAGGCAATTGCCAAAGCACTCAAAGCCAAGTTTTCTCCATTAACCATATCCAGTTTTCCAGATAACGACATTTACATGAAATACAATGTTGATGTGAAAAAACAGATCGTTGTAATCGTTCATTCATTACAACCCAATCCTGACACATCCCTATTTGATGTCACCTTTGCTGCTCATACTGCCAAAGATCTTGGGGCAAAAAAAGTAATTCTCGTCGCCCCCTATCTTTCGTATATGCGTCAAGACAAACGCTTTCATCCAGGAGAAGCAATAACCAGCCGCATCATGGCAAAAATGCTGAATCCTTGCATTGATCATCTTATTACTATTGACCCCCATCTTCACCGCTACAAATCATTGCGTGACATTTTCACCATGAAAACAAGCTGTTTGACCGCCAACAACATTCTTGCCAAATATATTAAAACACATTTTAACCACCCCGTAATTATTGGACCTGATTGGGAATCCTATCAATGGGCAGAAGACATTGCCAAAGAAGTAGGAACACAAGTCACCATCATGGAAAAAACACGCTTCTCATCACGACACGTTACATCTAAAATGATTCATCCCGTAATGCTTAAAGATCGTGAAATCGTTGTTGTCGACGACATTCTCTCTACCGGTCATACCATTTGCGAAGCCGCCAAGAACGCCTATAACGCTGGTGCACATCGTGTTGGAGCCGTGGTTGTGCATGGATTATTTGTCGAAGACGCCAGGAGTAAATTAAAGAAAGCACACGTCAACGATCTCGCATCAACCAATACCATTGAACACCCAACCAATAGAATTGATGTGACAGAGTTGTTAGTAGAAGAATTAAAAAAGATAATTAAATAATTTTTTTTATATCCTCATCCTAGATAGTATTAGATTTTTATAATTAAAGAAAACAAGAAGAAAAAAACAAAAATTTATTTTCTGCTAAACAACGCTTTGTATTTCTCCCAATACACAAATCCAAAATACCCATTAAACAGGCATACAACAACGCCCATAATAGCATACATTGGTTGTAGCATCAAATTAAATACAACAATACCCACTGAAACTGGTGCAAGAAAGATCGCAGCAAGCGCAGGCAAGAAGTTAAACACGAGCATCAAACCTGCAACAATTTCCGTCACTTTAATCATATGAAATATCCCTGTACTCAAGAGAACTTTCATTGTCTCAACCATTGGCGCGGGAATACCTTCAAGAGAAGAACCAGCCATAAGTCCACTTACACCACTAAACGTCATAAATAACCCAAAAAGAATGCGGATTACCATAACTAATCTTTTGTTTCTAAAATCCATGTGTATCACCTATTTAATAAAACTAGAAGAAAAATGAGTGGAAAATATATAAAATTAACCTAAACCTACTCCTTCCCAAAATACTTGTAAATCGGCTGCTGCTCTTTCACATTCACTTCTTTATTCGCAGATCTAGCCAACATAAAGAAATAATCACTCAACCGATTAACATAACGTAATGTTTCTGGATTAATTTCGATGACTTCTTGCGCTTGTACAAGACATCTCTCCGCACGACGAGTAATCACTCGAGCCAAATGCAAAAACGCACTCTCTTTCGTACCGCCAGGTAAAATAAATGACTGCTGAGCACCCAACTTTTCATCAAGAGCATCAATTGCCTCTTCTAATTCTTTCACATGTTCATCTCGAATACGTGGCATGCTATCTTTTGCTAACTTGCTGCCACCAAGATCGGCACCAAGTTGAAAGAGATCATTTTGAATACGCATCAAACAACTCTTAATTCCTTCATCTTCTACAAAACATAATGTCACACCAATCACTGAATTCAACTCATCCAAAGCGCCAAATGTTTCAATACGTGGATCACTCTTTGAGATAAGTCCGCAACCAAAAAAAGTTGTTTTTCCCTGATCACCAATTTTTGTATAGATCTTCATTATTCACACCCTATTCTTTAATTATTATTAACCTAAATTATTAACCTAATCCTTCTAACTTCCATCTCCCACCGTAATAACTTGATCTTCATAACTTCCATCACGATAAATGGTGATACCTTTACACTTTGATTTCCACGCTAGCATATATGCCTCTTCGACATCTTTAATAGCAGCAATACGCGGAAAATTAATGGTCTTAGAGATCGCATTATCCACATGCTTCTGAAGGACTGCCTGCATTTTAATATGCCATGAAGGGTTAATATCTTGCGCAGTCACAAATACATCACGCACATCTTTAGGAATTTCTTTAATTTGTTGAATTGAACCCCTCATTGAAACACGCCGCATTAAATCAGGACTATAAAATCCCCTCTCTTTTGCCACCGCCTCAAAATGTTTGTTTAAGTATACCAACTCACTTGAAGTTAACAATGTTCGTTGATACGAAATAGCAAAAATGGGTTCACAGCTTGCAGAACAGTCAGCAAAAATACTGCGCGTGCCCGTAGGAGATAACGCCAGACACGTCATGTTTCTCATCTTGATCCCATTTTTTTCATGATCTGACCCTTTCCACGCAGGACAAACACCCCTCTTCTTCGCCAATTCTTGAGACATTTCATACGCAGACTCGCGAACAAACCCCATTAACCTATCAGCAAATTCCAAAGCTTGCTCAGAATCATACTTTAAAGAAAGTTGAAATAAAACATCCGCGAAACCCATTATTCCTAACCCTAATTTCCTCGTTCGTTTTGTTGCTTCTTCCATCTCTAAACGAGGATATTTGTTAACATCAATAACATTATCTAAAAAGTGAATAGACGTTTTAATATCTCTACCTAGGCGTGCCCAATCCAGATCCAGTACAGTATCGCTAGTATCACTCTGCACGGTTTTCTGTGTATTGCGTGTATCCTCTCTCACAGATTTAGTTATAACATATTTACTTACATCAATACTGCCTAAAGCACACGCTTCATGAGGTAAAAGAGGAGCTTCGCCACATTGATTAGTAGTTTCAATTTCTCCGAGATGTTTAGCTGGATGTCGACGATTTATTTCATCTAAAAATAACAGACCAGGATCACCAGTTTTCCACGCATTTTGTGTAATAACAGCAAACACATCCCGCGCCCGCATTTTACCCACATATTTCTCAGTACGAGGATTGCGTACATAATACTCCTTGTCTTCTTCTACTGCTTTCATAAAACGATCAGTAACACCTACCGAGATATTAAAATTCTTCAGTGATGCCTGATCTCGCTTTGCTTCAATAAATCGCAATATATCCGGATGATCAACACGCAGCACAGCCATATTCGCACCAGGTCGTATACCTCCCTGTTTAATAACGTCTAATGCCGCATCATAAACACGAAGAAATGACAAAGGCCCAGGAGCAACACCAACATGATGACGTACTAAGTCCCGCTTTGGACGCAAACGAGAAAAACTAAAACCGGTTCCTCCACCTTGTTGATGAATGACAGCGGCATCATTAAGTGTGCCAAAAATACTTTCCATACTATCCTCAATGGGAAGAACATAACACGCATGAAGTTGCGCGATTGGCGCTCCTGCATTCATTAAAGTAGGAGTAGTGGGAAAAAATACTAATTGTGACATTATCTGATAAAATTGAGCAGCTGTTTGTTCAATGTCTTGTTTAGATGCACCATAAGAACCATCAGCTAAAGCAACCGCGAACGCAACACGCCAAAGCATCTGTTGAGGACTTTCTTGAAGCATACCCTGTTCATCCTTGCGTAAATAACGGCGTTCTAAAATACGTAAAGCTTCAGAAGAAAAATCAAGATTCTCCGCACTGTGTTCATGACCCAATATCAACGCGCGTCGTTCACGTTCCTCGTCACGTTTATGTCTAAACAAAATATAGGCTTTTGCTGTTCGAGCATGACCCTTCTCAATAAGCAACCGTTCAACAGCATCCTGAACCTGCTCTACAGAAGGCGTTCCTTTCTTAATCTTCTCTTCAAGAAAATGAAGCGCCTCATGAGCTAATTGTAACGCCAGCTCTCGGTCACTGCCACCCACCGATTGCGCTGCTTTAAAGATAGCATTGGCTACTTTCTCTTCATTAAACGCAACAACTCGTCCATCGCGTTTTACAATTTCGCGGATTGCATGTTGATGAAGTTCAGCCATAATATTAGGATTAATAAGAAAAAAAGAAAAGAGTAGTTATAAAAGTAGCGATACCGTAAAGAAGAGATTACTCTCTTCCTTATCAATATCTCCCTAACTACACCCACTCGTTTCCCCACATACCTCACACAGCATACATGTCCCATTACGGCGAAGTTGTGTTGCGCCGCAGCCAGAACATTTCTGCTTTTCTGCTTTGGACGTTGGCAGCACGCTTGAAGCTGAAATATTCTCAGATTGAGCACGAGATCCTGCTGACATGACAGGTATTGCACCGCCCGCAACTCCACCCACAGCACCCAAAGTAGGCAAAGGCTTCATCATTGCGGGAGTTAATTCACCTAAAAACGTCCGCAGCTCTGTAATCACAGGATGACCCTCAACAGCAAGACTCTCACGCGCAATAACCGTAGGAGTAACGCCCTGACGAATCATAAAATTAACCCCACTCAAAAGTGCTTTCATCATCACGTCTTGTACTGGTGCAGCAAATTCCATCTCAATTCCAACAGCATCAAGTTTATCATTAGTAAGCTGAGCATTCAAGACACAACTCTTACCACCCACTTTGACAATCTTCTTGATCAGAGTACGACCCGCAACAACATTTCCACCAACATTCCCGCCAACACTTCCACTCGCAGAACCATCTTTTCGTTTAGTAGTCAAAATCTCTTTAAGTTGGTTGTTCTCTTCAAGCGTAGTATTGAGTGGCTGACTTAACTTGCTCCCATCACGATACAATGCAACCGCTTTAATCATCATCGTCCAGGAATCATAATATGCTTTCTTGATCTGTTCTACTGTCCAATCTTGAGGCATATTAATTGTCTTCGAGATAGCGCCAGAGATGAATGGTTGAACTGCAGCAAGCATTTTCATGTGCCCATACGGATGGATGTAACGCAACCCTTTCTTACCACATTTATTTGCGCAATCAAACACCGCGTAATGCTCAGAACGTAAATGTGGAGCGCCCTCAAGAGTCATCGTGCCACACACATACTCACTTGCAGCATCGATATCTTGTTGAGTATAACCCAACACACTAAGCACAGATTTCTTAGGATCTTTTCCTGCCATGATAGCATTATATGCATCTTTTCCTAAAGTCCACGAATTAAACGCATAATTAATATCCATCGCACTGTGCAATTCTGATTCTACCGCACTAAGTTGTTCTTCTCGCAATCCTTTCTGCATTAATGAATCACGATTTATTCCAGGACTGCCCTGTAATGTTCCATGACCAAGACAGTACGCGATAATCTCACGAATTTGCACAGGAGTGTATCCTAAATTTTTTAATGCATTAGGAACAGATTGATTAACAATTTTAAAGAACCCACCACCAGCAAGTTTCTTGTATTTAACCAGTGCATAGTCTGGCTCAACTCCCGTTGTATCACAATCCATAACCAAACCGATAGTTCCTGTTGGCGCAATAACAGTCGTTTGAGCATTACGATACCCATACTGTTCACCACGAACTAATGCCTGATCCCACGCATCATGAGCAGCAGATAATAGCTCCGAAGGACACAACGCCTGATTTATCGCAATCGGTTTAATGGTTAAGTTTTCATAATCATTAAGATCGTACGCAGCTCGGCGATGATTACGAATAACGCGCAACATATGATTTTTGTTCTCATTATAGCGTTTAAATGGACCCAAAGTTGCTGCAATCTCTGCTGAAGTAGCATACGAATCTCCTGTCATGATCGCTGCAAGAGCGCCTGCAATAGCCCGCCCTTTATCACTATCATACGGAATACCCTGCAACATAAGCAGCGTACCTACATTAGCGTATCCTAACCCCAACGTACGATACTCATAACTCTTGAGTGCAATACGTTCAGAAGGAAAATGCGCCATCAAAACAGAAATTTCCAATGCAATTGTCCAAAGTCGAATCGTATGACGATATCCTGAAACATCAAATGTACTGGTGTCAAAATTATAAAAACGACCTAGATTAATTGATGCTAAATTACAAGCAGTATCATCTAAAAACATATACTCGCTACAAGGATTGCTTGCATTAATACGCCCGCCCTCAGGACAGGTATGCCACTCATTAATCGTCGTATCATATTGAACACCGGGATCAGCAGAAGCCCACGCGCAATAACCAATATCATCCCAAAGTTTCTGAGCAGAAATAGTTTTAACAACCTCTGCAGAAACACGATTACGTAACTCCCAATTACGTCCGCCTTCAAGCGCTTCAAAAAATGTGTTAGGAATACGCACTGAATTGTTGCTATTCTGACCTGACACCGTAAGATACGCTTCTGATTCATAATGCGTATCAAACTCTTTTAATGGAAGACTATATCCCTGTCGTGCTAAATCCAATGCGCGAACAACATAATTCACTGGAATTTCATCAGTTGTCGCATCAATAACTGCTTGCGCAACCAAAGGATCTTCTAAAGGACGTTCTTTATGCTTTGCCAGTTCAATTAAATGAGAAAGACGTTTAGACAAAATTTTGCTTCCTGCAACTAAATCAGCAACTTTTTCCTCCTCACGAACTTTCCACCAAACAAAATTTTCAATTTCGGGATGAGTCAAATCTAAACAAACCATCTTTGCTGCCCGACGAGTAGTTCCACCCGATTTGATACTGCCTGCAGCGGCATCAAAAATCTTAAGAAAACTCATTAAGCCAGAACTATATCCACCGCCTGAAAGACTCTCCCCTTTTCCACGCAATCCAGAAAAATTACTTCCCGTTCCGCTGCCATACTTAAAGATACGTGCTTCACGAGTAAGAAGACTAAAAATTCCCCCATCTCGAACTAGATCATCATTAACCTCTTGAATAAAACAGGCATGAGGTTGAGAACGAGTGTATGCATCTTTTGATTGCTCTAATTTCTGTGTAATTGGATCAACATAACTATGACCTTGCGCAGGACCAGTAATACCATACGCCCAATTAAGACCAGTCGTAAACCATTGAGGACTATTTGGCGCAGCTAATTGACCAATAAGCATAAACACCATTTCTTCATAGAAAACGTGAGCATCTTTTGCAGACGCAAAATAACCATGTTTTTCTCCCCAGTACCGCCAGCACCCAGCAAGACGATGAGCCACTTGTTTAATACTTGTCTCACGACCAGTAATGACTTTGCCATTCTCATCAAGTAAGAGATCCCCCTCATCATTACGTAATGGCACACCTGCTTTACGAAAATACTTTTGAGCAAGAATATCCGTTGCAACTTGCGTCCAGAAATGAGGTACCTCTACATCATGCATTTCAAAAACAGTGCTCCCATCAGGATTCTTAATGACAGAACTACGCTTCTCATAGGTAAACATTTTAGTTGGGTCAACACCCTCACGAGTAAAATAGCGACGAACTACAAGCCCTCGCTTTTCCATAACTACACTTTCTTGTTTCTCCATATAACATCACTCCCCTTTTTGGTAATATGATTTCCTGAAATCTCTTTATGGTGATTTCGTAATTGTAATCTTTTAACGTGTATTCTCAGGGTTTATCCTAAGCATACATCCTTCCTAAGTATACATTCTAAATATACTTCCTAAGCATTTTACGCCACAAAGTTTAATTCTCTCTCCAAGAGTTTTGGATCTTCAATCTTTTTATGAATCGTAGCAAAACGCACATATGCCATCTTATCCTGTTTTTTGAGTTCAGCTAACACTAACGAACCAATCAACGTGCTTTTTATGGGATTCGTTCTTTTATTGAGTATTTTACGATAGACAGTTTGAGTTAGATGAGATACAACCTCTGGTTCACTCTTCGCGCAAGCTCTTTGAATACTTGAAGTTAGCTTTGCAACATCAAACGGCTCGCTACGTCCATCCCGTTTTAATACAGCAAAATTAAACAACGCACGTTCATAAGTGGTGAATCTGCTTAAACATTTCAAACATTCACGACGTCGGCGCATTGCACCCTCTACTATGCGTGATTCCAAAACTTTCGTCTCTTCATGCGAACAAAATGGACAATACATCGTAACACCTATAATCTCTTTTTATTAGTCTCTTTTTTGCAATATCTCTTTTATTCCTAGGTTTCTTTGTGATTTACTGTTAGGATTTCCTGCAAATACTTTTTGCACTAAAACTATTTTTACACTTAAACAAATTAATCTACATGGAAACATAAAACTGTTACCAAAATTAATTCGTACTTCTCCCCTTTTTGATTTTTGAATCAGATCTTATTTAATTACTTTGCGTGTTCTTTGCAGCGTGACAAAACACTACATTTAGTGTTCTATCTCGGAAAAAACAGCACTGCTAGCGTTTTTAATAATCAAAGCCAAGATAATTTAAATTGATTTTAGTACTTGAATATATGTGTTGTAGAATATGTTTTATTGGTTTGATTGATGCTAAAAAGTTCTAAGAAAAGAAAGAAGAAAATGAGAATATAATAATAAATAATAATAATAATAATACAAAAAAACCTAAAGATAATCCAAATAAAAAAATAAAATCAACAAAAACAAGAAGAATAATGAACTTAAACTAACCATCAGCTTTAACAAACTTTGTTCACTGTTGCTAATTTAAAAGCTGCATTTGAAGGAGATTTCCAGTTCATTAATTTGAGTAATTGGTTTACAGTGTCACCTATATCATTAACTTTTTGAAGAACACGTGTGACATCATATTCGCGAGCTTCTCGTCTTGCATTTAATTCTTCAGCAGCATTGATTAACCCGCCAGCATTAGCAACCCAATCAGTGATGTAGCAGATGCCATTTCTTTGAAGACGTCCACCTTCGGAATCTGGATCAACTAATTGATTGTTCTCTGCACCCACAATGAGCTTACAATTGGAGTCAACTAATTGTTGGATCTTTTCTCCACTTGCACTTCCACCTAAAGCACACGGTACAAAAATGGAACCATTTGTTTGATATAACTCATCATCGGGGACAAGGATAATTCTGCCTTCGAGACCTTCACGTTGGATACGGTCACGTAAGCGGCTACTATTCTGTTCATTCGTTTCACTACAATAGACTTTGCGAACACTACGAGCTAATCCACGAAATTGTTCTCGATGAGAATCATACTCATGACCATCAGGAAAACCAAATATCAATGATGTTGCAACCTGACCACCAGCTCCACGGACACGTGCGATTGCATTGTTAAGAATAATTCTATTTTTTTCAGCTGCAACATCCATGGCTCGCCATACTCCATATGCAGTCATTGGTGCAGGATTTCCACTGCCCGTACTTCGACACACGACATGCTGAGTAGCACGAGCAATAATATCCATTTGTTCAGGACCAGTTCCAGAATCTGCCGCAGTGACGTATCGGCCACCTAACGATTCAACAGCTCCGCCAAAATTTTCTATAAATGTCTCGGTTAAGTCACAAGGATCCATAAACGTGACCGCTTTTCCGCCAGTAAGATAAAGACCTGCTGCAGCAGCTTTATGTCCCATACCCATTGCAAGATTAACAGAGCCTTGTGCTGCTTCTTGAGGAGTAGAGTAATTTTGATTATTGACCCTCCATCCACCTAATCCCGGAAATTTTTGAGACGCATTTAGCGTGAGTGCGATGAAAGTGTCAATTTTTCCCTTATCAGGATGATTAACTTTAAAATGATATAATTCAACATGCGAGATATTAGTCCCAACTAATTCGTATCCGTTTGCCATGATTTCTTTGAAGATAATTTATTTATAATGTTTATGAGTCTTGAGTCACTAAATTGAGAAAGACGATCAATGATTAACATTAAAAACAAAGCAGAAAGATAAACATCAACCAAGAGCAATCGTTACAAGAAAATCAGCGAGAAAGCCTCGATCTTTAGATCCAGGATGAATCGCATAGTGCTGATTTTCTGTTCAAGAAAGACTCTGTCTTTCTGAACCGGAAAACTAGTTTTCCGTGTTCCGAAAACTCGCAAGAACAAGAGAGAAGTGTAAAATCATAGCCTTCAGGTAAGCGAGTTTTCGTTATCTTTAAAAGCCCAAATGATCTCCTTCAATTATGACTTTACTCATCTTCATCCTTTCCTGCTTGTATTTCTTTTTACCAGCCTATATTGCTAATATGATGCCCGTCTTTGTTCGTAAGGTCCCTTTTCTGGCTAAACCAATTAGTGAAAAATATTTTGGTAAGAACAAAACCTGGCGAGGGCTTTTTTTTGCCACACTTGTAGGAGGAATCATTTTCATCATACAAAAAATCCTGTACAGCATAGGATTTACTCAACTTGCAATTATTGATTATAGTGACTTCTCACCCCTACTCGGTTTTGCCTTAGGCTTTGGCGCAATTATGGGCGACCTCATCAAAAGCTATTACAAACGACAAGCAGAGATTGCACCTGGTCAGCCATGGTATGTCTTTGATCAAATTGACTTTGTCATAGGAGCAATTGTTGGATCATTCCTCATTTACGTCCCAAATATTGAAGTGATTGTAGTGTTACTTGTGGCAAGTCCATTGTTACATTTAGGAGCAAATTATATTGGATTTCTACTTGGGATGAGAGAAAGAAAAATTTAATGTTGATTTGAGAAAGATAATTTACCAGATAGTAACACTCATTTGATGTTTTGCTAAATCATCACCAAAAGACGCCGTTTTACAAATCATCCTCATATGTTTCAAAAAAACATCTAAACCTTCAATATGTTTAGCAGTATAATCTAGGTGTCGTGCATAAATATTAACATCATGATTTATATCAACTCCCGGAGTCATATAACTGATTGTAACAGTATAATTTTGAGTAGTATTAGGTTCAACATAATACAGATTGATAGAAACAACTAATCCCCCAGAGATACCAACTATCTGTTTTGGAGAACCAAAGTGCCCATTGTCAAAGATTGCCGAATTAGCACTAGAGGTGGATTTAAAGCCAGGAGCCCAGATCTCATCAATAAGATATTCAGATTCTGCTACTCGTTCAACAATCCCAAAGGAGGGATCGAATAGAATTGCATTGCCATACATTAAAGCTTGTTTTGCTTGAGTACCTTGAAGATTTTTTCCATTATCCATAATGCGCCGATTAGTTATCGCTAAAAAAAGATGAGCACCTCTGCTTCTCTGGGATAAATTACCAATCACCCCACCATTACTATCTCGGCAGGTAGTCGAAGGAAGTCCAAAGAAAACAGGATCTGCTCCTTTAACACGAAATATACGACCTTGAGAATATAAATCAGGAAATTCTTTTGAAAGATCTATAAAAGACTGAACCATTAATTCATTACAGACCCCAGTGTGAGCATAACCTTGTTTTGAATAGAAATCAGGCAAAACAATTACTCTTTGTTTGGGAAACAGTAATGGCCCCTCAAGTCTTGTAACCCAATCTAGTCCACGATACGTATAATTTTTTACTTTCTCTTCGAGTGATTTTATGAGATCAACCACGTTTCCTTAAGAAAAAACGTGTTTTATAAAACTAATTGAAATTACTACTAAATAATAAAAACAAGAGAAACTACAAAGTTATCTTTAATAATGAGCCTTTTTGATTATCCCTTCCTCATCATAACCCACTGCAATTGTCGTGCCAATACAAACATTGACGCAACACCGCTGCATAAATACGCCAGAATCGGGGAGAAAGACAGTGGAATAACTAACATAACAAACACGAGTGTTCTTGTAAACAAGATTGGGGCTTGTTCTCGACTCATAAAAAAGAAGATTTGCGCCAGTAGTGTAATACCTACAACAAGGTAAGCAAAATAATCCTGAAGAACATACCCCACTTTAACTAAAAACAACAACTCAATCAACCGATCACAACAGATATCATAAAAGTGACCGAAACGAGACGGTTTAGTTAAACGAGCTACTACCCCATCCATTGAATCAAAAAAGATATGCAAAATACCAAACAACACAAATAACCAATACGTTTGAAACAGAAAGTATACAGAGACCAGACCACAGAGTAAAGCCAGCGTGGTAAGAATATTTGCAGAGAGATGTAACCTCACAAACACTTTACCCACAGCAGCAAAGTTTCGACTTCGCCATTGGCGAAAATTCTCCATTCTTTCGTTAAACCACATAACCATGGAAACGTATATAAAGAAAACACTATAAAAAAGTTTGGGAAAACAAACCAGAAAAAGACTACAAAATGCCACTCTACGCCGCAGAAACCAAAAAAGCCATTGAACACATTCAGACAACCGGAGCTAAAGTGGTCTGTATTCAATTACCCGACGGGATGAAACCCTACGCTAAAGAAATTGAAGCAGAGATCTCATCCAAAACCGGTGCACGTGTGCTTATCTGGCTCGGCAGCAATTTTGGTGCCTGTGATATTCCTCTCGGCCTTAGTAAAATGGGTATTGATCTTTTGATTAGCTGGGGACACAACATCTTTCACAAGAAACAGGAGGGGTGGTAAAAAGTGGAAATAATGTTTCTCGAAGCACCATTCACCGGTACTGTTGAATTATGTACAAAAACGATTGACTATCTCAAAAAGAATAGTATCAAAACAGTGGGTCTCTATGCATCAGTACAGTTTGTCAATCAACTAGAGACTATCGAACAACAACTCAAAAAACTCAACATCACTATTATCTCTTCTAAAGCTGATCGCACCCACGTCAAAACACAACTGCTTGGCTGCGATAATGACAAGAACTCCCTTCATCTCACTGATGAACAAAAAGAACAGATTCAAGTCTATCTCTACATTGGCGATGGTAAATTTCATCCACTCGCGTTAGTCTATGCACAACGCGGCGATACAAATCCTAAAGAAGTATTATGTAATGACCCTGTAGCCAAAGACCTTAAGATTATGGAAGTGGATGATATTCGAATCATGTTGCAGAGGTATCGTGGCTCATTACTCAAATTCGTTAGCGCCAAGACAGTTGGGGTCTTAATTACAATCAAACCTGGTCAAGAACACCTCAAACCAGCATTGGAATTAGAAAAACAATATCCTGACAAAAAATTTTACTTCTTTGTTGATAACGTCATCTCATTTGATCAATTAGAGAATTTTAACTTTATTGACGTCTGGGTCAATACTGCCTGCCCGCGTGTCGGCTTTGACGATCAAGAGAAGTTTATGAAGGGCGTTGTCAATTTACATGATGCACTAAATGCGGTTGAGATTGTGGGAGAAGAGTAAGTCTATTGATCTCGTGCCAGCAGTACATATGATTGAAGCATCTTAAGACCATCTACACTAATGGGTTCATCTGTCCAACTGTTAGGACCATTGCCCTGCTTTGTTTGAATCATTCGAGTTTTTCCAGTATGACCTAATCTGATTACTTGATCTCGATTTAACGATCCCGGGAAATCAAAATAGAGTACTTGTTCATTATGTCCAAGAATTGTAAAAGAAAATCGATCACTAAATGGAAACGTGATGCTACCACTTAAATTATAGTTTACTGTGTATTGAATTGGTTGAGAACCCGCTGTGTTGTGTGATAATGTACGTCCCTCCAATCGTTGATTCCAACATAATAGGTTGGTCATTGCACTTAACTCATATTTCTCAAAAGCATACCTATCTTTTACAATAACCCCTAAAGGCACACATATACCAAAACTTCTGTGTTTTTCAATAGGGATTTTACCATTTTGTGAGTTACAATATGCAACAATCTCAGCTGGACTTGCAACGCGAAGCCCTTCTGCTAGTGTATCTAGTTCTTGAAGAACAGTATTGAGCACAGCAACTTGACGATAATCATTAAAAGTAAAATTAGCACCATTTGGTTTCTCCCCGTCATCGATACTTATTGAGCTTGATTCTCTCTTTTCTTTATCAAACGCTGTAACGAGCCATTTTTGTGCTCTTCGAACCCTACTATCTTCTTCAGCAAAATAAGCGTTTACAAGATCAACTAAGTCATTTCCAGATAAACTTGTACCAAGTACCCGTGCGTCATTGCGAAAAAAGTCGAATGTGGTAACCATATTTACTTGCTCTTACGCGTATCATTCCATTTTGGTTTGGTGCGATTTCCGTTATCATCAACACTACGACGATTTTGTTCAAATCGTGCACGATATTCCTTGTCTAATCCTTTTGGGGGGTCTTTTTTAGTATCTTTATAGTACCTCATAGCGTCGCCTAATTCGCCATCAGTCATCTTTTCTGGAGATTTTTCACCCCACTGACTTTTTCCCATCAATGAACAATAATCCGTGGCACCCAAGATTGGTTCTAAACCACGACCGGTTTCTCTAGAACGATAATCAGCATTGAAAACAATAGCATTACCAGAAAACGCAGGTTGATAACTACTACTTTGAGTAACTAAAACATCAAGCCTATCACGAAGAGTATCTTTAACATTGCGAGCAGCATTAACAGCCGCACTATACATTCTTTGAATTGCAGAATACATATTTAATCACGTTTCGGCTGATTTACATCACTCAGAAATTGTTCTAAAACACCCACATGAAGTAGAATCTGTTCCCTTTCCAACTGATCATACAAATCACGGGCTGGGCTCATTGGATTCAGATTTTTGCAATCCATGCTTACCAGTGAAATACCACTAGGAGAAAAAATATCCATACCATAAGTGAGATTTTTTCCTACTTGTCGATCTTTATAGACAGCAACACGATAATCTAAAGCTTTTTTAGCAGTAATAACTCCAGCAGGAGCACTAAATTCAAACCGTCGTGCTGTGCCAGCATCGTATTCTCGAAAAGACCATTGAGTAGCTCCTCGCGCAAGGGTGAGTGCTTGTGATAGTCGAATATATTCCATGTTCCCTTCCCCCCATTCAAAAGATGAAAAATCAGAATCCAGTTACTACTTTAACCTAATTCTTATTATTAATATTAATTATCCACAATATTAATAAATAAAACTGCAAAAAAACAAAAAATGCAACGAAAAATCATTGCTCAGGGTCTTGGCGGAAGAACGATCTTTTTACCAATCAAATGGGTGCGGGAAAATGATCTAAAACCGGGAGAAGAGATAACTCTCATCGAAAAAGGAAGCAATCTTGTATTGTGCGCACAAAAACCCGCCCACCAAAAAATCGCCATCAACATCAGTTCTGAACATGATCGAACAATTCGCATTCAGTTGCAAAATGTCTATCGATTAGGATATGATAATATTGAAATAAAGTACATAAATGCAAAACAACGCAGAACTATCCAAGATCTCGTTGAAAAGTATTTCCTCGGATTTGAGATTATTGAAGAAAAAGAGAATCTACTTCTTATCCGCGCCATTGCAGAATCACACGCCACCAGTCATGAAACAATGCTACAACGCATGTTTTATATTATTGCAGAAACATTTATTGAACTAAAATTATCAATAGAAGCAAACTCAGCAAAAAGTGAGAGTATCAAAGAGTATGCAGAGAAAATTACCAAATATGATAACTTCTTGCGACGAATCATTAGTACAAAGAAACTCTTTGATGATAAAACGTATCTTTATTGGTCATTAAGTACCTATCTTAATCTTATTGAACGCAACCTCATTCATCTCTACGAACAGTTACCCCTCGACAAAAAAGCAACCCCTAAAACTAAAGAACTCTTGCTGTTATTAGAATCAACATTTTCTGAAATGAAGAAAGGGTTTCTAACAAAACAGGGAAAAGAAATAGAATCAGCATCAGAAAAAATTAACAAAGCACTCAACAGTTCTTTTCTTCCTGCGTTAACAACCAGTTTACCCCGTGAAAGAATAGCTATTTATTACTGTGCCGAGCTCTCCCGCTTACTCTACTTAATTAGCTCACCGTTGTATGGGATTCTTTGTTTAGAAAAATCAGAAACGTAGTTCAATCAAATCTTTAACTGCACTAGATATTTAGTTGCCAACCCCATGTAATGAGTAGCAACGGCATTCTGACCAGCTTTCCACATCCCATAACGCACTGCATTAACAAACGAAATTTCCAGAGAACGAGTAGCAAAGTCAGCATCACCGGTATGAGCCGTGTATTCTCTTCCATTTACTACTAACTCTACTTCACGACGCAACGCCAGATATACTTTCGCAGCAGCAGGGATATTTGCAACTTCTAATTTACCTAAATCAAATTCCGGATTACCTGCGCGAGCATGACTTGCATCCCCCAATGGTCTAACACCTAATGGACTACCCCAGACGTTTTCAGGTCGTGCATCCCCATGGATAATTGTTGTAGGATTTTCATGAGCATACTGATGCACGCGCGGAACAATAGCACAATAAGCGGTTTTGAAAGAACGAAATTGTTCTCTCATTGATGTATCTTGACACCCGGCCAAGCGTTGTTCAATAAATTCCCAAGGATGGACTAAAGAAAATAATGGCTTAAGATAAGGCAGAGGAGAATGAGAATGATTATCTTGTGTTAGAAGAGTATGCGCCACTGCACGATTAAATATATCCATATAGATTGGGTTGTCTTCTTTTAATTGAGAGAAACGAGATCGTACTGCTGCCGAGGAAAAAACATCTTGTCGTAACGTAAAATAAGTATATTGATCTTGCATACTAACAATATCATCATTTTCTGTACCCAACGTCACTAACGCCGCAACAGCAGATTGGTCAGCGTAAAGACAAGACAGAACCCGTGGTGTAATCACCCGAAGCAGAGGATGAGCCGCAGCAATAGAAAGATAGGCAAATTCATTGGCAATCTCCACCGGACGAGAGATTTTAAGATAGGCAGTCTTACCCGCAAACGGTTGATTGTCTGCAAGCGTAAATGGCACGACAAGTCCAGAATATGTCTCTGTAATTGCATGCCGAGGATCGATTAACGAAAGCTGTTGGGCAGTTTCAAACACAGCATCTAATTTCTCTGAAGGAACACCCAATTCAATAAAGATATCTTTGAGAGATTGTAGCCCCGCTTTCGGCGAATGGTGTAATTCTTCTAAATAAGGCATTGCTTGATCTAGATCATGGAGAGGAGATTGAATATAACTTAAAGGAAGTACCTCACTAAATTTTTCTCGTAAATTAGTATCCTGACGAGGATCAATACCAAAGAGGCGATGAGTCCAGCCATAATCAGACCCATATCTACCAACAATAGTATTAGCAAGTCTTTCTAAACCTACTTTAATTCTTGCGCCAAAAGCGCGAGGAAAGTTCTCTGCCATCCCTTCAGGCAAACCTGTTTCTTCTCCTTGACGAGCAAGAAAGTACAATTCTCTTGCTTGATTTGAAGGTTCCCGATCTAGAGGTTTTTCCCGACAATAGCCAGTCCCTAAAGCAGCATCAGTAATGATAGTACAACTAGTGATAAACCAGCAAAAACGCTGATCAGCAAAATCTGTAGAAACTGAGTTATCAATAAGATCAGCAAACGTACGCCATGCAACACTTGCAACTAAAGCATCAGCCAACATATTATCGAGAGTCTCGCCGCTCCCCCTATGTCTTCTTCCCATCAAGAGAGCAAAAATGAACTTTCTTTTTAATTTTAACTACTTTTTAGAGACTAAGAAATAGTAGTTAATAATCAAAAAAGAATACTTACTAGACCACACAAACCCCACCCCCTCCGTCGACACCCTCTCGAAAGCTTTAAATACTTTCCATGTATCCATAGACCTGGAAATAATCATTTTCCGACGGGGGCTTATGTTCTCGAACAAAAAGGAGGAATAGAAAATGGCAGAAGTTGTTCACAAAACTGGTGTTAAAAAACAAGTTGGATATCTTTATTTCGTCGACAAAGACGGACACGTTTCTCGCGCTATGATGAGCCGAGCTGGAAGATCCAAAGGCAAAGCTAAGAAAGAAGTAGTAGTTAAAGTAGGCGTTAAAAAAGAAAAAGGCTTCCTTTATTTCATCGACTCTAAAGGAAACATTTCTCGTGCTAAAATGGCTCGCGGACGCAAAGCTAGTGCAAAAAAACCAGCTAAGAAGAAAGCAGTAAAAAAAACCGCAGCTAAGAAAAAACGATAAATTCACTTTTTTAATTTCTTTTATTCTTCTTTTACTTCTTTAATTATGTGCAATGATCCATATCTTTAAATAACCATTATACCAAGAACAATCGATGTCTGAGGTCTCGCCACAAAATCGTCTCAATGAGCTTACTGCCCAAGATTGGCTTAAGTTCACTAAAACATGGTTTATTCATAACCCGCCCCCTCGCAAAAAAGCAGAAATTCTTCATCCCGCAAAGTATCCCGAAAACATGATTGAGCAGTTTATCAATTATTTTACCAAGAGAGGCCAAGTCGTCTTTGATCCATTCTTAGGAACTGGCAGTACATTGATTGCTGCCTATAACGCCCAGCGCAACGGGATTGGTATCGAATTACAGCCAAAATATGCCCAGATTGCTAAAGATCGTATTGTTGAAAAAGAATCACAGCTTCAATTAGGAGAAAGTGGCGCAAGACAACACACTAAACAACTTGTCATTGAAGGTGATAGCACTAAAATTGATGAGCATTGGAAAAAATATTCATTGCCGCAAATTGATTTAGTCATTACCTCTCCACCCTACGGACCAATGTTAAATAAGAAAGGCATCGTTGCCAAAGAACGAGAAGAAGAAGGTTTAGACACCAAATATAGCGATGATAGCCGCGATTTAGGCAACGCTGGGTCCTACGAAGAATTCCTCAAACGCCTCGCCTCCATGTTTGCTGACCTCAAACCTAAAATCAAACCAGGCGGACATCTTGTAGTCATTTTGCAAAATTACATGGACAAAGGAAATTATACCCCATTAGCGTGGGACTTTGCCAAAGAAATGATGAAATATTATCAATTTCGTGGAGAAAGAATCTGGTGTCAAGATAATAAAACGCTTTATCCTTACGGCTACAAATATAGTTTTGTGCCTAATGTACATCACCATTATTGTTTAATTTTTAAAAATATAGAAAACACATCAACACCACGAGAAGAAGAGTAAGTCTTGTAAAGTCAACTCATTCTGTTCCAAACTTTTTTAATAAACTCCCCTCAAAAGCACATCATGGAAGTTACCCGTCGAGGATTTCTTGGACTTGTTTCAGTAATCGGAGCAGAACTAGCCATAGGGTCAGATGCTCAAGCTCAGGAATATTGGCGAAGTGTTATTGGACTTAATCAACAACCACTGCCGCAACAATATATGGGAGAGCCACGTGTTTCACGGGATGATGTGATCAAAGATATCCGAGCAGAATGTTATAATTATAAAACTAAACAATGGAAAGTTGTAAAGCAGATGTTGCCACGCGTAGCTCGTTATGGAAGTGACTTTCTCCAAGCCCGAGATACGTACCAAATTTCTGAATACTATCTCGCGGGATTTTGTGCCAAAGAAAGCGACGGCTATCCTTTTGCTGTCTCATCTGCTGGTGCACTTGGACTCATGCAAGTGATGCCAAAGACAGCACGGACAATGGGTTATTCTCCACGTGACATTATGCCACATGATTATGACTCGCCTGCACAACAACGAGCTGCAGCACGACGTAATGTTTTGTGTGGAGCAAAATATCTTGCTCATGTACGAGATGAAGTCATGAAAGAGTACCCTTATCTCTCTCGATCAGAGAAAGGCGATTTGATGATTGCAGCTTATTATACTGGCATGGGCGGAGTAAATGTGCGAATGGACCATCGCCGTAGTTTTGCTCAATTTCCTCAAGATTCTGGGACATATAAATATGTTATACGAGTAAACGCCCTTACCAAAATTGTTGAAGAAAACGCAAGAATGTTTGGGTTTAATGCACCATAATCAGAGATAAGAATGAGGTCACATAAGAACCAGACTACACCGTAAACAATAAATATTCCCAAAAGATCATTCTGTTCATGCAGCCTCCCGAATTCACAGTTCCTGCGTCAACAATTGACTATTTCAAAACGCAAGTCAAACAAAAAATTCAATCAGAAGGCTGGGCAAAACAAGGTCGCAATACTAGTATTAAAGAAGCAAATTTTGTGCGTTGTTGGACCACCGAAGAAGCGTTCAAACAAATACTCATTCAACAAAGCGTATGGTTTCGCTACCGAGGAAATTATTTTGGCGACGCCAATGGTGCAGGTGCTGATTTCTATGTAAAAATAGCCGGAAAAGAAGTAAGTCTTGGTCTACGCAGCATCAATAAAGACTCATTGGAAAAATACAAAACTGTCGCCTACCCTGATGATCGATTTCAACATGAACAAGATAAAATTGCTGACCATCACGTTGCGTGTTATGAAGAAAATGGACAAGTACTATTTCTTGGCATTATCACCAAACTAGATCTTCTTGCCAATCTTACAACGTCAAAACAACTCTACAGCCCACGTAACCAAGAATACTTTCGAGTGTTGCCATTATCCTCTTTTTCACAGGACACATTACGCCAATTTCTTCAGATCTTGGATAAGATTTAAATGCAGTCACCAGACATAGCCCGTATGATTGAGAAAATCGACCTAATGATCACTCGTAGAGATCTAAATTCTCTTGAGATAGATATAAGACAATATAGATTGAGTGAATTAGATGGGTCCGACCACAGGATAGTTATTGGTTCTGAAAACAGTAACATAGAAATGCCTCCTGAATTTGGACAATTTAGAGCAACCATATACACTGCGAATGAAGTGTTATATTATGTACAACATGAAACAGAATCTCGATCTTTTATGTTAGAAAACGGAACGTGGGAAAGGTTAACACCTAATCGCGATCAAGAATTAACTCGAGGATCACATCTTCGCCTTGGTCCAAGATTATCTGTCGCCAAAAAAAGATTGGATATTCAAGTTCTCGATATAAAATATTCCTAG
This sequence comes from Candidatus Woesearchaeota archaeon, assembly GCA_016188115.1. NCBI lineage: Archaea > Nanobdellati > Candidatus Woesearchaeota > Candidatus Woesearchaeota archaeon. The sequence goes on from JACPIK010000002.1 coordinate 490,563, forward strand.
ATAAATACGAAGATCCTAAAATCAGATTAGACGCAGATGCTTTATTTTAATCTTTAGACACACCAGTCCACTTCTCAAACAACGCCACCAATTCTGGAGTTTTGATTTTTGTAGCTGCACTCTTATAGAATTCATCCAATCCAACATAACCCTGACACTTATAACGAGAAGCCGCAAGTGCCATTTGTAGATTATCCAGTTCTTTCACAAAATGTGCTTCGGCAGAAGAACGATGTGCATACTCGAGCCACAAATCAACACAATATTCACCATTTCGTACACCGCGAAATGCATCCTGAATCGCTTGAGATCCAATTTTGAACTTTTCTTGAACAGAGATTTGACCTGGCATATAATCCCCCGTTCTCCCCTCTTCAAGATCATGAATGATTGATAATTCGAAAACATGATATGCATCAAGATCTGGTCGACATAATTTTGCAAGAACATATCCCCAGACAGCCATTTCAATAGAATGCTGTGCAACATTCTCCACTCGGTTACTTTTAACTGCGGCCCCAACACGAACGCGATAAGAAGTATCTTCTTCTGTAGGGAGACGAGGACAGACAACACGCAACCAGCCAGTTCGCTCTCGTTGAGCTAAAAATCCATATTCTCGATTAATCGCAGCATCTAATGATAGAAGGACCGTAGCCATAAAATACATTCCACAAGAACGTATTTTTAAATTTGTAGGAATTATTTTTAATATTCAGCAAAGAAGAAAAAGAAGTTCTAACTCCCATTCTCTTCACAAGATAAATCTTTAAAAAGAGCTTACAAAAAATAAGTCATATGCCTCAATATCAATCAGAACATTTTCTCTATGAACGTGCTGGTTCTGGAATAGGATATCCCACAATTACTCCTCAACAAGGATATCAAGCAATAATTGGATTAGTACATATTTATCGTGACAGTGATGTACTTCATAGAATTGGAACGCATGGAGGGATATTTGCAGATCCATGGGCAGATTCGACCATCGCAGAGTTGTCGGATGTATATCTTGACGGTTTGTGTTCAAGAATAGTAAGCACTTGGGAAGTTGCACGTCAAAAACCAGACCAAGTACGAGCTGAATTAAAAGAACTACAAAGTTTTGAAAAACGACTTGCAAAAGAATTCAGAGATTATCGAATACCCGTAGACCAATAATTCATTTCTCGTCGTAATCTTTTTAATACATAGTTGAAAGGAGGGTGTAATGTCACATCTTGTAGCAAAGCCCCTTCCTCATTTCACCTCTAAAGCGTTCTTTGCGCCCATGGCAGGTGTTTCTGATCCAGCCTTACGGCTCGTCTGTAAAGAACTTGGAGCAGGACTCGTTGTAACTGAACTTACTAGCATTCATGCAGTCACTGCAAGACAACAACGAGGACAAGATATTCGTGAGTTCATTGAATTTTCTGATGCTGAACGTCCGCATTCCTGTCAACTCTTCGGCTCAGATATAAAAGAACTCGAAAACGCCGTCAAGTTGGTTGCCCCTCACTTTGATATCATTGATTACAACATGGGGTGTCCAGCCCCGCACATCACTTGCCAAGTAGCCGGTGCTGCGTTGCTTCAACAACCAGATCTGACCAGAAAAATCTTTCGCGCCATGGTCAACGCCAGCAACAAACCAGTCTCACTTAAAATTCGCGCGGGAGTAAATGCACCAGACCGGTTTATTGAAATTGCCAAAATCGCCCAAGAAGAAGGCATTGCTATGATCACACTCCACGCAAGAACGCTTAAAGAAGGCTATTCAGGTAAGGCTGACTGGAATCGTATCAAAGAACTAAAACTTGCAGTCTCTATTCCCGTCGTAGGTAACGGCGATATCCAAACACCCGAAGATGCCAAGCGTATGATGGATGAGACTGGCTGTGATTATGTTATGGTCGGAAGAGCCGCTTGTAAGAACCCTTTTCTCTTTACGCAAATTAATCAATATCTTGCCACAGGAAAATATGATGAAATCTCCGATAAAGAACGCTTAAACTACTTCTTTAAATATGTAAAATACACCAAACAATATCCTACAATTAAGTTCGTCAACGTACGCTTGCAAGCCATGACATTTACCCGTGGCGTCATTGGTGGCAAAGATATTCGCGCGCGTATTGGTAAAGCTAAAGATTTAGAAGAATTGATGAAAATTCTCCAAGAGTTATATCAAAAATTAAGTTAAAGAAAATGGGTAGTCCTAGAGTGCAATAAAATTTATAAAGCACCTTTCGCATTGAGAATCATAAAAAGGGTGGGAAGTACGCTTTATCTTGATACCATTCCAAAAGGTGATACCTGTGGATACCTATATTCGTGACACAACCATACAAAATCAATCTGTAAATCGAGCACAACCGATGTCAGCGCTTACAACCAAAGAGATCAATCATAAAAAAGCTGATCTCGACATCGACGCAGAGCTCGAAAAGATGATTGCGAGCCACAAAACGCGTATTAAAGTAATTGGCTGTGGCGGTGCAGGTAATAACACCATTAACCGCATGACGGAAGTAGGCATCAAAGGTATCGAAACAGTAGCGATCAATACTGACGCCCAAGATCTTCTTTATACTACTTGTGACAAAAAACTACTTATCGGAAAACAACTCACCAACGGTCTTGGCGCAGGATCTAATCCCAAGATGGGTGAAGAATCTGCCAAAGAAAACGAAGCCGATCTCAAAAAACTGCTTGATGGCTGTGATATGATCTTTATCACCTGCGGCTTAGGCGGCGGAACTGGCACGGGTAGCGCCCCATTTGTTGCTGCGCTTGCGCGTAAAATGGGTATCCTAAGTGTAGCTATTGTAACTATCCCTTTCACCATGGAAGGATCTCACCGTTTTGAAAACGCCATGATTGGGCTTGAGAAACTCGAACAAAGTGTCAATACTCTCATTGTTATTCCTAACGAAAAATTGCTTGAAATTGCGCCACATCTTCCACTTCAAACTGCATTTAAAGTTGCAGATGAAATTCTCACCAATTCCGTCAAAGGCATTGCTGAACTTGTCACCAAAACAGGACTTGTTAACCTTGACTTTGCTGATGTAAAAGCCATCATGAGTGAAGGCGGTGTTGCCATGATTGGCGTTGGGGAATCCGACGGCGAACATCGTGCATTAGAATCCGTTGTCAAAGCTCTACAAAATCCATTGATTGATGTTGATGTAAGTAATGCTACTGGCGCATTGATTAACATTTCTGGAGGGGAGAACCTTACCCTTGATGAATCACGCCAAATTGTAGAGAAAGTTGCCCAGAGTCTTGATAGTCATGCTAAGATTATTTGGGGAGCTCAAATTTACAAAGATCTTGAACGAACTATTCGTACCATGATTATCATTACCGGCGTTAAATCTGAACAAATCTTTGGTACAGGAAATAAGTTTGCCAACAAGAAGAAAGACGCTATGGAAAATGAACTAGGCATTGAGTTTATGCGGTAAGTGATTTATTTTCTTACTTTAACTTTTCTTTCTGTGGTTTTATGAAAGTTCATGTGGTTTTGATGGAAACTAATTATCTAGAAAAAAGAACAATTGATTATCTAGAGAAAAGAATAATTTACTAGCTGACCAGCCCAATCTTTGTTTTACGTAACTTTTCATCTAGATTTACAACTAATTGGTATCTACCTCTGATGATGCCCATACGTCTGGGGAAGGGTAATTTCACCAGCAACACAAGTGCCAACCATATGATGTTTTATCTCATCAAGATTATTGGTTCTATTTTTTACCCACATTAACTTTGAAACTGTTGCCTCGCCAGACATATCCATTGTTGGAACTGCTCCTGCTTGTTGCGCTCCTACGCCAGGCCCATAATGACTTGTTTCTGAAATACCAGAACCAGCACATTGAGAAGAGACATACACAGGAACTCCCGCTTCACGAACAAGATATTCTACAACGGGGTTATGCCATCGTGGAAGATTGCCAGGACCAAACGAACTTAATACAATTGCTTCGCATCCTTGAGATGCAGCTGCAGCAATTTGCGCTGGACGTGTAAATGGAGTTATCCCTATGTGAATAACGCCACTCCCAAATCCAGGTTCATATTTTAGATCAGAAGGAGTATACGTTCCACGTAAAAGTGCTCGTGGATCTGGTTTTATTCCATTTGCCCCTAAATAACCTATACGACCAAAATTACTCGAATCAAAACCAGGTAGTTCTTCATCAAGCACTTTTGAAACACGTGTTCCACAAAAGACATTTCCATTAAAGTAGAGTAATGAACCTGCAAGACGATCCGATGCTAGTTTAAGAGCACCTGTTAAATTCCCAATTACATCTGTCCCATCACGTTGAAGTATCATTTGTGCACCTGTAGAAACAACAGGAATAGAAAGGCGTTGCAGTGCAAAAGCCATCGCGGCAGAAGTATACGCCATTGTATCTGTTCCGTGAAGAATGGTAACACCATCAATATCCTCATAATGATCCGCGATAAGTCTAGCCATATTACTCCACACACGCACATTAATCTCAGTACTGTCTATATGGGAAATTTTGTAACCAAGAATATTATAACGAGACTTGCAACCAGTAACCATATTTGCAACATCAAGAAGTCTATCTAAACTCAAAGAGGGCTTTAATATTTCTTCGTGAGTTTTTTCATCTTCGTGAGGTTCCATTCCTAACGTGCCGCCAGTATACAAAACTAAAAGACGTTTTTTTCCTTTTTCACCCCACCACTCCACAACTCTTTCAGGATCAGGTATTTCTTCATCAATAAATCGACTGTAAAGAAGTTCGCCGTCAGCAACAGCTGCGTTTAATTTTTCTGGATCAATCTTTGTTACCATATTAGTTTAGTTAATGATAGAGCTTACGCTAGTGCTACACTTTCTACTCTCAAACGTATTACTCTACCACCCTCAGCTATTTCGTGCCATTATCCACCATATAAAGCTTATTCGTAGCGTTCACCACGAAAGTTTAATAAGTCTCAAACCAGAAAGCGATTACATGTATGAAAAATTCTTTCAAGAAGTAGGACTAAGTCCCAATGAGGCTAAAATCTATGAAGCACTTGTGGACTTAGGAGAAGCATCTGTAAATACTATCTCAATTAAAACAAATGTAAATCGCAGCAATGTCTATGATGCTATGGAACGACTTGTCGAGAAAGGTCTTTGCGCAGGAGTTACCATAGAAGGGCAAAAGCATTTCAAAGCAGCTCACCCTCGGCGAATTCTAGAATTACTCAAAGAAAAACAAGAGCTTGTTGAAAAAATACTCCCAGACCTCACTAAACGCTTTGAAACACAAAACAAAGAGGAAGAGGTTTATTTTTATCGTGGCATGGAAGGCTACAAGAATTATATGTTTGACATTCTCAAAGAAAAGAAAACGTATTATTGTATTGGCGGAAAAGGTATGTGGTTTGATCCACGCCTAGAATTTTTTCGTATCAAGTTTGATCGAGAACGTCAGAAATCAAAAATAAAATTCCGTCATATCTTTGATGAAGAAGTAAAGAAAAAAGCACCCTCCCCCCTAGATTTTGAAAAAAATGAGTATCATTTTTTACCAAAGAAATATTGCAGCAAACTTACCGTAGAGTTCTTTGGTGACTATACAGTCATTTACACTGGTCAAGAATACGGTAAGTTAAAAGAAAAACCAACATTATTTGTATTAAAGAGTAAAGAGATTGCAGACGGTTTCAAGAAAATCTTTGAATTTATGTGGGATAATACCAAACAAGGATGATTCCAACCATTAAACGATAGGGCTTACGATCTCAGTAATTCCCACTTGACCATTTTTCTCTTGATAAAAAACAGCATTTGCCTCAGATTGTGTCCCATAGATATAATGAGCGCTGCGTGAACCGCATAACACAGCAGAACGCCACTGTTCATCACGTAAGTAAATTACCGTGCTCGCGCCCGCCAGTTCATGACGACGATCTAAATTAGCTGAAATCAACGCGCAGATTGGCGCACCAGATTGAGCTGATGCAAGCACCCGTTCAAATGTTCTGCTTCCATTTCCATCAGGAGTAGGCATTTGCACTTGAAACGAATATCCCCGTTGACCATACAAATCAATCTCCATCACGAAAGGATGCTCTCCCCCTTCCTCATATGCAGCAAGTTGTTGACGAGCTTCTAACGAGAGGCTGCCTTCAAAGCGGCAAACAATGTCGCGTTCATAAGTTGATTCATCAATACCATATCCTCGTAGAATCTCACGATAATTCTGCGCAACGAATTGATGTACACCAAAACGATCTACTTGTTGGTGAAGTTTGTGAATCCAACGACGAGCATCCGTTTTTGACCATTGACCAAAAAGATATTGTTCATTTACCAGAACAGAGATTTTAACATCTTGATGACCTTTGGCTCGCAAATAATGCAACAATACTACACCATCTTCAATGGTAAAAAGATCTGCATTTGTGGCATACATCCCCCTGTTGTCAATATGTCCACAATCAATGATCACAGAGCCGTTACGGCGAGGGATTCCATCTGCAAGAGTCCGAAGGCGTGGATGAAGCATGAGATCAATAAACTGCGAACTGGAAGGATATTGTGGGTTTGCAAAAACATCTTGCGCTCTTTTGATAATTCGATTATATTGTATTGCTGGATCGCACGATTGTCTCTGCTCTTGATCAACAATTCGTTCAAGTCCGCGACTTACACCCCAATATTGATTATTCCAGGCTTCAAGCGGCACAGCACCACGAAACTCAAGTGTTTCTAAGACTTCTCGTTCCATTATGCTTGCAGCCATGATAAAAGAAGGAATGGATCGTTGTGTGAAGTGAGAGATCACCTCATGTAAACCAGATCCCTGAACAGGAAGTGAAACCAGCAAAGCGTCTGTGCCATGCCCTACAAGAGAACCAATCTGTTTTATTGGAAAACCTTCCGGTACAAATGCAATTGAGATATCATTCTCCACAACACTGCTACGAAGATTCATTTGCAAACCTCATATTCCAACAAGAACATTATTCGAAGAGGAGTGAGAAAGAGATTACAAAACGAAGTGAGCAAAGTTGAGATCATGAAACAAACAACAACTCTCACCACCTAAACAAACCCTTAAAAAAACAAAAACAATACTTATTTCCGTTTCATCTCTGTGTAACCAGTCTTGCCGCACACTAAACGGTCTTTGTGACTTGCAAGAAAGTCTCCAGGAGATTTAGGAGAAAATGGATTAGTACGTTTAATTTTATCGCCTTCGATAACATACAATTTATGTAAACTACGACTTTTTTTCTTCGCTGGTCCTTTTGCTGCAGCTTTAGCTGGAGCTTTTCCACCTTTATTAGGAGCTGCCATGTTTATTCACCTTTTGCTTCTGCGGATTTTTTCTTAAGTTCTTCTTCTTTTTTACGCAGATGTGTTGTCATCATTTCATACTTTTTCTTCGTTTCAGCATTAGCATAAACGACAGCTTGAAAATGAGCTTTTTGAAAACTAAAATCATTATGAATTGTTTTGATAACAAGTAATGATTGATCAACGTGAAGTTGTTTAACAAGAGCAGCAGCAATATCTTTATTGCTAGGAGTTGCACCTGAAAATGTAACACTACCAGTTATATCAGTTCTTTTAATTAATGGATTTTCTGTTTTATGTTCGACTGTAATTTGCATAGTTCCACCTATTGTACTTTTATTGCGTATTCTCCGCTTTGAGTATGATTCACTTTCTTAGCAATCTCAGATTGAGCTGCATCAGTAATATAAAGACGACCTTTCCAAGTATCGATAAAGCTCGTTGTTTTACAATTAGGACATTCAGTGCCCTCAACAAATACTTTGCAACTGCGACATACTTTTCGTTTTGCCATGATATTCTCCTATTCTTTCTCCTTTTTCTTTGGTGCAGCTTCTTTTGCAACAACTGGAGTTTCATCCAGCCATTCAACACGACCAAGTCCTTCTTGACGCATCGTAAGACCAATTTTAGGATTATGAAGATCTTTGTAGCTTACAGCTATGATACGAGCTCGGCAACGATCACCAACTTTGATAGATCGACCACTTTTCTTCCCTTGCAAGACTTTTTCTTTGCTAAAAGAAACGAAATCATCCATGCTTTGAGAAATATGTACCATTCCTTCAACGCCACCAATGTCCATGAACGCGCCAAAGTCAGTAATGTCGCGAATTTTTCCATAAACTAGCTCGTTTACTTCAGGTTTGAATGTAAGAAGTTCAAATTCACTCTCATAATATCCTGCCCCATCACCAGGAACAATAACACCTTCTTTAATAGTACCCACATCAACAACAGCAACAGCAAATCCAAAATCTTTTGAGATATAATTCTCATAACTAGACCGGATATTGTCTAACACTGCCTTCTTTTTAGAGAGGTTAAACATATGTGGTGGAACGCGAATGTGATCTCGAACTTTGACTTTGTAGAACATGGGAAGAGTATCCTCCGTGGATTTAAGACTAGATTTTGAGTAGGTGTTTATAAAGGTTTCCCTTTACTTGGCTTTGTTGAAAATATAATCTCATTCTTACTTAGATTGATCGTACGTTGCATACGCAACAGCTCTTCCCACCATAGTCAACGGATTGATCAGAATTCTGGGATCACATCTTTGAGTAGCTTTATCACAATAATGCTGCTGCCAGTTAGAATAGAGAGCATCTTCACTTTCTCTACGATTCATTCCCGCTTCAAGATTTTCAGATGCGGGCCTATAACCATGAGTATAATTCACTCCTGCTCCACCCACTAAAATAGTGATAAGCGCACTTCTTCGAAAAATATTAGTTGAACTCATAAAATTAAAACAGCCAAATTAGTTATAAAATTATCTGACAGAAAAAACAAATGAGTCCATTTCCCAAACAACAACCTTTATATCCTTCCCATTCTTAATTCCCATCGGTGCATAGATGGACTTACGAGAAATACGACAACAAGTAGCGACCCTCCCTCAGATATCTAAAGTAGTTGACAATTTTAGTCAAAACTGGGTACGCCCCATTCGTTCTAATACGAACCCCAATATGCCATTCTTGCAGAATCTTCCTCAAGAAACAAAGCGTGAATTAAATTCTCATCTTACCCTTGCCCATCAAAAAGTCGCGCAATTACGCAACTCAACGCAAATTCATGAGAAACTTCACCATTACTCACGCAGTATGGTTGACCTTACCCTAAGCCATATGCGAGAAGATAAAACAAAAACTAAAATTATTACCAATCAAATGCTTAACGATGACTTATTTGGGCTGCCTAAAGCCATTGAAGAAGTAAAAAACTTTGAACAAAACGTCCAAGTGCTCTCTGATTTATACCATAACGTCAACGAATTATTACATGACCACCTCTCATTAGAACAAGCCGTTGCGTTCATGGAAATGCCTCATTATCGTTATTTACAAACACTGCAAAAGACCGCACAACAACAGAGATTCATCGTGAGAGATATTGGACATCATTTTGTCAGCGTAACAAAGAAAGATAATAAACGAGCAGTGTAAATTTCTAATTCTAAGATTTAATTTTTCGCTTCCTTTTTCCCAAATTTACAATACTTCACCACCAAACACTTCCCACACAGCGGATTGATCGGTCGGCAAATCGTCTGTCCATGTCCCACCAACAAGCGATTGACATTAATCCATTCTTGACGTGGCACCAGCTTCATCAATACTTGTTCTGTTTCGCTCTCCTTCGTCGTCCGAACCCATCCCAACCTATTTGAAATCCGATGAACATGCACATCAACCGCAATCGCCGGCTTTTTGAAATGATATGCCAAAATACAATTCGCCGTCTTACGACCAACCCCAGGAAGCGTTATCAATTCTTCCAAAGTATCAGGAACATTGCCACTAAACGTCGAGATTAACATCACACTCAATGCTTTCACATTTTTAGCTTTAGCATGATAAAAACCAATGCGACGAATCATCGCCTCCAACTTTTCAACCGGCATGGCAACATAATCAGAAGGTTCAGGATAACGAATAAACATTTCTTTAACGATAGGAATCACCGTAGAATCTTTAGACCGAGCAGACAGCAAAGTCATAACGAGCAGTTGAAACGCAGAATAATGACCTAACTCTTCAAGCATAGTTAATGGATGCGTTTTTTCTAAAAGAGAAAAAACTTTTTGGATCTCAGCAATCGAAACCATCTCTATACTACCAAAAAGATGATCCCCGCAACCAACGCAATTCCCGCCACCACTGCATTCAAGAAACGATGATGATGTTTAATCCAGCGATCAAGATCATCACGACGTTCTTTAGCTCGCACTACCGAATGTATCTCTAAGATTTTCTTGATAAAGAAGAGTGCAACCAGCGTAACAATAAATAACCAGACTACCAGAAATGAATACAAAACCGCTTGACCAAGTAAAACACTTTTCATATCTCGCACTGTTGATAAAAATTGCATGGTATCTACTTCAACACTACGTGGACCAAGAGAAATGTAACCACCAACTAAACCAATTAAACTTAATCCAATGGCACTAATAGCAAATCGAGCATAGGGAACAGCTTTCTCTTGCTTTGCACCCAATAATGGTTTAGGATACAACGCAACATGAGTTAAAACAGCTAACGCAGCAATAACCAAAAAAATACCTACTGCTTTAGTGAAAAAATAAAGTGTTGAGGGAATGATTTCACTGCCAACAATTCCCAAGACAAATAAAATATTTATAACCATGACACCAAGTATAAACAATACACCCGCAAGAATCATTTTTTCTTTAGAACGAATTGCCGTAATTAAAACAATAAAAAGGGCAAGCAATGCTACAATACCAATAGTAAATCCGTCTTTTAACCCAACAGCAACAAGGTCAGTATATCCTACTGTCTCAAGCACCCCAACGGGTGAAACACTTCCCGCAAAACCAAGATACGAAGACATATTAAATGAACTGCAATTACCATTAACATACCGAACAGCCTCATTTTCTACTAATGCTAAAGTGGATTGATTACCCACAAAATACATGTTGCCAATAAAAAGTGCAGGAACACCTTGTTTTTCGAGAGGAACTTCATATTGCGCAAAATATCCCTCAAGTAATGCTTTGTTAGCATCATCGCGATATACTTCATACGTTGGCACAACGAACGTGGGATACTTAAAACCCAAATAAGCCGTAAAACGATCCATCTCTCCACAATCATGACACCCTTGACCAGTAAAATACGCAAGACAATCTGATTGAGCAAATAACGAAGGTAAGAGTACAAGCAGAGCTATAATTAGAAATAATTTTTTCATCCTCTTTTCAGGCAGAGAATAGGGAATAATGTATATAAAACTTCCTCACCTCCAGAACTCACCACCAAAAGACAAATAAACCACCCCCACCCCAAAATAAAAAGAGGAGGGAACTAACATGGTATTAGAATTAACTGATGCAACATTTGAAAAAGAAATTAATGGTAACATCCCTATTATTGTTGACTTTTGGGCTTCTTGGTGCGGACCGTGTAAAATGCTCGCCCCTATCTTTGAACAAGTGAGTAAAGAGTTTGAAGGCAAACTTAAATTCGCTAAAATATCTACCGAAGAGTATCAAGATATTGCCAGCGAACAAAGTATTACCGGCATTCCCTGTTTAATCATCTTTAACAGGGGCGAAGAAGTTGACCGTATTGTTGGCTTTCGACCTAAAGAGAAATTAAAGAATGATATACAGGAAATCCTGAATCAAATTTAGAACATTTGTCTATTCTTTCTTATTTTTGTTTTTCCTGTAGTTCGTAAATGGTCAATTAACCCATAGAATGAGTCAAAACTTTCTGTTACATGTTCCCGATAATCTTCACTAACACCAATACCAAACGCATGACCTACCCGTTTCCATAAAGAGATATCTGATCGCCCATCACCAATATGGGCAGCTCTCGTCCAAGCAACATCCCCAAGATGACGCTGTGCTGGAGTCACTTTATCTGTTTCATGGACTTTGATAACAACTTCACCAGTGAACTTTCCTTCTCCATCAACTTTAAGCTCAATTCCTTCATGAAAATCAAGCCCAACAACCCCTGCAACATAGGCTGCAACGAATTCTAACCCAGCACTAATAATGCCTTGTTTTGCGTGAGGATTTTGGACACGAACATAATGTGTGAATTCACGTAATCCTGGGCGTAACTGAGTTGCAGCAATAACAGCAGCCTGTATTGAATATGCGTCTCGACCTCGATAGTGAGATGCTAATTCGCCAACCCACGCCTCATATTGCTCAGGGTATGGATGATAGCGTTGCAATAAGTGCATTCCGACATCTCCTAAGCCAGCCACATGATTCATCATATCCCAACTGGTAGGAATTTGAGCTGTATAAGGCAAAATAGCTGTCTTATCCATATCAATAAACCAACGATCAGCGCGCAGTGCCATTTACTCATTCCCAATACGATATGTTTTTAAATTTATAAGAAATAAAGTGATTATGTTCAAAATTGCCCAAGGCGCAGAAGCCATTATCTACAAAGATAATGAAACCATTATCAAAGAACGCTTTAGTAAAGAGTACCGCTTAGCTCACTTAGATGAATCACTGCGTCAATTTCGCACTCGACGTGAAGCAAAAGTACTTGGAAAACTCACAGAACTACAGTTTCCAGCACCTCAACTCCACTCCTTCTCTGACAAACGCATGTCTATCGTGATGGATTTTATTCCGGGAGACAAACTTAAAGATGTAATTGAAGCAGGTGATGACTATCTCAACCTCGCAAAAGAGATCGGCGAAAAGATAGGCAAACTTCACGCACATCATATTATTCACGGCGACTTAACCACATCTAATATGATCCTGCACAAAACCAATCACACCGTGCATCTTATCGACTTTGGATTATCCATGTTCTCAGAAAAAGTAGAAGACAAAGCAGTCGATTTATTCTTAATGGAACGTGCCGTTGCCAGCACACATTCAGATATTGCCAACGAATTATTTGAAGGAATTATTGAAAGTTATAGACTAACAAATCCTGAAGCTGAGCAAGTTCTCAAGCGATTAGAAGATGTGAGACAGCGAGGACGGAATAAGAAGAAAGAAGATTGATTATTTCCCTTGTGCTGCTAGTCTTACGTTATCAACATATCGCAAGCCAGCCCAAAACCTACTCTAAAAAGAACAAGAAACTTACCCTATCCACTCTTCGCGCTTACAATCACAATCTTGCCATGAACCAAATCAGTTAACTTCTTAGACAACATATCTAAAAGTGGTTGAGGATATGCCACAGCAAGTTTTGCATGCACTTTATCTGGATCATCTGAAACTTCAATTTGTTCAGCAGATAATTTTAATGATGTCTGAAAAAATGCGCTCACTTGCTCTTTAACATCAGTTACTTTGCGGTGTAAAGTTACTTCATACACCACATCTTGACCAGCAAGAGGATGATTAAAATTTACAATAACACGACCACCAGAAACACTTTTCACTGTCCCTACTTCTCCATCGATATTAATCTGTAAACCAGGACGAGGCATAACATTATGTTCCTTAAACGAAGAATGAGGAACGATTTTAACATTTTTCACATCACGTTTGCCAAATGCTTCTTCAGGACTCAATTTGAATGCATAGCTTTTACCATATTCTTTACCAAGTAAATGCGCATCAAGACCAGGCAGAAGTTGACGTTCGCCCACACAAATTGTCACAGGATGAAATCCAGCTTCTCGAGTTGCCAGACCAGTCACTTTAGCAACAGATGCAACAGTGGTATCAAACACTTCACCAGAAGGTAAACGTCCAGTAAAATCAAGAACGACGAAATCGTGTTGTGTAATTGTATTACTCATACCTACAAATAGTCAAATAGTTATTTATAAGCTTTCTTATTCAGTTTAATATACGAAAGAACTTTCTCCAAAGTCTCTTCTTTAGAGATATGAGTAGTATCAACAACTAAATCGTAATGTGTTAAATCACGATAATCTAATTGATAGTACTTTTTATACCTTTTTTGATCCATCTCATCTCTTTTATGAACTAACTTTACTGTGTCTTTCAATGTTTTCGCAGTACCTTCATTCTTGCGATTGGGATCACTTTTAAGCGTCTTCCAAATACGCCGTGCCCCTTCTATATCGTCAACTCCAATAAAGATCTTAAGAGATTCAGGCAAGAAATGAAATTGAGTGCGACCCTCAACAATAACAATCTTATTTTTTTTCTCCAAATCTCGCGCCTGCTTTGCCGCAGCTTTATCTACATCAACATCTGTCTCAGGATGAGTAAGAGCATATTTATTCAACTCTTCTAGAGTCACATTCTTTGACGCAGCAATATCACGACGAATACCCCCCACATAAATTCGCACCGCCCCTAGTTTTTGAGTAAGAAGTTGTGCTAATGTTGATTTTCCAGAACCAGGAGTGCCCGAGATAGTAATAATCATACCACCAGAAAAGAAAACAAGGTTATAAGTTTTTGGATTGCATTGTTTTAGACAGATCTAACTCCTTTTTCCCCTACATCCTAGTCAAAAGGTATAAATAGTCAAAAAATATTTTTCTACCCATGGAGTTGATGGATCAAAAAGAGAGTAGTAAAACTAAAAACAAATCGACAGCCGTAATTTTAGTACTTCTTCTCGTGATGGGAGCAATATTTTTTGTCCGACCAAGCATTATCGGATATGGGATTTACAAAGAAATTGAACAATCAAATTACACCGTAGACACATATGGAAAAAATCTCCAAGAATTGCAGCATGAACTTCAAACTATCCGCACAAATGCCACCCTGTATACTTCATTTAACGAGCAACTTCTCTCACAATATGAAGATATAGCACAAAAATATACTCTATGCACAGATGAACGAAGCCAAGCAGTAGCGCAGCTTAAAGTAAGCGAAGATTCCTGCGCTGATAAAGTAGCCCTCCTTGAACAACAAAACGCTAACACAAAAAGTTTGTATGAACAATCACTGCGCGACAAAGAAAATCAGCAAAACGTCATTGTCGATCAAAAGACAACGCAGTTAGAACAAGACAAAGTCCAATGCACACAAGAAGCGCAAACTGCAAAACAAGAGAAAGAAACTGTACAACGTGATTTTGACGCATTTGCCGCAACCATGGCTAAGAGTGTTTGCTGTAAAGAGAAAGTGGACAACCCCCAGATAGATTCATTTACAATTTCTAGCAATAAGATTGTGTGTTTAGTAGGTGGAGAGAAAAAAATTGGGTGCTAGCGATAAAAATTAGATTCATTGCCTAACATTAATTCAAAATAAAAAATAAAATTTCAACTAGATTAAATATCAACAAAAATCTTTGTGTTTCTATCACCTGGAATAAAAATCATTCCACCAATAGTGATTTCTGGAAGCCGTTCATCTCGCGGAGTTGTTGGAATTCGCTCATCTTTGATTGCACGCAAAGCGAGTGCAAAACGATGAACGTCTGGATTAGTGTATGTTCGAAAACCGCACATAGGAACCCACATTGGTGATTCAAAGCCACAATTAAGAAGAGTTTCATCAATAGCACCATTATAGCCAGGTCTAATATAACTCTCGCAGTTTGCATCACTTAAACTGGTAATCCCACCATTTGCTCCAAACAAATAGGGTGCAGATGCTTTTTGTTGGACCCCTCTATCCACTACTTCGCCATTCAGTGCGTGTGCTTGGATTTGCTGTCCTGAAGCTCGTAAGAACCCATACATAAAAGCTTCTTGCACAAGGTCTTTAGGCAGACCACCATTGTCAAATGGTTTAGTAAGTGAATCAAGATCTTGGTGTGCACTAGGAGTATAAATCCCCCTCCACGTTTCTACCTCAGAAGGCCGTAGGATTAGTGAAGTTTGTACCATACACCAACTAAGATAAATCTATTTTAAAAATGTTTACTACTCAACCATGACATTAATAGAATTCCAATATCAGTCTTCTTCCATAGGAATATCAAGAGACCAAACTATTTTTTTACTTACCTAACCTTCTCATACTCTTCTTTCTCTAGCCCTTTTGTCTTATCTTTAACCCATTTGCCAATCCAAAAGCTAGCAACTTTTGACAAACCCCATTGTTCAAGACGACGCATGGAGGTCACGGTTTGGGCTTTGCTACAAAGATATTTACCTTTGGTTAGGAGTTTCTGAATTAATTTTCGGTGCTCACGAACATGGAGTGCAGGATCATAGCCGCCTACTTCATCAAAATCTTTTTTTCGACATAAAATCGAACCGCTGCAGCCTTTATACGCACCGCTGCGATGCATCGTATTCTTGAGACCCATAACAGCACGATGGTGAATCTTAGTTGTATCAGGTTTAACTCGACAAGTGGCAACGGAATGAGCAGGCGTAAACTCTTGCACCATCGTTGAAAGAGCACCAGGCTCCAAAGTAGTATCAGCATCCAAAAAGAGCAATAAATCAGCAGACGCTTTATCCGCCCCATAATTTCGAGATCGACTCACATGTGCCCTAGGAAGCGTATAAACAACTGTTCCCTCTTGAGCAACATTTTTTGCCGCAGCAACCGTCTGATCATTACACCCATTCGCCACGACAATAACTTCATAATTAGGAAAATTCTGAGAATAAATACTCTGCAACGTCGAAGGAATATATTTCTCCTCATTATGCGCAGGAATAATTATTGAAACCTCTGGAACCACCATAGCGAGAAGAAACAAAGACCTATTTAAAAAATGTACTACTACAAAAAATATGATTTTTAGTGTAGATTTAGCTATCGTAATTGTTGTTATGTGATTTTGTCGACTGCTAAATTTAGTTTTATTCCAATAATGGATTTCCACCTGCGATCCAATCCGCATAAATGCGAGACCCTTCACTCATCTCCCTAGTAAGAAAATACCCCAGACCAACTGCATGCACTTCAAGATGAGGTTTAAACCCGTCCTGCTGGAATTCAGGTCTCACTGTTACCTGTCTTTCTTTACACAGCCAAGTGTATAATCTCTTTAATTTAGTAATATCTAATGTTAAATTATGATAAATAAAAACTTCATTATCTTCTTCTTGTGCATATTGACGAGCAAGATGTCGTTGAACACCGCAAGCATGACCTTCAGTAAGTATGGCTTTTTGTGTTGCTCTAAGCTGGAAAGGATTGAATGATAATAACCCTTTTTGCCATTGTACATGATGAACATATTCATGACCGACTATGGGTAGCAATTGTTCTCGAGATCTTTCTAGTTCAACCATTTGCATTTTATTAGGACGATATTCTCCCTCACAATCATCAGCTTGAAGTTCTACATAAGCCGTTCTAAGCGGGATAGCTCCTAAAAATCCACTTAATATCAACCTATGATCCACACATACACCTAAAGCTGCACCACCTGCCATAGTTGCTAAACCAATCCCGAAATAAAGATACTTGGTATTGGCACTATGTCCACGTATTTGAGGGGTAGTGATACCCTCCACTCCAAGAAAATCATCTACTCGAGCTTTGATCTGAGGAAAGTGTGCTCGATACTCTTCAAGTGAGAGTGGCATGCCCAAAGGTAACTTGCCCTCATCATGTCTTTTTTGAATGCGTCCCAATTCAGCAACATCTTCTTCAAGTATAGTTTCTAATAGAGAAACGGTCTCCGGTTTGAGAAGATGTTGGATAATTGGTGAATAACGCATAGGAGTATACAAAGACTATTTTTTATAAATGTTACTACTAAAAAGAGACAAAAATTACAACGTCAAATAATTCGCAGCCCACAACATCCCACGATCAGAATAATAAAACGGCGTGCTAAATGGTTTTGCATCCTCAGAGAATACTTCTAAATAATTTTTATGTTTCTCAATCTGCGCAGTGTAGAGTTGTTTAAGCAAATCCGCTTTCTCTTGATTTTCAGGATTCAACTGTTTAAGAAATTTGATGTACAACGGACCCATATGTGTCCAAATCGCTGTACGTTCATATCCGCGTAAAAATACTTCCTGCCAGACAAAATGCGCTGCTTCTCGAGTAGAAGTATAACGTAAAGGAAATGGATGATCCAATTTTGCTTCTTCAATCGCTTTGATACATTTTTGCGCAATCTCTTCATCATTAATCGTACCTGTAATAAAAGGAAAGATATTAGCATCGCCACCCACATAGGGTTTTTGACGTAAATCATCATAAAAATAAGACCCATTCCAAAAATGCTTTATCAATAAAGCAGCAGAATCAATATTTGCAAAAGGGTTTATCAATCCAGGTAATTCACTAAGATCGCGAGCAAGCGTTGCCACCATACAATTATCATAACAGGAACTCTTACGCAACGCAAAATCTTTCATTGAAGAAAAATACACATCCGCTTTCACCAAACCCGTATTCTTATTGATAACTTTTTCATGATAAAGACCAATTTGTCGATTGAGAAACACTTTGTACGCATCATAATTAAATTTAGAAATTCGCATACTATGAATCAGCCAAGGCAATGAATCAACTGCAAAGAAAGGAAAATCAAACGGTTTTCCCCCAGGAGTAATTGTGGTCGTAATCTCACCTGATTGTTGAAAGTGATTCAACGCATATCGTAGAGTATGATGAACTTCATTTTTATATCCTAATTGAAGAAGTGAAGCTGTGCACCAACCAAAGTCACGGGTCCAAAACTGTGGAAAATTGGTAGTAGACGTTTGGAAATATCGACCATTCCAACATTCTTTCACAACCTGATGACAAATCTCTTGAGCATTACCCTCATACTTCTTTGCCACAATTCGATTCTTTAACCCACTTAAAAATATCCGAGAACCCTGTGTTGCATATTCTATCACCGAAGTCATAGTCTTTGACCACCACCACTGATATAAAAAGATAGTGGGGGAGCAGAAGAGAAAATTGTACACAAACTGTTAAATTCCACCCAAACCAAAAGCAATAGGAACTTTTCCCTGCCCAAGAACAATATCATCCACAACATTTTTATATAAGTTTGTTTATCTTAAGTCAACCAAGATCAATTGAAATAAACATTAGGCTTACAAAACCACTAAAATAGGTGACCTCATGACCCCTCAACCCACCCACCATTTGATTGTAACAGAAGCACTCCATCACGACGCAGGGAAAAGTATTGCCCGAATTTCAAGCGATGTAATGCATAAGCTCAAACTAAACCAAAACGATGTCATTGAAATAACGGGCAAAAGTAAAACCGTTGCAACGGTCTGGCCAGCACGAAAAGAAGACGAAACACAAGAATCAATTCGTATTGATTCACTTACTCGATTTAATGCTGAGACATCATTAGGATCAACAGTCACCATTAGCAAAATTGATTCTCAACCCGCACAGAGTATCACCATCTCACCATTAGAAAATGTGCAATTTAGCAGCGACCCCACCCCCTATATACTTCAACGATTAGTTGGAAAAGTTTTTCTCAAAAAACAACGTGTTGCAGTAGACATCATGGGAACTCAATTACAATATGTAGTGAGTAAACTCTCCCCAGCAGGCTGTGTTCGCATCACCCAAAACACTCAACTCACAATCTCTGATACTCTTGCTGAAGAACAAAATAATTTACCCACAATTTCTTATGAAGATATTGGTGGTCTTAAACGCGAAATCGATCTTATTCGAGAGATGGTAGAACTGCCAATGAAACACCCCGAGGTGTTTGAACGACTTGGCGTGAGTGCTCCAAAAGGTGTTCTTCTCACTGGACCACCTGGAACGGGAAAAACCTTGCTTGCAAAAGCAGTAGCGTCTGAAACTGAATCAACATTTTATTCTATTGCCGGACCAGAAATTATGAGTAAATTCTACGGTGAATCTGAAAAACACATCCGCGATATTTTTGAACAAGCCAACAAAAATGCGCCTTCCATTATCTTCATAGATGAGATTGATAGCATCGCACCAAAACGTGGTGATGGAAAAGACCAAACTGAAAAACGTATTGTTGCACAATTACTTACAGCCATGGATGGACTCAAAACCCGTGGCAATGTTGTAGTTATGGCTGCAACTAATCGACCTGACGATATAGATGAAGCATTACGTCGACCTGGCCGTTTCGATCGTGAATTACGCATTATGCCCCCCAATGATGAAGGCAGATTAGAAATTCTAGAAATCCACACCCGAGGCATGCCGCTTGCAAAAGATGTTGAACTCACCAAAATTGCGCGTAAAACGATTGGTTTTACCGGCGCAGACCTTGAAGTACTCTGTAAAGAAGCTGCACTTAAAGCACTCAAACCATACATCCCAAGCCTTAAAGAGTTTAGTGTCAAAGTACCCACCTCTATTTTAGAAAAACTTGAAATCAAAAACACTCATTTTGAAGAAGCACTGCAAATGGTCGAACCATCCGCCATGCGTGAAGTAATGATTAGTAAACCCAATGTAAAATGGAGCGATATTGGTGGATTAGAAGAAATTAAACAAAAATTACGTGAAACCATTGAACTGCCTTTACTCAAACCAGATCTTTTCAAAAAAGCAGGAATTAAACCACCCAAAGGAGTATTACTCTCAGGACCACCCGGAACAGGAAAAACCTTGCTCGCCAAAGCCGTAGCAAATGAAGCAAATGCCAATTTTATTTCAATAAAAGGCCCAGAATTAATTAGTAAATGGGTAGGCGAATCAGAAAAACAGATTCGCGATACATTCCAACGCGCTCGTCTCGTTGCACCCACTGTTATCTTTTTTGACGAATTTGATAGTATAACCAAGACTCGTGGCGCATCATTAAACGATTCAACCGAACGCATGGTTAATCAACTCTTAACAGAGATAGACGGCATTGAAAATCTTGAAAATGTAACCATCATCGCCGCAACCAATCGACCAGACCTTATTGACCCCGCCCTATTACGACCAGGACGTATTGAACTCAAAATAGATATCCCTCTGCCTGACACAGCATCACGCGAACAAATCTTCAGAGTACATACCAAAGATATGCCCCTTGCAAAAGAGATCAAACTCAAAGAATTTGTAGAAAAAACCCAAAACTGGAGTGGTGCTGAAATTGAAAGCCTTTGCCGTGAAGCTGGGCTAAATGCAATTCGCCGCGTCCAACAAGAAGAGAATCCAAAAGTAGTAATAACAAAAGAGGATCTTACCAACGCATTGAGAGAAATAAGTTTACGCGAAAAGAAAGACAAAAAATAAACTTAGAAATCCTAAAACAGAAAAAACAAGAAAACGGAATACAAAATCGATACTCTAGAATCGAAATCATCTAAAAATAAGACTTTATTTGAGAACATGAGAAGATATGAACCTACAAAAGTATTTTGTAACTATTGGTATAGCCCTTAGCACTGCTCACTGTAGTTCCTCAAACCAAGTTTCTCCCACACCAATAACCATTTGTTCTCACCCATTATCTTTAGAACAACGAGCGCAAGAGATAACCCTTGCATCATATCAACAACTTCGCCACGCGTTAGAACCAACGCAGCCACCACCAACCCTAACCCCTTGTCCAATTTCTCCAAGTGAATTAGCATATACTCTACTACGAGATGCGCAACAATACCATGAAAACACGTTTCAAATTCCACAGCTAGTAGACAGAATTGGTATGCGTAAAACAGAATACGCAGACCGCTTTCGTGATCTTCAACCGATTTATGAGCTCATTTTTAATGAAGTAAAAGCGCTTCTTGATGAACATAAAGATTTTTTAATAACAGAAGGATTACAAAGAACACCTTCAATATTTTTTCTTGATCTAATAGATTTACGTGATGAAACCAGCCAAGTAAGTGCTGCCACGTATGCCTACAATCGACAACTCTCATCACTACGAAGCAGAGTCCCCACTACTGCTAAAGAAGCAGAGCAGATACGTACTAACCTTGAACAAACATTAAGAACCATAGAAAAATTACCTAAAATTGAAAACAGAACCTATGCACTCCTGCACAATGTATGGAACCTACATGATGAAGCACTAAAAGATGAAACAGTTAGATTAGAAAGAATGCAAAGGCAAGGATTGTTAGATACACCAGGAAAAGAGTTAATTGAAGACTATTTTGTAATTCAAAAAAGAAGAAACAAAAGATATAAAGAGATTTTTGAAAAAGATAAAAAAGATAATAATTTTTAATCAGATAATAAGTTTCATGATTTGTATGGTTTTTAGAAACCTTTAAATCATCTATTTTCTTTCTTTACTTCTCACCATGTCGTATAAATCTGAAAAAGAAGCATTTGAAGATCTCCAATTATGGAAACCATCGGTGAAGATTTTTCCCCCAAAAGCTCTTTTTGATCCTAAAGCTCGCATGTACCCCCTATTTTGTTATCTTTATGCGCAAGTTCGTTCTACTTATACCAAAGTTCATAAAAGAAAAAATGGACAAAACCCGTTTGTACACCCACTTAATGTAGTATATGGGTTGCGTGAAGCAGAAATCAAAGACGAAACCACCCTTTGCGCAGGATTGATCCATGATTTAATCGAAGAACGAGTAGATATTTACAAAAGTGAATTAATCACACGAAAAACAAAGAAAGAAACCATTCTTTCAACACTCGCAGAATTCGAACGAAAAACGTATCATTCATTCGAAGAGGAAATACTTAATTTCTGTAATAAGAATCACCTACCATTAACCTGTGCAAAAGAGATACTCACTATCACAAAACTGCTTACTCGACATAAACGTCATTTTTATTATAAATCATTATCACAAATCTTCCAACACCCCGATGCAAACATCAGAGAAAAAGCAATTCAAATCAAACTTGCTGATCGATTGCATAACATCCTTACCATTGAAAAATTTGATAACCATCAACGTATATATGAATGTTTCAAAAACCTTTTTATTCTTAATAATGTCAAAAAATTCATTGTAGATAAATACAAAGACCACATGGTGAAAGCCAAACGGCATAACTCTACCGAGCTTCTCTTTAAACGCTGTGGCAAAGCAACGTATGAAGCGTTTCTCAATATTACTCTACGTTGCTCGCCAGTATTAACACATAGTGACGTCAAAACCATGATCCATCTTGCATTCAAAAAGTATGCTTTAGAAAAGCGATCGATCTGGGAAATAACCCATGTTGATAGCGAACAATACCACCTATATCGCATATTCCAAGGAGTTGTTCGTAAGTATGATGCTCGTCTTCATCAGGAGTGGGATGTATTTGAAATGCTCAGCACCAAAGAGCACAAATTTTGTTCTTTATTTTTTAAAACATATAAATTCAAACACAATGAAATTGAATCCATCCTAGATTATAAAGACGCCTACGCACTAGGAGAAGTGATTACCTACTTACTCTATATCCCTGATTATTACCTTGCTGATTTTCTGTGTGTGAATTTAACACATAGTGGACGATTAAGAAGGTAAGAAAATCACCACCAAGAATAAACCTATTTCTCCCCAAACACGTTTACATAATTCTGCCAAATTTGTGCTGCCACATCTTCTGGTGTCATCTTCTTGATCTGTGCAATCTTCGCAATGCTTAATGGAATATACGCGGGTTCACTGGGTTTGTCTGTATACGGAGAGAGCCAGGGCGCATCAGTTTCAGTTAACAACTGTTTCAAATCCACCAATTCCACCATCATTTGAAATTGCTGTGACTTCACCACATTCGCAGGTATAGAAAAATAATGCCCCAACGCTGCTGCTCGTAAGACTAAATTCTTCTTACCAGAGAAACAATGGTTGTTGACAGGGATTTCACGATTTGGTAATTCTTCTTCTAAAATATCAATGCATTCTTTCTCGGCTTTACGACTATGAATAATAATTGGTTTCTTTACCTCTTTAGCAAAACGAATAATGCGACGAAAGTTTTCTGCTTGTTGAGCATACGTCTTCTCTTTCTCTGCCCAATAGAAATCAAGCCCTACTTCTCCAATTGCAGTGACGTGACTAAGATTATCGCGAATAAACTGAAATTGTTGTTCTAAATCAATTGCTCCCTTGTGAACAGGTAATCCGGTTCCATCCGGTTCAATACCTAATGCATCAATGGGATAAATTCCTAAAGATGCACGTAGCATTTCAGGGTGTTTTTTGACAATAGAAAGTACTTTAGCATTCCCTTCAGGATTAACACCAGAAAGTAGAATTCGTTTGACTCCGGCATCTTTGGCGCGTTGGAGAACATCTTCAAACGTATCTTTAAACTGCTCATGATAAATGTGGCAATGGACATCAACAAGTTTCATAGGAAGAAAGATTCTTTGACACTTTAAAAAGATAATGAGAAATTATTCTTTGGGTTTTTCAATTGATAATTGACTCTTTGGAACTAAACCTGTGCCTTGATACATGATACCAAGTACGCCTTCCTTGGTCATTATCGAAGTTGCAGAAACGCCAATAACATAACGACATCCCAGATCTTGTGCCGTTTTAGCTAAATCATCCAATGCCAATTCTGACGCCATTCTTAATTTAGCATCAATATTACCATTACCTAATAATTGAACATGCCCAAATCCATTTAGCATAACTGTTTGATACAAATCAAGACTAGTTTGATATACAGCAGCAGCGGCAAGACCATCCAATGTAGAAACACACCCATTGCGATATTCTTTGACATCCATACTAAATACACAAAAGCTCTGTTTTATAAAAGTAGCCAAAAAAATGGAAATGTTGTTAACGTAGGATAGTGAACATATACTTCATGGTAAACTATGGGACAAGCATATATAATCCCTCTTCTTTTAAGAATAAGTCATAGGGAGAGCTATGGCAAACGGGGGGATGCAGCATGAGACAAAAGATGAAACATAGTACGCACTATGTGCTATCAACAGGGAGTGGATGGGCAGTGTTTGAAGAAGGTAAGCATAAACCAGAAAGTGTGCATGAAAGTATGTATGAGGCAGCACAACACGCAGAAGAACGAGCCAACCGATTTCATACAGACTGTATTATTTATGGCATGGACGGCGACATACGCTTTAGTAATATTTAATTCTTGAGCCCATTTTGGGCTCTTTTTTCTCTAAGAAATTATCAAATCTTCCCGCCCAACTTATAATACCCATACACAGCCACGGCAATAAACAATAATAAATTAATCACAAACAGCGCAACCCGAATAAAAATAAATTTATTCATCGGTTTGGAAAACCATTCTCGAAAACTCATGCTTTCCCCTTAATCCTCTTCAACCGAAAGACATTCTCGCGATCCATTTCTTCAAGCCGTAGCCCAATAAACTTACGTACTTCTTCCATGGCAGGAATCCGGCTAAACTCTAAAGCATTAACACGTCGTTTGGTTTTCTCAATCTCTTTCAACAATCGCTTGATCGCTGTCTCCACTTCCGCAACCCGAAGAACATTCTCAACGACTGTTTCATATGATCCCATCGCTTGGTCAATCACCGGCGTAGAACTTGCCATACTTAAATTACGTTCTACCAATGTTTTAGAGATTTTAGTACCAGTAATTTTGGGAACACGTACACCCATGATGTTTTTTGTTTCTACATCAACTTGAGGTTGTTGTGTTACGGCAAAAGCCAGAGAGCTTAATCTAAAATCAGTATGCATCACTCGTGCAAGATTCATATGCTCTTCCGCACCAACATAGGCAGCAGTAAGTTCGCTACGTGCTGTCTTTGCTTTCTTCATCAATTCGAAGAATTCAAGAATGAGACCATCTCGCTTCTTCTTAAGTAATGAATGTCCAGACTTCGCTAACTTAATCTGCTTCTTTAACTTCAAGAGTTCGCTTCGCGTTGGTTTTACATCAAGTGCCATAGTCTAACCTTATTTCCCACCATAATACTTCTGCTTCAATGATGGACTTACCCGAGTTAACATGCGTTCAGGCATGCTACGCAGTTGTTCCCAACACACATCAAGTGATCGTTTAATGGAACGGTCTTCACGTTTTCCCTGCATGACAATATGCTGTTCAAAGAGTTGTGCAAAGTTCAAGAGCATTCTATCTTTCTCACTGAGTGCTTCTTCTCCAACAATTGCTACTAAGCCACGTAGATCAACACCTTCTGCATAGTTTGCATACATCTGATCTGAAACGTTTTTGTGATCGTCACGGGTTTTTTCAGGACCAATACCCATGTTAGCTAACCGGGACAATGAAGGCAAGACGTTAATCGGAGGGAAAATGCTCTTACGATGTAATTCCCGACTCAGAACAATTTGTCCTTCAGTAATGTATCCTGTCAAATCTGGAATTGGATGAGTAATATCATCACCAACCATAGTCAAGATAGGAATCTGTGTTACGGAACCTTTACGACCTTTAATCAAACCTGCACGTTCATAGATCATCGCAAGATCTGTGTACATGTACCCAGGATAACCACGACGACCAGGAACTTCTTCACGTGCTGCGCCAATCTCACGCAGTGACTCACAGTAATTAGTCATATCAGTTAAGATGACCAGTACGTGAGCATCTTCTTCATAGGCAAAATATTCTGCTGCAGTCAAAGCCATACGTGGTGTAACGAGACGTTCAACTGCAGGATCGTTAGCCAAATTAAGAAACACCACACTACGTTCAATTGCGCCTGTTTCTTCAAAATCTTTCATGAAGTATTGCGCTTCTTCGTTAGTAATTCCCATTGCGGCAAAAACAACGATGAATTTTTCATTTGTCCCAACAACTTTTGCTTGACGAGCAATTTGCAATGCAATTTCGTTGTGCGGTAAGCCCGAACCTGAAAAGATAGGGAGCTTCTGACCACGTACAAGAGTGTTCATAACATCAATAGTGCTAATACCTGTTTGAATAAAATCAGCGGGAGATGCCCGAGAGTACGGATTAATTGCTGCACCAGTAATGTCAAGATTTTTCTTTCCGATAATTGGTGAGCCACCATCAATTGGTTTTCCTGCACCGTTAAAGACGCGACCCAACATATCTTTCGAAACCGGAAGTTTGATGTTCTCTTTCAAGAATTTTACTTTTGCATCTTTACTAATTCCGCTGGTTCCTTCAAAAATTTGAACGACAACCATATCATCGCTAGTATCAAGAACTTGTCCTGATTTAATTGTGCCATCAGCAAGGGTAACTTTAACGAGAGTTCCGTAGCCTACTGGTTCTGTTTTTTCAACAAAGACGAGTGGTCCTGCAACTTTTGTAATTGATTTATATTCTTTTAAAGTGGTAGTCATGGCCATAGTAATCACCTGGAGAGAGCACGAATCTCAGATTCAATGCTCTTCTGTACTTCTTTTAAGAGTGTTTCATAGTCACGTTCGAACTTCGCTTCTCCAATACGATCTTTTGCTTTAATTGCAAGTAGATCAGTTACGCGTGCTTTCTGTTCGAGTGCGGCTGTTGCGTGATCAGCATACAACAAGACTGTTTTCATCAAGAGATAACTCTTTTTCAAGTCACAGTAGGTATCAATGTCGTGGAAGGCATTTTGCTGCAAGAGAAACTCACGAATCAAACGAGCAACTTCAAGAGTAAGTTGTTGTTTTGGAGGAAGAGAATCTGAACCTACCAGTTGAACAATCTCAAGAAGTTTATCTTCTTCTTGCAAGATCGTCATCATGCGAGTTACCAAAGCACGCCAATCTGCTGCTGCATGTTTGGTAAACCATGGTTCTAACCCATCCATGTACAAAGAATAACTGGTCAACCAGTTAATCGATGGAAAATGACGACGTTGAGCAAGTTTTGCATCCAATGCCCAAAATGTTTTAACGACACGAAGCGTATTTTGGGTAACTGGTTCGGAGAAGTCTCCACCTGCAGGAGATACTGCACCAATAACCGTAACAGATCCTTCTTTGGTTGTCCCAAGAGGAATAACCATGCCCGCTCGTTCGTAAAATTCAGCAAGACGAGTTGCAAGATACGCAGGATATCCTTCTTCACCAGGCATCTCTTCAAGACGTGAGGAAATTTCACGCATTGCTTCTGCCCAACGTGAAGTTGAATCTCCCATCATCGCAACATGGTATCCCATATCACGGAAATATTCTGCAAGAGTAACACCAGTATAAACGCTTGCTTCGCGCGCTGCGACGGGCATGTTAGAGGTATTAGCAATAAGAACAGTACGATCCATCAATGGGCCACCGGAACGAGGATCTTTCAAATGAGGAAATTCAGTAAGAACTTCGGTCATCTCGTTACCACGTTCGCCACACCCTACATAGACGATAACATCAGCGTCACTCCATTTTGCGAGTTGTTGCTGTGAAACGGTTTTTCCTGCACCAAACGGACCTGGAATAGCAGCTGCACCACCTTTGGCAAGAGGAAAGAAAATGTCAAAGACACGTTGACCAGTTAAGAGTGGAACACTAGGCGCTTGTTTTTTAGCATAAGGACGTGCAACACGTACTGGCCAGCGTTGCATCATAGCAATTTTGTGATTACCTTGTGATCCTTCAAGTGTACAAACAGTATCATCAACGGTAAATTTACCTGGTTTAATTTCACTAATTTTTCCTTCCATACCTGGAGGAACCATGATTTTATGGAGGAATGTTGGCGTTTCTTGAACTTCACCAATGAAATCGCCACCTTTAACCATATCACCTTTCTTTTTAAGTGGTTTAAAGTCCCACTTTTTCTCGTGATTAAGACCAGGTGCATCAACACCGCGAAGAATAAAATCACCCATCTCTGCTTGCAGAACAGGAAGAGGACGTTGAATTCCATCATAAATAGATGTAAGAAGACCTGGACCTAATTCAACAGATAAACGCTGACCAGTGTTTTCAACTGGCTCACCAGGCATAATACCAGTAGTATCCTCGTAAACTTGAACGACAGTATTCTCACCATCAATACGGATGACTTCACCCATTAAGCGTTCTTTGCCTACACGTACAATATCATACATGCATGCATTAAGACCGCGAACGACCACAACAGGTCCTGCGATTCGATATAAAATTCCAGTTTGTTTTTTGTCTGATTTTTCTGCCATGAGTATCACCTAACGGTTCTGTTTAAGTTGTTTAAATTTCATTTTTTGTATTTTGTTCTTGATTAAAGTTTGATTAAAGTAAAAGTGCACCCATATCTGTTGTTAATCGACGTTGTGCATTAGGAGGTATTGAAAAACCAGCTACTTGCCTTGTTCTATTATCATACTCAAACTGTACTAATTGTCCTTGAAGATTATCTACATACCTCAATCCAGTCTCTTCAAAGAACTCAAGAGGCACACAGCCCCTCATTAATCTTTGCGTTAAATCAGGATTTAGTTCTAATGTTTGGCGTTGACGATCAATATCTTCAACCTGAAGACGAACATACAAATCTCCATCTCTGGTGTGATTTGGTAGAGCAGTGATTATAGTATATATTCCCCTAACTGTATTTTGGCTCGGTCTGCGTCGTTCTCTAAACGTATAACTATAATCAAAAGGTTCATCTCTCAATTCCCCTTGTATCATACTTTCACCATGTAATTTTGTAAGTCTTTTAATATCATCATGTCACTACCCTAATTCTCTTTCATGAGATCCACACCAATGGATTGAATAATCATCTTTCTCAATTCATCCTGTCGTGTCTCTTTGGAAAGCACAACAAAAACCGGGTCAAGAGATGAAACCACATCCTCACGTACACGTGGATCTAATCCAGCAAAAATTTCTTCTTGCATGATTACCACACCAATGGTAGCATTTGAAAAAAGCGAAGCAACTTGCGATACGTCATCAACAACGATACGTATTCCAGCAAGACGAAAGCCTAACGTGAATTCGGGATTTCCCACAACGGCGATTTCTTTCATTAGCTCACCACCAATTGATCAACATATTTTGCTGCCACAGCAAGTTTTTTGCCTTTGACAATGATTTTGAGATTGCGTACTTCGATTTCCTTAGCAAACATAAAGCCCAAGATATAATTCGCGCTTAAGAGATGGCGATGCATCAAAAGAGATTCTTTGCGTAAAAGCGATCTCTCCAGATCAATTTCAAGTCGCACATCATAGTCTGGTTCATCACCAGTAAGTGCAGTTCTCTTATGCCTATGTAAATACGCTGCAAACGCAGATTTAGAATGAATCTTAGCTAAAGTGTGAATAAAGTAAGAGGGTGAAAGTAAGTGTGGAGTGACATCATAATTCCCATCATTAACAAAACGAAGAAGCATTTTAATGTTGAGGGTTTCAATTTCTTGTTCAACAAACGCAAGGATAGCTCGTCCTTCACCTCGCACACTTCGAGCAAATTCAACCATACGATCAATGTAGTATTGATCAAGTACATTCTCCAACACAAAAAGATCAGACGAAACAATTTTCATCTCTTTAAATGGAGCAAGTGCACTAATAGTTTGTTCAAATGTTTCTTTTGATAACACCGATTCCCAAAATGCAGGTGCATAGTTAAGTGAATCATATAAAAGAGGAGTAACATGAGCCGTTGGAATATGAGCTGCTTTAGCACGTAATACCGTTTTCATATTCGCAATATCATAGCGTAAAAGATACAACGCAATCAATTCCTGAAGTGAGCCTTGCGAAATCGCATGAAGCTTACGAAATGTTCTCATTAAGTTTGCGTTTAATGCTTGTTCGACAACTTTAAGACCATGAGCCAGAACTTCATGATCATCAATTTCTTTTTTGTAAGACGAATCTTGCAAGAAACGCAGAACTTCATAATAGCCCATCTTCTCAAGACGATCATAATCCTGTTTAGCAAGAAGCGTTGATTTCATTACTGCAACACGAGCATAAGTGTAGGGAGAGAAACGGATCCGACGTTTGGACAGTGAATGATTTACTCCACCAATCCCGATTCTCTTCAACAGTCCTACTCTTGCTATGCCTACGTTAGTCATTGCTAAAAAGCACCTCGTTTAACTCGCCACCTTTCGTTTCCATCAAGTGTGAGAGAAGTTCTTCAATGCTGTAATTAACACTGACCTTGCCATCTGCGGTTTCCGCAATCAAACCACCAGCAATATCTTTTGCAACTACTTTAACAGACCCTTTCATGAGCCCTTCATCTTGTTTGTTAACATAGACTGTTGCTACATCAATTTCTTTACGTGCTTTGACAAGCAACATAGTCAGAAATTTCTGTTTCTCAGTTTTGTTTAACGAAAGTATGTGATCACGTACTTGTGTTTTAAGATCCTGCACAAGTTGTGTTCGCAGATTCATTTCGCGACGTTGTGCTTCAAATCGTGCAGCACCCAGAGTTTTACGCTCCATTGAGTCGAGCAATTGGCTCGTTCGTTGGGTAGTTTGTTCTTTGTACTGTTTAATTTCTTCACGTGTCTTTGCAAGAATTTCACTTGCTTGTGATCGCGCATCAGCTACAACACGATCTGCTTCAGCTTGTGCTTGTTCTACAATTTCATTTTTGACGTTATCAAGTCCCATGGACATCACCTTGCAATCTAATCATTAATCTAGCATTAACCTAAGTTAGGTTACAAATCCTCTAAAAGATTTATCCTGCAAGACCAATGATCAAGATTGCTGCTACTAGACCAAAGATTACAATGGTTTCTGGAATAACTGTTAAGATAAGACCTTTTCCAAAGAGACTCTCTTTCTCTGCCATTGCGCCTACTGCGGCGGTACCAATTGAGCTTTCTGCCCACGCTGCTGCAAGTGCACTTACACCGATCGCGATGCCTGCGCCAATTGCAATTAATCCTGCTTGTTCTGCTGCCATTTTGTATATACCTCGTATAATTTATTTTGTTTGTTTTAATTTTGTTCTTTGATTTTAATGTTGTTTTTCAAGTTTAAATTTCAAGTTTAAATTTTTTCAATTATTTTCAATTAGTTACTCCCTTCCTTCTCATTTTTCTTACCAAATGGTTCATATGCAACTCCTCCTCCTCGATAGAACTTAGAGAAGAACTCAACATAATGAAGACGCACCCCATGTAAAAATGGACCGATAACTCCTAAGAGTAAATTGATCAAATGTCCAAACAACATGATGACAATTCCTATGACTATGAAAATACCACCTTTATCAATAAAAGGTAATGCCAATTTCTCATTCACAACCACAGCAAGACCAACTCCTGCTAAACCCACAGCACCTAAGCGCATGTAGCTTAATGTTTGAGAGATAATTGCAGGAATTTCAACAATACCTTGTACGCCTTCGCCAATTGCGAGTAAGACCACCCCAATAACCGCTACTCCTACACCCACCAAATAATGAAGAGGTATCATGTGAAGAGTCGACATAACAGCCAAAATAGCACCTGCTTCCAAAATGATCCAACTTATTTTTGCTTCAAGCGCATGCACAAAACCATGATGCTGCCATTCATTAATTGTTCCGATAAGTAACCCTAAATTAAGGTGAATAAACCCAATAATTGCCCCGACAACTAATACTGTAAGGAGTTCAAAACCCAAGATAGTAACATGACTATGCGCACGATTAAGCAATCGTGGAAAATCATATACGATCAAAGACTCGCCATGTTCCATCAGTGTTTCTTGATGTAAACATAAACCTAGATTATCACACCAAGATTGACCTGTTTCTTGACTGACATGTTCAAAACCAAAGACTTCACCAAAGACGCCACCAAAAATGATTGACACAATGGAGGCAAAGAGTAAGACTGTTACCAACGGCTTGGAGCTTGCTGGTAGTTTTTTACGTAGAACATAAAACAGTACAGCAAGTACAGCACCGTAGCCAACATCCCCTAGCATGAAGCCAAAGAAAAATGGAAACGTAATCCAAAGCATAAATGTAGGATCAATTTCTGAATAGGAAGGTAAGCTATAGAGCTCTAGTAATGATTCGAATGGTTTAGCGATACGTGAATTCTTCATCTTCACGGGTGGTTGAGCATGATGATCTGGTTTTTCAAATTCGATATGAATATTGTTTTTTGTAACTTTAGTGAGAGAGTTTTCAATAGCTGCTTTTTGCGATGCAGGAACCCAACCTTCTGCCACAAAAGAACTTTGTGTCGTTGCGAATACAAGAGGTAATTCTTGTTTACGAATTTCAACTGCTAAATGTGATTCTAATCCAGCAAGATGAGGGAGTTGCTCATGCATTTTTTTTATTTTTTGTGTGACTGTATCAAATTCCCCCTGAATTCTCTTGAGCTGCTGCTCAGTTGATTTTTGTAATTGTGAAATAGGTTGAGTATGATCATCCAGATTAAATTGGGTAAACCCCACTGTTGAGAGAAGTGAACGTATTTTTGACTCTTCATCTTTGGTAAAAATAACAAGAAGAATATCTTCTTTCCATTGGATCGTAAGTGATTTTTGAGTTGCAAGCACTGCTTTTGCTTCATCAACTCTCGCAACTTTTCCTACTGCCACACCTAGAATTTTGGAAGATAATAGTGCTGCAAGGTCAACTTTGAATGAAGAAAGCAGGGCAAGTTGTTCTTTTTGGAGTGCAAGTTGATCTCGTTGTGATTGTAATGTGTTTTTAGAACTTAATAACACTGTTGCATCACTGCAAAAGCGACGTGTGCTGGCAAGAAGCTTGGTAAATGCGTCTGGAGTAAGAGTCGCGAGCTTTTTAGGTGCACTAACTGGTGGAAATTGAGCAAGAATAGCTCGAATTTGAACGAGAATTTTGGATAATTCTTCTGCGCCATGCTGGGGCGTACCAATATCTAAATTGGAGTCTCCTTTTACATGAGGAGTAATATGATATAATTCTAAATCATAAAGAGCATTAATAACAGCAGAGAGTTGAGTCTTTGCTGCAACAATCCGACACTTCAACATTTGCTCTGGTTTCATAATACTAATCTCCTTATTCTCCTACCACAGCATCAATAAGATTTTTCACAACTTTTACAGATTTCTTACCTGCATTTGTTTCAATTTTACGTAAACGTTTAGCGCCATCCTCAAGAATAGCCTCATATTTTCGATCCAATTCTTTGTTTTTTGCGGCTACATCAGCTTCAGCTTGTTGGTCAACTTTTTCCTTTTCGGTCGCGAGTAGATCCAATGCATCCTGACGTGCTTTAATGAGAATCTTTTCAGCATCTTTATGGGATTTTGCGAGAACAAGTTCAGCTTGTTTCTCAGCTTTGAGTATTTCTTGAACGTCTTTCATAGCGTTTTGGGGTATATGTATATTATATAATAACCACCTAAATAGACTAAATAGGAGTAAAGAGATAAGAATGCCAAAATCTAATCAAATAGCCGCCCGCCCAACTTGTAATACCCGTTTTTTTAAAGACCAGACTTAACAAAAACAAATTTGTCACTTTTAAATAGTTCTTTCAGAAGATTTATATCCAAAATCATCTTTAAATAAAAAAACATGGTACTTCAAATTCCAGACTACACTCGACATACCAATGGAGTGTATGTGCGCAGCGCAGAGAGTAATCTTACAGGCATACTCTGTCTCACGAGATCTAATAAGCCAACATTCGACCAAGTAGTAGATTTAATGCAAGAAAGCGCATATCGCGTAGCCAGTTTATTTTTCTACCCTGGACCACAACCAGATAAAAATGATCCTTTATCACGAGCAATAGGACAAGCAGAACCAAGTATTCGGTATGGATTAATACGCAAAGATCGCGCATTACTCGCATTGTTAGAAAGTATTTCACCTGCTCACGACAACGATCTTGAAACAAAATTTCTAGAATTTGCATATGGGGTTGTATATACTAAAGCGTTTCTTAATCCAAATAATAGAAGATATTTTAGTACAGCAGAAAATTGTCTAGCTCTTTTTGAACAACCAAATGTCAAACAGGAAGGACATGGGACTAAATGGAGCGTAAGAATTGGCCCGTATCATCAGACAGGAAGAGAAGTAAGTCTTGATGAGACTGTCAAAAGAAATATTTTTGCGCATGAAATAACAGAAACGCCACGTCAAGAAATGCAAAGGATCATACATGCTGCGATAACAATCCCTACAGAAGAGTTTAATGGATTTACCGATAATTCTTATCTTTATCTATTAAAAGCTGCATTAGAAACAATGCGCGAATTCATGCAAAATCAAGATGAAGACGATCAGAATACCGCCGAACCTTGGAAAAATATATCCTCCGCAAGAAATATTCTCTCGTAAGAATCGTAAGACAAAACTTTATAACTATTCTTCCTTTTTTCTACCATGAGGGATAGCTAGGCTGGGAGGTTAGCGTTCTCCTGTTACTCTCTACACGCTTCAGAGAGAGCCGAAGCCCAAAGAAGGGTCAGTCTGGTTGTAGTGGTCCTTGATGTTTTCGACGACGATCTGTCCTGTGGGATGGGCATCCTTGGAATCAGGTCAGATGCGGAAGCAAGCAGCCTTAACATGTATGTTTCATGTTCGCAGGGTCGCAGATCCGAGAGGCATGAAGGAATCAACCATTGTAATCAGAGTGATTCGACCCACAGGCGTGCCCCTAATCTTTTTCAACAAAGATAGTAAAGAATGAATTAATCACGTTCTAGCTTGTGAAGATACTTTCGAACACCACCACCTACAGCAAATCCACTTACGAGAGCCATAACTGCAGTTGCATAAAATGGTGTGGAGTCAAGATGATACTCATCTGCCATCATCCCCATCATACCATGTGTAACAGCAAGACTATACCCTAACATTCGAAAACCACTTTCTAATGCTTGAGTACGAGCATAGCGACGAAATATCTTTTCATCAACATCTCTTTTGATTCGTGATAATTCTGTTTCATCGACTGGTTTTAATGATTGCATAATTAATGACCAAACTCGAGAATCCATATTTTCTTGATAACTAGTATTTGTTGATTCAACGTAGTCTACGAATACTCCAAAACGATCTTTAATCGCATTACGTAGCCCCTCACTTTCAACTACTTCTAATGAACGTGAATAAAGATTTTGTGCGACCTGCTTCAAATTGTTCACAAGACCAGGTTCCACTTCATGCTGAGAAGAAAGATATTCAATCATGAACGTGATTTTATACAATGAGTATATGGTATGTTCTTTTTGTGCTGCTCCTCGACGTTCATCAGAAACGATGATTCCTTGAGAATGTAGCTTTTCATCAAGATATTGTTCATTTTCGGCTCGTGAAGATTCATCTAATGAACTATATTGGATAAAAGATGTTAATTCGGCAAAAAGATCACCATAACCTGCTCTGTCCCAATCAATCAACGTGATATTGGCATCACCAGTGTTGATACCAAGTTTAGATTTTGTACCGGTTGGTACCAACACATTATATGGATGTAAATCGCCATGGACAAATTCATCATGTTTAAGCTTTGAACGTACCTCTAGATCATAGGCAACCTTGAATGCAGACCCAAGACGACCTGACCAATGCTCTTGAAAAATAGCATCAAATTGATCAAACGATACCTCCCTAAATCGAGCAGGGAGAGCCAAATACTGTGAACGTGATAATCGGGGTCGTTCATCTCGAGCAAGATCATAGTAACGCATGGCTGCTTGATTATAACGATGAGTGAGTAATTCTCCTAATTCAGTTTTTCCACGAGATCGAGGAGGCGCACAAAATTCATGAGCGACAACATCAACATAATCTGCAAATGTGAAGTGAGGGTTACCAAGATTACTAACTTCTTTACGTGATTTCTCTTTAACAGAGATCTCAATGAGTGTGTCAAGAGTCTCACGAATCAAAGTATTACGTTGTTCTCCATTTTCTACATTTGTGAGAAGTATTTGATTCATTCTTCCTTCAGAAATTGCCCCCAATTCTGTACTTACATCTACCAGGAGTGGAACTCGTTGATCATCTAAATGAGAACGAATATATTTTTGTGCAGCAGCTCCACGTAATGTATGAGCAAAGCGAGAGGGTACATTCTTTTGGATTAATGTGAAACTACTATCATCTGGTAAGTGAATATTAGAAGTAAGAACATAACCACCATAACGAGAAATAGTACCACAGGGTTCTGAAACAAAACGTTCGCTTGAATTAAGAAATCCCGGAGCTGGATGTGCTTGATCACGAACACTAAGAAGATCGAGTATCGAAGTCATTCTTCGTTTTACATCGCGATTAGTAAAATAATATGAACCTATAGCATTAACTACTGTAACAGCATCCAAAAAACCTACAAGTATTGCTAACCCGTTCATAAAGCCTAAAAATGGAGCTCAATTTATAAAAGTTATCACTAACTAGTGACTATTTTCTCCCAGAAGAAGCAGAGTAGAATTGCAGGATTCGATTGCCATTAAAAGGGGGAGTAAATAAGCCACCGGTAGAGAAGAGACTTTCAAACTGAGCTGTTGATTAAGTTTAGAAAAGACACAGTCGTACCCTTCTCGCACTTTATAATTATCTACACTTGTTGGTGTTGCAAAAACAGCTCGAAAATACAGATGGGTTTCTTTAAGCAGAGATACAAAGGAAGGTTTAGACTTTTTGAGATGCCCATAAAGATAATAACAGGATCGTGCCATCATCCAACTGTAATTAACTAGAGTATAATAAGGTAAATGATGTTCGTCTGTCAGACGCTGCTGCGCGATCGTTCGGATAATCAAATCTCGATTTTTCAGAACATTACCTCGTAATAAGAAGAGCTGTTGTTCAGAATTAAAAGTTCTTGAAATAAGGTCTTGTTGAATAATCTCAAACATCGTATTAATAGAATGAACAATTTTGAGAAAATGAGCATGTAAATCAACAGTTTGGTTAAGAGTAGTATTTTTTACTACACAGCTATCTCTCCCAACATGAAGAAGTTCATATCCTGGCAAGAGATCTACAGTTTTTTGTAAATCAGATAGTATAGATGAATCTTTGAAGTTAACTTTAATCTCATCATACCCTGCACGATACAACCCACCAATGAGTGAGCGATAAACATTAAATGATGCTTTTTGAACAGAAAGAGTTGTTGTTTTAGTAGATGGCAGAGAGGTCGTTGAGACAATTTTAAGTGCATTCTCTTCTTCTATAACATCAATCTCCTGACCTGGTTCGAGATTGTGCGCTCGTACCCATTTGATAGGAAGCGAAACGGTGTAGCCACCCGCACCTTGTTTGATGAGTTTTCTGCGCATAGTGGACGTGGGAGCATGATTCTATTTAAATTTTTGTATTTTAATATTATTTATATTAATAATATAAGAAGAATATAATTACAAACCAGAGGTTTGAATGGAGAAGTGGTCGAGGTAGATGAAATACTAGGTAAAAAACATGAACCCGCTACCAAAATATGCCCTCCAAATATATCGACAGGGATTAGACCAGCTAGTCCAGCAACACGCAGATTTAGTCACTCCACCAATAAGAAACTATCTTGAGCATTCTGGACCCAAAGAAGATCCATTCTTGAGACAGACTTATTTAGATCTTAGTGAACAATATAAACGACGAGAAACACAATTCGAGACAGGATCAATAGAACATACCTTCTTCCACGAAATGAGTAAAGCCTACCAAGCGAGATCATTTGAGCATGCTACTCAAAAAGCAAGAGCAGCATTATCGCGAGCTAGACGAAAATTAGGTTAAAACACCATGGACCAAACCAAAATTGAAACTCTTAAAAATGCAGGAGTCTTAACTATGTTAGCTGCAAGTCTAGCAGTAGGTGCCTCTCCCTTCATTTTTTTTTACAAAGAAGTTCTAGCAAGAAATGAGTTTAATACATATGATAGTAGAGCTGACAATGAGGTTCCCTGCCCAGATTATGTTACACATTCCTGGAAAAAGGTACTCCAAGCAACAACAAAGATTGAAGATGATTTAATTGACTACTGCTCAGAAAAACTAAGCGAAAAATTACCAGGTAATCGCCGTTGGACAACAACACCGATGGAATCACTCGGATTTGATCTTCGCACGCAACTTAGTCAAGAATTAACCGCGCAAGGTCTTGAATTTACAATTCATCGAGCACAGGTGCAATGCGGAAGGTTAACTACTTTTGGATCGAATGTCAAGCTCTATTTGAATTTGGAATATAATCCGGGAGAGAAAAAATGAAACAAACCCTCTACACATTGACCGCAACGACGCTAGTGGCATTAACTGCTTGTAATGCTCCAATTCGACAAGATTTTCAAAGACCATACCAGGCTCTTTTTCCAGAGGAATTATTGTTCAATCCCTATAAAGATATGGAACAAATTCGAGAACCTGGTAATGATAATCTCTACACTACAAAATTACTTACTCTTGCAGCAAAGATTGTTGGAAAAGAAGCACGCATAAAAGATGTGCGAGAAACACCACTTCTTCAAAAAATGGACACAATTAAATTTAGATTGCCAGATGGAACAAATGGATACAAGTCTAGAGAAATACCGGGAGAGTTCTACATTCCTGGAAGAGAAGTGGGCATAGGAGATGATATCTGGAAGCCTGATCGCGGGAGAATTTTTGTGGAACTCTATAATCCAGGTAAGTCTACAACACAATTAGTGGAATTTGATGCCTATTGGGGTGTTAGCCCCTATCCTGCTGCTCTTCAAACTATTGCGCGAAAAGCGGATGGAAAATTCGGAGACGGCAATGGCAAAGTAAGTGTAGGCGAAGCTGAAAAATGTACTAAAGCTATTATTTTAGAAGAGATTGTGAAATATAAAGCTCGGACAGGTAAACAATGAAACAATTATCATATGCATTAACACTTACCACTCTTACAGCTTGTGGTGGCACACAAGTACAAGACTGTCTTAACTCAATAGATAATGGACCGCGTCTAGAACAAGGGTACCAGTTGGTCGATCATTCTAAGTGCCCTAGTGAAGTTAATGACTCTACTCAAAATTTTATCTGGAAATATCAAGAGGTAGAGCCATTTATTTCATCTACAGCATTACAGGTAGAAGAATTATTACATGGAAGGAGGGGAGACCATAGAACTCAGCAGGGTATTGAAGATCTAAAAACTAAATTTGAAACGCAGCGGACTCACTTCATCGATTTTTATAACCAGTATGAACCAGCCCAATGTACTCCTCGAGCTCAACCTTGTATCTATTTTAGTGAAAATTATTTCAGGATGATTAGAGCCAATGAAAGATCAGTCGATGAAATGCTTCCACAATTTGAACAAGGAATTCAGCGTTTCATTTCTGCTAATACTTCTTTTAGAGAAGCCTACCAAGAAGAACGAAATAATTTTTTCCCCAATTGGGAAATGTTAGGATCTCTATTAGATAATGTTGAAACGGCTGCACGTGAAGTAAAAACACTCCCCTCTGGAGAGAATATTATTTTGTATATGGGACAATACATTCACGACACACAGGAGATGGAAAAAATGATGCGTGATGAAAAAACACGTATTGAAACAGTAAATCAAAGAGGAAATAATACACAATGAAATTAGCGTACACTTTAGCATTAGTAGGAGCAGTAAGTTGCAACTCTCCCGAGTTATCACCAGTTTACATTGAAAAAGTAGAATTACGTCTTGGATACAAAGCTCATCCTGATTATAGGTCAGATTCGCCTCGCCAGAAAGAAAGCATGATGCAGCTTGAACAAGCAGTACGAGAAG
The DNA here is from genome assembly GCA_016188115.1 of Candidatus Woesearchaeota archaeon. Classification (NCBI taxonomy): domain Archaea; kingdom Nanobdellati; phylum Candidatus Woesearchaeota; species Candidatus Woesearchaeota archaeon. The sequence continues at coordinate 530,950 of JACPIK010000002.1, forward strand.
AATTAATTGAAATGATCGAAGCTCAGGATCTTAAAGGTGTTTTTAGAGAACATTCTGCCTGGGTTAGAAAACACAATGAAAACTTAAAAAAAGTAGGTCGCTATCTAAACCCCTCTGACCCATATGATACCAGCATTGAATTAGAACGGGTTCAAAATGGACGATGGGAACTTGATTTGCATCAGAATTTTGAGAAGAAGTTCCCTGGTTGCAGCATTGCATTTGGGGGCGATATTATTTATCTTTTAGAAAAAGAAAGATCAATGAGTGAAACGTTACAATTTTCATATTGTCTACAAGGTCAAGAGAGCAAATGCCCCCCTCAACAGGTATACCTACCAAGAGTTAATGTTAATGCACATTGTGGAACACTTCCGGGCCAAAAGCCAAATGTTGATTATTCTACTATTGAAGACACTATGGCTTCACAAAATGGAGTTACACCACCTCAAATTGATCCTCTTGAGCAGGTAATAGTAAATCTGTGCACTGATCCTGTTAAAGAGATAGAGAGATGGATGGAATAAACCGGAGAAAAAGCATGAACCAATCAATCACATCAATAATCCTTGGACTATCACTTAGCGCTTGTAGCACACCGCAACAGCAAACACTCCCTGAAGACGCCAAACCAAAAGCCGCATTTGATTACAGTAAAGGCTTCATGCCAGCAGTGTCAAAATCAGAACTACCCAAAACTCCATGCCTTGTTCAACGCCTACAAGACAGCGTTAAAGCAGGAGAAAATTATATCTCCCGACAAGATCTCTTTGGCGAAAAATGTCACGTAAGTAAAGAAGAACAACAGCTCGAACCACATGTAAAAACTGTCCTGAGTTCTTATAGCAACGCAACCGCATTGCATGGATACCATATATTTCTGCAAGATCTTTCAGATTATCTTTCATCAGAAAAAACAAAACGTGTTGTACGAGATCATGCTCCTGCTATTGAATTCCAAGTATATCAAACTAAAATAACAGAAGCGCAAGATCGCCTAAGTCAAATGCGTGAAGACCTCAAAGAGGTAAATAGAGTCTACTCCTCATTCATTGCAAGTGTAGGAACACAAGAACCAACACGAGAACAACTCGTAACAGTAAAACAGACACTTGATGCCTATATCAAAAAAGCAGACACAGACAAATCAACAGGTATCACTCTTGCTAATTGCTTTGACTATGCCTGGAATCTTCTTGATGCGCAAGCAGGCGACCAAGATCTTAAAAAAATGGTTGCAGATGCACGACAAACTAAGATTATCCAACTCACGCACGCACGTAGTATTGATCTTAGAGAAGAAGTTGAGTCTTATTTTGGACCTGATACTGTCGAATTACCAATGCTTCTTCCGGTACCTACAATTCCTCAACCACCAATAACACCAGAGGAGATGTATCGATGAAACAAGAATTTTATTCAGCTTTAATAGCAACAGCATTGGCAGCATGTGGCGGAGCGCAGAACTCACAGAACCAACATTATTCATTTAAAGTAGATTCTCCACCTAGCACAGTAGAATTAGAGTGCATTACACAGATATTTACCAGTTATGATACATTTCATGCCGGCACTGCAGGGACATATGATGGAACAATTTATGGCAATGGCGAAGAAGAATGTACGAGAGCATTAGGTAATGAAAGTGGACAGTACTATGAATATATTAATTGGCTTGGTGGCACACTTAAAGCAAATTACGACCTTGCGAGAAACTTTGAGGATACATGGAAGGAAATTGATCGACAAACCCCTACATTTCAACTCTTCAAAACAAAAGCAGAACGATATAGAGAACAAGCCGCATGGCAATGGGGGGAATATTCTACAATTTTGGAACCATATCAAACTACTCGAACTGAATTTAGCCATATTGATACCCCTAGCGATAGGCATTTCAAATTAGAAACAGTTTGGAAACAAGGAACACTTGATGTTGAGAGGATAAGGGATGCATATCAAGAAGTCATTGAAACTCAAAGATTAATAGAACAACTAGAATTATTTCATGTAAAATTAGCAAGAATGACCCCTCAACTCAAAGAAGAACAGATGAGAGCAAATCAAAATCCTATTGAAACAGGGCTTAGAGATACACAAGAATATAACTTCAGAGAAAGAGAAATTTATGGGACACGACCTTCACCACAAACCAACAATGCGACTTTCGACCCCCATACAACTATCACGTGGGGAATTCATGCCGGAAACGGAGAAGTTCAAAAAGTCTGGGCAGTTCATAGCGATGGACCACAGGTTTCAACTTTGGTGATTTATGACCCAAGTCTTGCAGCTCAACCTTGTATCGACCACATAATTAGTAAAACCAAAGGTAATGAAACCAGAGAGTCCACAGTAGAAGAGTGCACGGCTGAAGGTTCAATCTTTGCTCAAACGAAAAATGAACCTCGTTTTCAAGCAAATGGCGAACCTTGTCGGAATTATCAACGTGTTAACCCACAAGCAGACTGTGGTCTTACCCAAGAAGGCTGGGATTACTTAGATACTCTAGTTGAAGAACTTAATGGTAGATGGAGAAATTAAGAGTAACAGAATCAAAATTTCAACGATAATTATTAATAATCGTACAAGTATCTTCTTCTCATGCAAATTAAAGAACTAGGCCACGTTGTACTTTATGTCACAGATATAGACAAAGTAGGAAATTTCTACAAAGACATTCTCGGTTTTAACCAAATTGCTCGACAACCAGGTATGGCAGCATTCTCCGGTGGCAGAACGCATCATGAATTACTTTTGATCGAGGTCGGCGGCAAAGCAGTGCACAAAAGCACACAACCAGGTTTGTACCACATCGGTTTTAAAATCGGCGATACGGATCAAGAACTCAAAGAAGCGATTCAAAATCTTAAAGAAAAAAATGTAACGATCGTTGGCACCGCTGATCATTGGGTGACCCACAGCCTCTACGTTCTCGACCCAGACGGTAATGAATTAGAATTATATGTTGATATCAATGACGGTTGGAAGAAAGATCCATCGATGGTTATGAAACCAACACGACATTTGAATATCTAATTAATTTTCCTATTCAACTTCTTCGCATTCCTCTGCATTCCACTATACCCTGCCCGCATCAATGGCGTTCCAGAATACCGCAAACGAAATTCTTGTTCAGATAACGACAACATCTCACCCACATTCAAAACATCATCTACCCTTCGGACTCGCAACGGACTAACATCCTGCCCCAACGCTTTCTTATTATACGGACACACCACCTGACAAATATCGCAGCCAAACATGTTGCCAAAGAGAGGTGGTGCTTGCACTGGAAATTCTCCACGATGTTCAATCGTCCAATAGGCAATACATTTTGACGAATCAAGTGTGCGAGGTCCAACAAGTGCTTTGGTCGGACAGGCATCTAAACAGCGAGTGCAATTACCACACGTCCCCTCAAAAGGAACATCTGGTTCAATAGGAACAGTTGTAAGAAAACACCCCAACATCACATATGAACCAAACTCTTTGGTAATCAACAAAGAATTACGACCAATAAAACCTAGTCCTGCTTTATAGGCAAAGTATTTCTCGAACACTGGTTTAGTATCACACGCAGCAAGAAGTTGCGCATCTCTAATACCATTCTGTTCAAACATCTGTTGCGCTTGCTCATCAAACTTCTTCATCATCCCTTTAAACACATGATGGTAATCTCGACTCCGTGCGTACAACGCCACGCATCCTTCTCCATCATGTTCATGGGCAAGAGAACATACGGGTTGAGCCATCGGCACATAAGAGAGTGCCACAACAATAATACTCTGCACACCTGGCAAAAGAAGGGAGGAATCTTTTCGCATCTCTTGTGTACGCTTCATATAATCCATCGACGCATGCTGTTTATTCAACAGCCAAGTATCGTACGCATCTTTAATCTCAGACTCAATAGACGAATCAGTAAAACCAACCAAATTGAAACCTACATCAAGTGCAAGTGTACGAAGTTGATCTTTCAAAAGTGAGGACTGACCCATACGAGCAAAAAATGATCACTTCTTCAAAAAACTTCATACCAAAAAGAAAAGAAAATTAAAACAGAAAAAGAAAATAAAAAAAGCAAACCTATTCAAAACTCAAATTTTCCAATTCCTCAAAGCCGGGATCTTCTTCAAGAGCAACGATATCTTTTTCCATATCATCAAAGTCATCAATACTTTCGAATTCTTCCGATTCACTTTCAGTAATTGGAGCTTGGTTTACTTCTTTTGTTGTGGGAGTTGAAGCCTGACTACAACCAAACACCAATAAAGCTATACTCAACACTGCAACAAGGGCAAGGATTTTTTTCATCTTCAATCACCTCTAGTTTGCTGCTGCAGTGGTATTAGCCGTGACATTTGCATCAGCTGCTACAGTAGTGTTTGATGCTTTATTTAACTCTTTGTACTTATGAACAAATTCACGCAAAAGCTCTTTACTAGCTTTAAGATCTTCTTTAACAACTTTCATGGAATCTTTCCATTCTTTGCGTGCTGTTTCTCCTTGTTCCCAAAGAGCTTTAGCAGCAGCGTAATCTGCTTCAAGTTTATCGGTGTTGGCATCAAATTTTGCTTTGATTTCAACTAATGCAGTAGTATCAACACTCTTCTCATCAAGAGCATCAATATGTGCATCCATACGAGCTGCAAGCGTGGTATGCTTCTCTACAAGTCCATCAAGTTTAGAGCTCATTAATTCACCAATCCATGATTTTTGAGAGTTATGCACATCAATCCACAATTTTTTAGCTTCTTTGATAGATTCACGAACTTCTTGTGCCGTTGCATTAGTCTGATTACTAAACTGTGCCTGCATTGAACTTATTTTTGCTTTAAGTTCAGCAAGATCAGCTTGAGCTTCTGCTTTTTCTTCAGCCGTCATATTGGATGCCTCGAGACGAGCTTCTAATTTAAGCACAGAGTTCTCTAACATTTCCAATGAATTATCCAAGTGAACCACAACCCCTTGGCGTAATTCTCCTTTAAGTTCACGACAGTCATCTTTATCTTCGCGACAGTTAGCAACTTGTTCTCGGATTTCAGAAAGATCTTTACGATGTTCAAGAACACGAGCTTTTGCATCCAACAAGCGTTGACGCGCATGCATATAACGATCTTCAATAACTTCTACACGAGTTTCAATACGTTCTTCGACACGTTCACGTCGTTCTTCACGGCGTTCAACACGATCTTCACGTTCAGCACGGATACGAGTTTTGACTTTACTCTCAGATCGCACATCTGCTTCATCAGAATCATCTTCTGTTTCAATTTCAGTCTCACTTTCTACTTCCACTTCAACATCTACTAGACCATCATCACTATCATCACTATCATCATCCGAATCACTATTACTCCCTTCATCTGCAAATGCCACAGGTACAATGCTTAAACAAAAGACAAGTACTGCAAGCAATGCTACAATTTTGTTTTTTAATTTCATATGCACACCTCCACCAAGGATTATCATCCTTTTTGTGAAATCAACCAGTTATGATTGACCTCATGATCGTTTGTGCTGATGTTTTGATGGATCAACTTCTTTTTAAACATACTTTTACAGATTCTTGCTTTAAAGCTTTAGGGAAGCTTTTGGAGCTTTATAGAGATAAATTATAGGTTTGAAAGTAAAATGGAGGATAAAATTAGCTTTAAATCTAATTTTAATAACATTTATTTCTTTTTCCTATCAAATTTTGCACAGATCTACCTACTCACTACAAAACCATTATAAATCAAAAAATAATGATTTAACCATGACTAAACAAGGTCAAATAACCATTTTTCTCGTAGTAGGTATTATTGCTTTGATGAGCATAGGATTGGTGTATTTTATCATTACTCAAGAATCAACAAGCACTTTAGAAAACAAAAATACCCATTTAGATTCAGACTTTATCGTTAGTTTCGTGGACAATTGCCTTTCTCAGAGTGCACACGATGCTATTATTAAAGTTGCATTACAAGGGGGATATAATACTGTCCCTGAAGTACGTTTTCTAGTGGGGCGAACCTATGTCCCTTATTATCTTATCAATGAAAAATTAATTATACCCTCTAAAGAACAAATTGAAATAGAAGTAGAACAAGCAACGAAAGAATTTATGCAAGGTTGCATTGATGATTTCTCCGTATTTAGAAAAATGGGATACGAAATTGAAGATTCAGATATGAAATTAACCGTACTACTAGGAAAAGTAAGTGAATTTGATCTTGACTATCCGATTACAATCAGACAAGGTGAAGATACAACCAAACTCACCACATTTGTCCACATTAAACAATTAAACTTTGAACGGATTTATGAGTTCATCTCTAAAATTGGTGAAGAACAACAAAAGACATTAAACATGATACCCATAGGATTTATATCGCAGGTAAGTATGGAACAAAATGTACCATTTCGTATATATTATCTTAGTCAAGACACAACGTTACTCACGTTCTCTTTTGAAGATTTTTCAGATAGGAAAACATTGGTTCCTCTCCAATTCAGATTTATTCACAAATATAATTGGGATTTCTTAAAACAAAAGACTACCATCGATATACCCCTTCCCAACATTACTTGTTATGTAGGCGATAGATGTCATTACAATCTAAACTTATATAGTGAAGAATTGGAGTTTAGAGATCTAAGCGATCTTATTGATATAACTACAGAGGGGATACTTGATTTTATTCCGACTAAAGATATGATCGGTAAACATGATATTGTTCTTGAAATTATGAATAGTGAAGGAAATAAAGAATCTGAAACTCTTAAACTTGAGGTTAAACAATTAGGAATACCAATACATTTAGAAGATATCTCTGCTCAAAAAGCAATTATTGGAAAACCATTCTCATATCAAATTGAAACAGAGGAAGAACATGAACAACCATTACAGTACATTTCCGATTCATTATTTGTACCAATTTCAGACCAAGGAAAGATTGAATTTACCCCAATAATTGAACAAAGAGGTACACATCTCATTAAAATTACTGCATATGATACTTATTGGGAGGATAGTACATGGCTACTACTTACAATAGAGTAAGCGAAGTTTTTGTACTGATTATATTGTTGGCATTACTAGTTCCTACTATTAATGCAGACACAGCACCACAGAATTGTGTAGAAACAAATAGCTGTCCTCAAGAAAACAAAGAATTTGAAAACGCATTTATTCAAGATCCAATAACAACTGCCCGTAATGATCCAGTTGCTTATTTAAAATATATCATTGATCATCCAGAATCAATTGCACAACATCCAGAGGCCTATGAAGCAGTTATAGAACAAGACGTAAAATACATTAATGCTGATAAAAACGCGTTTAGGAGTTATGTTGAAACAAAAGGTGCGCATTTTAATGAGATTAATGGTGATATTAGCTCGTTTGATAAAACGACCGGCCTGATAAGGACAGCTAGCAGTAGTTTTACGTTAGACTCAATTAAAACTATTGAGCAGAATGGAGGATCGGCAATTACAATTCTAAAGGAAGGCGGACTTTTCTACTTTATTTCAAAAACAAGTGAAAGTGCATGGATTACTGGATCGGTAATCATGGATAATTCTAATTTTGTCGTTGAAAAAGGGAGTATACATTATACAATGAATAGTCAATCTACAAATGCTGTATTAACTGGAGGAAATAGAGTCGTACTTTTTAACAATGTGTGTGCATTTACGCCCTGTTCAGGAATACGTTTTATACAACAAGGAGAGCAGCCCATAGAGCTTTATAATTTAGGAAATGATCAAGGTAGAAATAAAGACACAGAGTCTGAAATTAGTCTACCTGAAGTTTTGACATTACGCCGTGGTGTATTTTCCATTGATAGATTTAGTAATATGGTACTGGAAGGTAACTCGCTCTTAGAAAATGATAGAGATGTACGTTTTAGTGTAAGCCAACCAACCAGTTATTGTATTTATGAGAATTGTCTAAAATCAGGAAATTGGATTGAAGATTCGACGGATTCTCTCAAAATTATCGTTAAAGAGGGAAACAAAATTGATGTTGAAGTAAAAGATGGGATATATAAAAGGATAATTATCCCCGAAGTTAGAAGCATAGGTAGAGATTCAAATCAGGAAATCAAAGGAACTTTAGAAGATTATAAACCATTCTTCCTTGGTCCCCACATCTTGGTGGCTGATCAAAAATTAGTCCAGCAACACGCCAAAGAATTTCAGCAAGGAAGAAAATATGTAGAAGTCAAGCAAAAGAACGGAGATAGCATTTTCATCGATCGAAATGGGCAGATTTTTCAAAAAGATAAGGAACGAAAATATTACACTGATTCTAATGGGGATTTATTTGTCAGTGATGTCGCTGAAGATTCTGGAGGGGATTATCGTATACTAGATGATTCCCCCCTATTTGATGAAATTAAAAACAGAGAATCATATCGTTTGGCTCTCCAAGCTGCAAAGGAAAAAGAAAGTAGAATCACATTAAACATAGTTAAAGATGATAATGAGCCTATCCAATTAACATTTCAATCAGCTCAAGGACCACTCCTTGCAGGAAACCCTACTGGATTACACACAAACATAGGACACATCTTTCGAAACCAAGATGTAAATGGCGATTGGGATGAAAAATTAACCCCTTGGATACTAAAGACCGGAGAACCAAAAACAACAATCAATGGAAAAATAGTAGATTTTGCAAATGCAATACAAGAATATGAACAGATGGGACAAACTGAAGAAGTTGATCTGCTCATAGAAAGTAAAATCGGTGAAGATTATCTAACCAATGAACAATATAAATTATTGCTTGACAAAGCACAGACAATCGAAAGAAAAAAAGCAATTTTGGATCACCAACCTAATCTAGAATTAAAAATTACACTTGCCAAAGATTCTCCCGACCTCATGGCAGCGATAATTGATAGTGAAAAAGAAATATTACCTCGGCAAATCGAGAGATTAATACTAGAAATAGATTCATCATATGCAAGCCAAGAGCAAAAGCAGAAGCTCGTAAAGGAGGTTTTTGCAAAACAAGGAGAACTTGAAAAAGGTCAAGAGTGGAGGAGAAGAAGTCCATTAGATTATATTAACCAAGTTCATGACCCTGAAGTTCAGAAAATTATGTTACAAAACTTAAAACTGAATGAATACAACCCTTCCGGTTTAGTGAAATACCTAGAAAACATAAAACGAGGGGGCGAACAGACAATTAGACTATTCATTGAAAATGTTAATTATAATGACCCCATATTTCGTGCGACGATGAGTCAAGATGGCCCCCCTAATGGAGCTAATGGTGCTGCGTTTCGATCAATTCTAACACTAGTAGAGAACGATCCACAACTATTACAAAAAACACTGCAACGAATGCCAATACGAGAAGATCTTGGATTTAATCCAGACGAGTTTGGAATTGTCTATTTTGATCCTCAGTTCCAAGCACAAACACAGGGTCATGATTTCGCCACAAAATATTCCATTGCGCTTACGACCATTAGAAGGATAAATCAACAGGGAGATACAACTGGGGAAGTAACCGACAGAATTGCGCGTGTAACATCAGAGATTATTAATGAACGCGAAACGTTTAGCAATAGAGAAATTATTGGGGAACATACCTACTATATCCCCATAACTCATGAGGAAGAAATGTTTTCAAATAGTGAGATGGTTATATTAGCAAGAGATTCAGGTACCGCTCAAGTTGCAGACCAAAGTTTAAAAGGAGACCAAGATCTAGATAAAACAAGAGAGATTAAACGGCGTTTTCTTGATCTCGTGAGAGAGAGTGGTGATAAATCACCGATCACGACCATCCATTTCAACAACCATGGTGGACCAGATCATCAGTGGCTATCTTCAGGACAGGCAGGCGTACAAAATTCAGATGACCTCCATCGTCCGGAAGCAATTAGTTATGTAGAACTAGGAGATACCCTTATGCAAAGAGGTGAACTTGAAAGGGTAAATATCATCATCGATTCTTGCTATAGCTACGATTTTAAAGAAAGATTGTATGGATATCTCCAACAACAAGGAGCAACTAATTTACCAACCATCATAACTGAAACAAACCGCGGTCAGTTAGGTTGGGGAAGCGTATTTAATGAAGCAATCAAAGAAGTTGCACAACCGCGAAAGCCAATTACAGGAAAAGAGATTCTTGCGATTGAGGCGAAGACGTTTACAACACAAGATCTGTCTGTTTCACAACCCAAAGCAGGAACTGTACGTGATTTTGGTTCACCTAACGACGATGGTTCGGCCCTTCCCCCACAGCGTCCACCCCAGAACAATCTTCCTCCTTCAAAACCAGTATTCATTGAGATTAGTAAAAATGAACCAGACTGGGAGAAAGCATTAGGGACAGGTTAGAAGCTTAAAAAAATAAAGAAAGCAAACAAATCCTTACCCCATCAGTATCTGCACATCTTTGCCAAACACTCTTCGCAAGTCTTCAAAGATAGGTTCTTTAATGAATGTACGTTGGGCAAATGTTGCAGAGGCAAGATGTTTCTCGAGCTCTTCTAATGAACTCTCAGCAAGCGTTCCTAAACTGCCATCTGCATGAATGGCTGCTTTTTCAATACGCTGATCTTTGGCATCTACGTCAAAGATAACGAAGGCAACTTTGTCAAGCATGATCACTTCGCCAAATTTCTCGCCGTGTTTAATTCGAATCTTAGCTCTCTCTAACTCACGACCGCGCTTGCGCTGCATATATTCAACCAAGAAACGGATAAGTCCACCACTGCCTTTGCGAGCTTTCTCAATATCAGCCTTGGTGAGTTTTTTCTTCTCATAATGCTCTTTGGCTTCCGCAATCTCTTGGAGATCACGTAAGTAGCGTGCAGGAACTTTACCAGTAGTGATGAGTTCTTTTTCAAAAATACGTAAAATATCATTATCAGCAGCGCGTTCCACACCTTCTAGTTTAAGCACGTCACGAATGATAGTAATAATCTCATCATAGATCATCGTAATACTACGTTCATCATGCATCCCTTCAATAGCCGTAAACAATTCGCGAATCCGCTTGAGGAATTTCTCTGCATCATTAACATACTCATCGAGCTCTGTGCCAGTCAATTCTTTTTTGTCACCATGTTCAATGGATTTTCGTAACTCGACATTACGACGTAAGATTTTAACGTACTCAGGTTCAAGCAATTTCTCTTTCTTGACAAAAATCTCTTCCATTACATCAGGAGTTTCACGCGGTGTTGGAGGAGGCAAGCCATACAACATGAGTGCTGCTTGTGAAGGAGTCAAAATGGCATAAAATGTATCTTCCATCCCCATGTCTTTAAGTCGCAATTTAATTCGGCTAATACTTTGTTCACCAGTACTCATGAACAAATCAATTGCCTCACGGCTCGGTTTGATACGTCCCATGCGCAAGAGTTGTTTCCAAGGCATGAAAATACCACGATCATAGAATGGTACACCATCACGCAACAACGTGAAGATGATAGGGTTTGCTTCTTTAAGTGATTCCCAAAAGTCAGTAAGGATATAGACTTGAATATTGAGTTTATTTTTGATACCAGTAATCTCACCTGCTTCAACACCCATCCCAATAATAATAGCACGCAGTTTGTCTTTAAGTTCAACACGTGTCATTTTCTTGACATCAGTATCATCAATCACAATCCACACGTCGATGTCAGATGATGCTGTTGCGCGACCTTGGGTAATAGAACCAGCAAGAACATAACTCATGATATATTTTTCAAACTTCTTGATAACCATGCTCTTATGAATTTCCGCAATTTTAATTGCTGCAAGCATACCATTATCATGAATTGGGGCACTCATCGAAATAAGTTTGTTCACATCATATTTTGCATCATAACAGTTAAGCCATAGATCGGTTAAAAGCATACTTTGGGGGACAATATTAGTATCAATTTCTTCTGCTGTTTTCTTGACTAATGAGGAGAATTTTGCATACAACTCATCTTTAGTCATTTTGGTCGATGTAGTATCGTCCACCACAACTAAAAGAGAAATTTTGTTCTCATCAAATGGCTGTTGTACAGGTGCACTTTGTCCTGCAGGCATAGGTTGTACCTGTTCAAGAGGAGCTTGACCAGAAGCGGTTGGATGATGTTGAGGCGCTTTTTCCGGAGGCAGCAGCGCAATGCCCACAATATATTCACCAAACTTTTCTAAAAGCCGGCTTTTAAAAAGATCTAATTTGTCTTTGATAACTTTAAGTTTTTCAGCAAGTTCTGGAGGAATTTGCGGAGCAAGAGGAACATTCCCCCCCGTTGCTTGAGCTAAAGGATCCAAAGGTTGTTGAGGTTGTGGTGGAACCACAGGAGTAATTGATTTTGCTTTCAGCGTTTTTGGTACTTCTTTCTTTTTAGCAGTCATGTGTGTTTCCTCCAGTGAGAAATGATTATTATATCAGAAAAGTTATTCTCTATATACTTATAATAGTTTCTGTTGCTGGTGAGACATTTGAGTCAGGAACCAGAGTATTGCAAAAACAGCGAATATCTTTAAAAATACCATTTATTAGTGACTAATTATGGCTAGTGAAGATCTTGTGGATTTAGTAATAGTACCCCATCGCGAAAATAGAGAACAATGGAGAAGAGAAACGTGGGTCGTACCTTCAAAAATTGATAATGCAGCTCAACTGGAAGTTCACCTTACAAATTATGTACAACATTATTTTAGAGGAGTTCATCATCAAGAAATAGACCCACCTACTGCCTTTGATTACGCCAAGAGAATCCTAAATGCTGCCTATCAACCCAGCGGTTTTGCAGAAGCAGTAATATTAGCAAAGCGTTGGAAAATCGATGATGTCATTGATACTCTCGCCAAATATTTCGAAGCAGAAGCAATAAGACAATTCGAACACCACCCCTAAATCTCTTTTCAACAAATTACCCTACTTCTTAAGAAACAAAATCTTTAAATACGTCGATAAGGATATTCAATCAAAAAGAGGTTAGAATAAAATCATTCTAGCTATACCATTACTAAAAATTATACTGAGGTAGATTACTATGAGCGGCGGCGGACACGGTGGACATGGAGCAGGACACGGAGGACATGACGACCATGGTGGGCATGGACATGCATATGACCCAGTAGCCAAAGCAGGTGAAAATTATCAGAAAATTACACCAATTCTTGCGGGAGCACAACTACACCATACTGAATCATATCTTCACGCTGCAAAAAAAGTCCTATCTAAAGACAAAGGGAAAACAATCCATTATGATTGGCTTGCACAGGGCGATGGACATCAAAGTGCAAAAGAAGTAAGAGAAGCATTTGTAAAAGAGATGACAGAGTTTTATAAAGCTAAAGTCATTGAACAACATCCTACTGCAAAAGATGATGTATTTTTGGATGGTTTTCTGCAAACAATTTATGGATATAACGAAGCACAAATTAAGAGTGCCGTACATCGAACAAAAGCAGGGTTTACAGTAGATTTTTATGGACAAAATGTTGTACCACAATTAACTCGTTATATGACACAGCAACGTCAAGCTAAATCAACAGAACATGTTAGTGTAGAGGATATTACCACAATTACGGAAAAATTGGGTGTTAAAGACCGTCTTAAAGCAGGGTTAGATGTTGATGAAGCAAAAGCACTCCTTCATAGATATCATGAAAAAGAAGGGCACCTAGATGATTCTGATTTGGAACAGATTGTTGGTGAAAAAGTGGAAGCTCGCGAATCAAAGACTAGGAAAAAAGCCGGACATGGTGACGACCACGGAGCCCACCATTAGATTAGTGTCCCTATTGGGTAGTAAAAACTGCCACAAAATTTATAAATAGTATTTCTTTTTTTATCTTCTTGTGATAGAAGAAACTCTCTATGTTGGTGATATGCACAGTAATTATCTTGGTCTTGAAGCAGCGGTAGCTATTGCTCAACAGCGAGGAGTTTCAGAACGAATTTTGTTAGGAGATTTGACATACCACATGGCTTCACAATACAGCAGAGAAACCGCAAGACGAGGAGCCCAATTACGCCAGCAATTACGTTCCATCCAGGATAATCCACTCAAAACGGCTATCCAAAACGGAGAATATACCTCACAGCAATTAGAGGCAATTCTCCAACCAGCAACCGCGATTCGTGGTGTTGTTGAACACAGCCAACGTGCTGCATACCAGCACATTCGCCAGATTGATCCGACTGCTATCACTATTGCAGGAAATTGGGATACAGAGGAAAGTATCACAGACGTTTTTGCAGACCATTTTCGACCTGCTGGAATGACAGAAGAACAGGGCATTCGACGCCTCTGGGCACCCGGCGGGGGTACTCCGCCCATAGGACATGTTGGTTTTAATGAAGGATTTTTCTCCGACCATGCAGACGAAGGAATTCATCACATGCAAGATGTTATTCCATATCTAGTTCAACCCCAAGGTGTAACGGATGCAGAAAACACAATCGATGAAATTGTAACTCACGTACCATTCCCAAAGCCAGGTCAACACACTGATCAATTTTCACTTCAACTTCAGGATGCTCTCTTTAAACGTCATGAATTAGGACTGCCGGCTATTGGGAATCTAGTCCATGGCCATCACCACGGCGGATTTAGTTATACCTGGGAAACACTTGAAGATAAAAAATCAGGAAAAACATTAGAAGTTGAATGTTTTGCACCGGGGGTTCTTGCTCTGGAACATAATGATGGCACCCACGGAACTTTTTGTTTTGCTCGTAGAGATACTACCTCCCACCAAATACTTGAAATTGATGAATATCGAGTGTGGAATGGTATTGCCGGAATTATGAAAGTAGAATTTTATGCAACACATCACATTGATCGAGTGAACAAAAAAGTTGATACCCACCATGTAGGAGAAATTGTTTCTAAACGGGCAAATCTTCAACTTTTCAAAGAACATATGGAATTTGATCCTAATAGTCGCCTACGTGATCGAGGCTTAGTTACAGATTATACTCATCTTAGTGCATTTGAAACTGATCTTGCGCTTCGTCAGAGTATCGCAGTCATCGGTGAATATGTTGAAGATGCTCGCCATGCAGTTAAAACCGCATTTGATACCATGTATCATGAGCATCTGACACAGATGGATGCAGGACATCGTTTGACCGGCAGAGATGAAACAATTGCTCTCCAAAAAGTTCGCGATAACTTAGCAATATGGGCTTCCAAACTTCTTAAAATTGATTACGATGCTATTTATACTGATGCAATTGAACGAGATTATTTCAAATCCATCGCCGTTCAAGCAGTTTTAGGAGTAACATTAGACACACTTCGACAACATGTCCCCATGCGCGGCAAAACGGTGGGAGATATCAACGGCCATAGTGCAAAAGAGCTAGAGAAAGAAGTAGGAAATACCATGTGGGGAAAACACATTCAACCGCTTATCAAAAATATTGAACCTAGTCAATTCGCAGAAATGGTTGATAAAGTATATGCTCCACAAAGCGTACAACGAAAAGCAGGACTTGATCCAGAAGTCGATCGAAGCACGTTTGTAAATCTGTGGGCAAAAGGCTGGCAACAAGGATTACTTTCAAAAGATGATCTTCTGGCAAGTGGATTTTATATTGCAAATAATAATTTCCATGAACATAAAATGCCTGACGCAGAATTGAGAAATCTTACAGGAATGGTAACTGAACCTCATTCTTCGCCACAGCCAATTTATGTACCAGAACGAGAAATTCCAGCAATACAAGAAAAGATTTCACAAAACAGAGCAAGCGTATTTCGTAATAATCTAGGAGATTATATCCTCACCAAAGAGGGACCTCTATATATTCCCGAAAGCCAAAGATCTTCGATGCAATACGAACCAGTAACTATGAAAGGATTAGTAGAACAAGGAGCTCGGCTTGTTACTGGAGGAGACCAATACTTTGTAGAAGTGAATAATAAACTCCGCCCTATTGATCTCGCAGCTGAGAATATTGACCCTTCACAATATAACGTAACACCACGTTATCAAGTTGAAATCGAACAACAACAGCACCGAACTCAACAACAAGAAGAATTACGAAGATTGTTCCAATCACAAGGAGAAAACCCTGATACCAGATCTCTTCTTCCGCCACAACCTACAGTAGAATCAAATTCTCTTGGCAGCCCCTCTTTACCGTACACCCCACCAACTTTGTAAAATAGACTTAGATACTTCTTAGTCATCAAATTCAGAATCTCCCACCCTTCTTCCAATCTCTCTCTCCATCTCCTCACGCACAGCAGACATCTGATCCTCTTGAGCAGATGGTTTTTTGCCTACTTGAGTTTTATACGAATCAAGCAATTTACGAATCTGCGCATACACATACCCTACATCGCCCCCTACAATATCAGCAAAACTCGCTTCAAGCGGAAACGTATACACATACTTATTGATCATTCCCTTCAAAAAGTAGATGGTGGGTTTTAATGTCCACCGATGTTCATACTCTGTGAGCACCCACCCATCAAACACAATTGTCACATCCCCATTAGAGAACTTTCGTTTAAGACCATCAACAACATCAACCGTCTCCGTAACATTATCAAATGTCACTTTAATATTAATCTGAACTCGACCATAATGCACAATATCTTTGTAAGGGCGCAATTCAATATGCGTTCGTCGTCCAGTATCTGTAACCAGTTCTTCAGTTCTCTTCTCCCGTTTTTCATAATGACGATGATCTAACGCCTCATTAATGGTATGGAAAACTTCATCAGATCGAAAAATACCTTTATAGAGTAACGTGCGATTATTAACGATGAGATTTTTCTCAAAATACGGTTCCATTATTCACCTACGTACGATATGTGTACTTAAACACATTTAAATAATTTTTAATTTTCGTGTACAGATCATCAATATCACTTTTAATCCATGCTTCTAATTTCGCAACATGGCGATTAAAAAAATATTTTTCTATCATAAAACCCACAAACCAATAAAACGGTGAACCCGTCCATTTCCCAGCTCTATCACTCATAATAAATCCATCAATAAGCATGCGAATCTGTCCATGTTGAACTTGAAGATTTTTTCCATTTTGTTCAATTTCGACATCACGTACATCTAACATCTGTAAATGAATCTCAACTTTGAGTTTATAATAATCAGTAGAACTCTTCCACGGAGTAAACACCAGCCGAATCTGCTTTCCATTAGGCGTAACTTGTTCCTGATTTATTTTTTCATTCCAATCCCATCCTTTCTCAAAAAAGAACGTAGAAATGACTGCATACAGCTCCTCTGCATTAAAAAGACCCTCATAACTAAATTTCAGGTGATCAACGACTAGTGTTCTGTCTGCCATTCTCATCACCTATTTTTTGTTCAACATGTTCGATACGTGTATCAAACGGATCAATAAACTTGCTTTCAAATCTCTTTTTACCAAAAAATATCCAGTACAAACACAGATTACCAATGATAATCAAAAACAACAGTAGCCACGGACTCATAGCAAGAAGAAGGGGAAAATTGTTTATAAATTATTCCACAACAAAGAAAACACAAAACTCAAATATACCCCCAAATTACAACAGAACCACATAAAGGAATGTTTTGCATAGTCAACCACCAAAAACTTTAATAAGCCCAACCAACCTAAAACCGTTACCAAGAGGGGTGCTAATAGTGAAAGATTTTTTTCGTTCTCTATTCAAAAAACTTAAATTTAATCCGTTCGCGAAAAAAGGACACGTTAAACTAGGTTTATATGGTCCACCAAACGGAGGTAAGTCTACTTTAGCAAATCGCGTTTGTCAAGATTGGTTAGGAGAAGAGATGTTCTCATCAGTATCCCATATTGCGCACGAAACACGCGAAATTAAGATCAAAGAACAAGTAAGTATCAAGAATAAAAAAGGCAAAGAGATTACGTTCTCTTTAGTGGATACTCCAGGAATTGCAACAAAA
This sequence comes from Candidatus Woesearchaeota archaeon, assembly GCA_016188115.1. Taxonomy (NCBI): domain Archaea; kingdom Nanobdellati; phylum Candidatus Woesearchaeota; species Candidatus Woesearchaeota archaeon. The sequence goes on from JACPIK010000002.1 coordinate 548,839, forward strand.
ATTGATTATGAAGATTTTCTTAAAAAAGGCATCAAAAAAGAAGATGCAAAGAAACGGGCTAAAGAAGCAACCAAAGGAGTTATTGATGCAATTAAATGGCTCGATAACATGGACGCCGTCGTTGTAGTCCTTGATGGAACTATCGACCCTTACTCACAAGTAAATATTACAATCATGGGCAACTTACAAGCGCGAAATATCCCTGTTCTTGTTGCAGTGAATAAAGTAGACTTAAAAAAAGCCAGCCCTGATGTTGTCAAAACAGCTTTTCCCCAATATGAAGTAGTTGGAATTAGCGCAAAGTACGGCAAAGGCATGGAAGAATTTTACGAGCAATTATTTACGCTGGTAAAATAAAGAACAACCAGTTCATCTCTCTAAAATAGAGCTTGAACAATACATTTAAAAATTAAATTAAACTCCTAGAAACATAAAAAAAGAGATGAAAAGAGGATAGCATGGTTACATTTCAGTTTGTTCCGTATCGTGAAATAGAAAGATTATCATCGACAAAACGCGTTAACAAGTTGCTCCATATTGTCAAAGAAGATAAGATAGTGATTATGGAAGGTCGTCTACGTCGTGAAGAAGAAGCCGACCTTATTGAAATTACTATGGAAGGTATTAACAGCAAGTTTAAAGGAATTGAGTTAAGTATATTATATCCTGATGCCGACAAAGTGCCATTCTTTCAAAAAATGAAAGGTGCATTTGCCAATATGCTGTTAGGTGATCGACAAGGAATTACCATCATTGGTCCTGCTCATCTTGTTAAAAAAATTGAACAAAATCCTGATAAAATAGAATTATTCACCAAAGAAATCAGCGAAAAGAGTTTTCGCCCACGATTAAAGAAATAGGAAACAATAATGCCACATCAATGCGTGCGTTGTAATGCCCTCTATGAAGATGGCTCGAAAGAAATTCTAGCAGGATGTAAATGTGGCGCTCGTCTTTTCTTCTTTATTAAAAAACAACACCTTGAAGAAGGTAAAAAAATTATTAACAATCTTTCTGTAGAAGAGAAAAAAGACATTGAAGAAGATGTCACTGAGATTCTTAATGTTAAGATGGAAGATCTTGATCGTCCCGTTATCCTCGACATTGAAGCAATTCGCATTCTTAAACCAGGTAAGTACGAGCTGGATTTAGTCCATCTCTTCAAAAACGACCCATTAATCATCAAACTTGAAGAAGGAAAGTATGTAATTGATTTAGGACAAGCTTTCGCCCGAGATCGAGAAGAGAAGAAGAAATAGATATTCTGAGATTTGTCCAAAACAAATATAAAAGAAATTCTCAAAAAATGGAAAAATGCACACTGCCCAGGAACATTTGGAGCTTCACTTCGGATCGCTTTCACTAGAGGTACTTTATCAAACAACAAACCATAGAGTTTCGCGACAGATCGCTCGTGAGAAAAAAGGTGCAATTATTGCGTATAATGCCGTAGAATTTTTGAATCCAGTTGCAGAAATTTACCTCTCTGTTGATAAACAAATAAGAGCAGGAGCTCCCTTAGGCAAGACATTCCAAGAAGCAGGAATTCCTTTTGAACGACACGTTGAAGAAGAATTTTTGTATTGTTCCCAAGGATCACTACAAGAGATCTTTGCAACTACAGGCACCTTCTTTCGTTTTAAAAGACTCAGCTTTAACATAGGGACACACGCAACTACCTATGCACGAATTTGTGAAATCTATTCTCCACTCGTTGTTGACGGAGCAAACAGACCAATGGCATCTTTACCATGGCAAGACAAGTTAGAGAAAATGAACTGGAGAGACTGCCGCACCTGGCACGAAACACTCTTAAAATAGTCTAACTACTTCCACAGCGAGAATTTTTTTGTTAATTCGGATACCAATTCCTTCTCACCAAACAAAACAATGCCCCAATAATCTAAATCAGCTTCTTTGGTTTCGCTAGATCGCTTAATTTGATCTTCATATGTACCCTCCGTCATGGTGCTAGTAAAATCAACAAATTGAATTTTATGTTGCAATGCTGCTTGACGTAAAGTACGTAGTTGATTGGAATTTCTCGCTTGTAGAATGATATATGGACGTCCAGAAATGTATGCATGATCACCATTATCTGCATCTTTGTAATTCTTAAGAAATAATACTTCTTGACCAACCATTCCCCCAAAACCCAAAGACATGTGAGCTAACGCATTCATAACCTTTCCAACTTCTATTTTTTCATTAAGAACAGCAACTAACTTCTTGTTATCCGGAATCATGACAATTTCCCACAACCTACAATTTATTCTTCTGTGCTTTGTCAGAAATAATTGCGCTATGCCCCGTTGGGTCTTCAATAATAATCTTTAATGGCTCACGACCTACAAGAGCTTTATTCACTTTCTTAATCAAATTTTTCGCTTTTGTCTTAACATCCTCATCTTCTTCATTCTCAACAGAAGACTGAATAATATCTTTGACTTTTTCTAATAAACCTTCAATATTTGTGACATACCCGTTTGCCGCAGGACCAGGTTCCATGGTGATGATACGTGGAATTTTAACCGTTGCTTCACCCGATTTAACAACGCGTACATTAAGATCATCTTCAGAATTAACTTCAAAGGTATAACGACATGGTTCTTTCTTCTCGGCAGGCTCAACATCACTATTACGCGCACCACAGCCAGCACATTCCATAGAAAAGACAAAAACTCTGCCAAAGAAAGGAATTTCTACTTCTTCTTCACGAAGAGTAACCTTTTTCTCTTCACAAAATGGGCAAAGTTGATTCTGTAATTCCGACATAAAACCCCTTATTCAACCCGTGTTTAAAAATATTTTGCTTTAGAAAAGACTTCCTCAAAACTCCCCTAACTTCTTCTGCTTGCGCCGCTGTGTAATCAACGAACTAATCACCGCAAAATCGGCTTTCATTTGCGCAAACAGCTCTGGATTACGTCCACTATACAAATAATTCGCTGGGTGAATCACGGGTACTACTGACACTTCCTGCTCATGCAAAGAAAGAGGAAAAACTGTACCATGAATCGTCGTAACGCCCGTCTTACCTAAAATTCGATTTGTCGCAAAATTACCTATCGTCACAATCACCGTTGGTTTCATGATCGCAATCAATGCATCAAGTCGATCTCGACAATTTTCTACTTCTTGTTTTTCAGGATTACGATTATCTGGAGGACGACACAGAATAGTATTAGTAATGAAAATGTCATCTCGCGTCAACCCAATCGTAGCCAACAATTCTTCTAAAATTTTGCCTGACATCCCACAGAACGGAATCCCTTTTGTATCCTCGGTTGCACCAGGAGCTTCACCGACAAAGAGCACTTGCGCCGCAGGATTGCCGGACCCAAAAACCACTTGAGTACGATTTTGACAGAGAGCAGGACAGCGTTGACAATTCAGGAAGGAAGTTTTGAGCTGGAGAAAGGAATCCATAATATGGCATAACTAAAATCATTTAAATGTCTTACCCATACTTTTTTAAGTCTCTCCAGATTAATAAGAACATGCCCTCTGAACCAACATTGCGACATAGTACTCCAGCATCACCTCAAGAGCAAGCTCATTTTCTAATGGAACTAGTGAGAGAATCAGAAGCGAAAGAAGAAGAACTACTAGAAGAATTAGATACAGAAATACAAACAGTGAAACATTTGCACAAATTGCTTCAAATTCTTAAAAGAGAAGTAGAAGAACTAGAAAAATTAGAAGAAGAGTATAATCTTCATTATAGACAATTAGAAGAATTATTCTCACACCCCTCACTAGGAAGAAACAAAGTAGATAGTGTTATGGAAAAAATACAAACCTATTCTTATTTAATGGAACGTAAAATACGAGTTTTGTTACCACAAGTCCAGCATTTTTATCCCATCACTGCAGACGAATTAGCTCAACAAAAAACCCATCAAGCTAAAATAGACAAATTCGCGCGCAGCGCCTCAACCATAGAAGAAACTCTCAACGCCATATTTCGCCATCTCCAAGAAACCAGTCCGCAAGCCCAAGCCATGTATCAGCAATTAACCCAACGAACAAAGATTGGCTTTTGATAAGATTAAAGATTTATGGACAATCTACTTTATCTTAAAAAGATATAGCTTCTGACCCACAATTCTGCGAGTTGTGCAAACTTTTATAAATACCTCCACTGTTTTCTCCCCATGGAAGAGCAGCAAGAAGTACGTCCAAATCGCGTGCAAAGATTTATAAAAGAGACCTTAAGAGTTATTCACATTACAAAAAAGCCTAATCGTACTGAGTACATTAGTCTTGTAAAAGTAACAGGTCTTGGGATCGCCATTATTGGCTTGATCGGCTTCGTCCTTCATATTCTCAAGCAACTCCTGTTCTAGGGTAAAATACTATGGAAACACACATTTTCGGTTTACGCACCGCCGCAAATAGAGAGGATCAAGTTGTTGATTATCTTATTTCAAAACTCAAAAAAACACCTAAAAGTGTTCTTGCAATTATTCGTCCACACGGAATGCGTGGCTATATCTTTATTGAAGTTACATCTCGAGAAGACGCAGAAGCAATGCTTCAAGGCGTCCCATATGCTCGAGGATTATTACCTGCTGAAATTCCGTATCAAGAAATCGAACATATGCTTGAACAAGTTAAAGTTGAGATGAATATTCACAAAAGTGATATTGTTGAAATCATCTCTGGACCATTCAAGCGCGAAAACGCAAAAGTTATGCGTGTTAACAAGCAAAAAGAAGAAATTGTTGTTGAACTTCTTGAATCTGCTGTTCCAATCCCTATTACCGTTAAAATGGATGCTGTTAAAGTAATTAGGCGTGAAGGATCCAGCGAAAACGAAGAATAGATTTTTTCTTTAATATTTCTTTTCTCTTAGTTTACTCATTTACAAAAGAAGTAGGGTAATAGATACGTTTTTATACTCTTTTTTTATTATTCCAGTAGAAAGTAGAGGTGATTTTGATGGAAATGTGTAAAAAATGTTGTGGTATCACAAAGTTAATCGTAGGTGCTTTAATTCTCATTAATGCATTTCTCTGGCCACAGTGGTTAGGAATTGATGGATGGGTTAAGTTTACCGCAGTTCTTCTGGTCCTAGGCGGATTTTTGATGCTTGTCATTCCAACGGGCAAATGTTGTATGGAAGCATGCAGTATGGATAAAAGTCCATCAGCTTCAAAAAAACGATAAGTAATTATTCTTTTTTTTTATCTTAATTTTTAAAAATAACACCACTTTTTAGTAGTACATGGATAACTTCAATTGGTCGACAGCACCCATACCCCCAGATACATTTCATACTTTTTCTAAATTTGTGTATCCAGAAGTTGCGCAACGCAGTGCTGAAGGTCTTGTTGAGTTAATTCGACAAACAAGAAGCTACGAACCAACTTTGGCAACTATAGAAAAGCCAGCATACCAAAGAATAATAACAGAATTAGAAAGGTACCATAAAGCTGCGCAACAACGTGAACGAGAAGAAAACACACAGAACAGAAATGCCCAACCACACCCTTATGCGGACTTAATTACCCTCGCAACACTTGCCTCAATAGCTGGGTTAGGTTGCTTGGTAGCAAAGTATCTTTAATTTTTATACTAAAAAATGAATATCCTCAAAATAAGAGAAAGCATCAATCAACAAACAGCATCTTTAGCAAGATCACTCACTCCGGAAAGTTATAAAAAAGCATTCCACACTGATCTGGGAGATTTACTAACACTTAATGTTGACACACCTCGTCGACTCGCAACCACTGTAGGAGCCATCACACCCGTTATTATAAGTTATTTTCTCTTACCCATTATTGACAAACAGTATAGTCTAGATCAAAACCCAGACATTAGTACTCAAATTGACCGTCTTGCACAGGCCATTACAGGAACATATTTCAACCCACTGGCCATTCCCCCAGTAATAGGTTTTATAGGCATAGGATATGCTTTTGGTGTAGCGTGTGAACAATACCGCAAATCAGTGAAACACTCAAATCTTAAATAGAAGTTGTAAAATTATTCTTTGTGATACGGCTGTAGTCTAGTGGTATGATCCGAGCTTCCCAACAACGGTATCCCGTTGACATCTATGGGTTTCACTTCGTTCAAGCCCATTAACAATAAAAGATACTGTTCAGAAACAGCTTGTGGTCCGGGTTCGATTGTAAACACACTCAGTTTACCGAATGTCCCGGCAGCCGTATGTTCTTACAATATGATAGAAATCAGACAACCACAAACACCACAAGAGTGGGAAGACTATTTTGATCTACGATATAGAATATTACGCGAACCTTGGGGACATCCTAAAGGAAGTGAACGTGATGACCAAGAACACAACGCAAGCCATGTAGCAATATATGAAAAAAATAATCTGGTGGGAGTTGGACGACTCGACATCATTTCAACAACAAAAGGACAGATAAAATACATTGCAGTAGAAGAACATGCTCGTGGTAAAAGAATTGGAACCATAATTATGCAAGAACTTGAAAAAATAGCAATCAATAAAAAGATAAAACTTATTTTTCTAAATGCGCGAAATAATGCTATACTTTTTTATGAAAAATGTGGATATAAAGTCGTAGGAGAAGCGCAACCTTCCCGTTATCCCACTGTGCCACACCTGAAGATGGAGAAGCAACTTTAAATCAGATAAGCAGAAATCTCTTGGATTCGCACGGAAAAGCAACGACTTTTCCGGCGCACCGGTAAGATAGTTTTCTTACCGCGTGCATCCTTGGAGATGAATGCTGTTGAATGAGCAGGAGATTTCGCTATATCTGATTCAAGAAATAGAGAAACTACTCTATTTCTGAACGGAAAACTGCATTTTCCTGTTTTAGAAAATCCGTCTCGGAAAAGTGGCGCAAGAAATGCGAAGAATATCTCATTTCTGCGCAGAAAACTGATAGTCTTCAGTTTTCTTGCGTAAATCCCCACCATTTAGGATAGCCACTTTTCAGGATTTTCTTTAATTTAGAGAACTTTTATAAAAAATCATAAAAACAATCTTCTCACGCCAGCGTGGCACAACCCGGTACTGCGTTAGTCTCGAACAACCTTTTGCGTTCGCAAAAGCTTGACCAAAATTCGAGGGGATACGCGAAGCTTACCCCTTTATTTGGTTAGAAGGTACTGGAGAACTAATCCTTACGGATTCCCGGTTCAAATACTACAAAATAGTGTGAAAGTCCGGGCGCTGGCGCTTTTTCTATCTTTTCAACAACAGCAAAGGTATCTGCAACCATTAACATAAAGTATAAAAGGATATGAATAATAGATCTCAATACATATGAACAAAAGAGAGATTTCTTTAATTTTTGTTACGATAATAATATCGCTTCTTGTAAGTTGTACCAGCAACACAATCACGCAAGATATTGATTCCCTTTCTGATGAAGAATTAGATCTTGTAATGATGCCAGATGAAGAATCCGCCCTTACAGGAAATGCAAAGTTACAAGAAATTGCTGTTGCTAAATTAAAAGACACTGAAATTTCCAACATTAAAAAAATGACAAAAGTGCAAAAAGCAGTTGCAACACAAACAGTTCCTTTAAGATGTATAAAAGAAGAAAATAAACTCAGTCTTGTAAAAAATAACCCAAAATGGTCTCGAGATTTTTCATTGTATACCTGTAAGAATGATGATTCCTATAGGCGCGAATGCAGCCCCACACAATCACAATATATCACAATCTTAGATCAAGCCTGCACCCTTGGATGTGAACAAAACACAGGCAAATGCCAAGAGTATCGTGATTATACGCTGCGCGTGGGAGAAAAAATTCCCATCTCTTCACAAATGAATCTACGTATCGAACAAATTAGTGACAATCCTATTGATGAAAGAGACCCATTTGTGCGTGTTTCTGTTTGGGGAAGAAACAATAATAATGCCTGCAAATTAATGAGCAGTGGAAGAGAGATGTGGCTCAATATGGAGGATTATAATTATATTGAATTTGTTGACAGCTTTATAGAAATAGGAGAAGTCAATGACCATAGTGTTACTCTTAGAAGATATATCAATGAAGCCGCTTATCAAAGATGCTCTGAAGTGGTTAGAGGAAACAAAGCTCGTCTTGCTTGTTCGTTTTATGAGACCAATCCCAACATAGAAAATGGATTGTTTGAAGTTCGCTATCGAGGAGAAGAACAACAAGCTCGAGCAACGCAATTTGCTCAAGGCTTCACTAACTGCTATGAAAAAATGCAGCAAAGATTTGAAAATCTCAATACCGTTACACCATTTGCCCCCCATTGGAGAGTAATTCCTCTAACTCCCCCTGGAAATGCTTGGTCATCAGATTATGAAAGAGTATCTGTTCCACACGAATTTGATAAACCTGTACTTGGACCAGAATATGATTTTAGTGTTGAAAATGGAAATTGTCCATTATATTATGCCGGATTTACAATTCCCCACGAGTTAACCCATTTATTATTCTCAAACACTGTATTGCAAGGACCTTATGACCTCATGGCTGAATTCCCCTATCCGGCAATAGGTTCTGATAGTATGCATGAGGGTATGGCTCAGTTTATGCCTTATTTTATCGGCAAAGGTCAACCAGATCACCAAAGTGTTGAACAAAATGCGCAAACTCTTTGTGGAAGAGATCGTCTTAATCGTCAGGAACGCAATCAAGAAGCCACAGAAGAGCAATTGATCTATCAAAATATTTTAGAAGGACGAGGATACCAACATAATCATTACGACGCAGGATTTTGTTTTTATTATAGAATTGAACAAGATTGTGGAGAAGAAGCCATAGTTGATTTATTTAACCAAGTATTAGAATGGGATGGCAGCACACAGGAACACCAAACTATTTTTTCCGTACTCGCAAATAGCTGCTCAGAGCAAACTATCAGAGAAATTATGACAGATTTTGGCATTAACCACCAGCTTTTAGAAATTCAACAAAGGCATCCACAAAACGGATTTGACAGTGGTTTAGATGAATTAGGATGCATTTAGATTAAGAAACATAAATGCAGAAAGAATAACCGGACTTTTTCTCCCCAGTGACAACACATCTTTATATTTTCCAACTCCTTTTCAAAACTGTCTTGAGTGATGGACATACTGGTGATGCCCAAATTATCAAACACGACCACTACGTTAGTAAACTCAAAGAATACCTTGAGTCTGACTATGATTCTATTCTTACACATGTTCCTCTCTACCAAACCCATAAACGCAAACAACGATTAATCGGTGAAATTGATATTCTTGCCAGAAAAGGAAACTATTATGATATCTATGAAGTAAAATGCAGTCCACGTATGGTCAAAGCACGAAAACAACTGCGCAAAATTCGCAAAGTCTCCAATTTCAATATTTCCAGAATGTTCTTTTATTGTGGCAGTAGCGCAATGCTAATTAAAATAATCTAATTTTGACGAGGTTTAGTTCTAAATATTTTACAAATAACCCATTCTAACGCCCTAAAGAAACGAATTTTTCCTAAGAACACATTAACCCATCCATGTGTAATCGCATAATGAGTCAGATGTGGATACGTATGATGTATTTGATGATGTTGTGGAGATAAAATGACCCGTTTTTGCTGTAACCACCGAACCAATGGCGCGACACGCACAGCATCATCATGAGCCCATTTATGAAACAAATTAGTCAAAGCCCCCCATAATGCCATACTCGCAATCGTTGTACCCAAAAATACACCTAACGCACCCCCAGTAACAAGAACGTAAATTCCCCCAATAATCACATAAGGAGCAAAGAAAAAACTCGACGCACACATGTAGACAAAATCATGTTCACAAATTTTCTGCGGATGGATATGGTGAATGCGAAAATCCTCAATAAAATATTTCCCTAGAATAGGCCAACTAGGCTTACCCCACGTATCACCAAACCAATGAATCATCCCTGTGACAAAATCAGCAGCTAACCAACCTGCAATAAGACCAAGCACAGTATAGAACGGAAGTTGAACCGCAAACGGAAGCAAATAATACAAGAATACAACAAATAAACCAAACGTGGCAAAAATCAAAAACCAGAGCAATGAACGTCCAACCAGTTCCCATGAAAAAGATGAAAAGGTATTGCTCATAACCCTAAGAAAAAAACTATGTCTTTTTAATTGTTATTATGAACCCATCAAAATCCTGACATTTCATAAAAACACCGCAATTTCTTTATAGAGGGCTTAAAAATAGACATTTTAACAAATTAATTGTTAAAAAATTCAAAAATGCTACGAAAACAAGTAATGCAAGTAAATCAAGTAACAATAGCAGATAGTTCACTCCCATTAATTATTCACACAACAGAAGAATCAGATTTTACATCAGCCCTATCAATACTTGAAAAACATCCTCACCCCTTACGAGGCATAGTAGCATCTCAACAGTTTCTTGAAACCAACAAATCAATAATTCCCCCATTTGTTACCTACATACGTATCCATGTTTCAAATCCCGACACTATCACCCTCTTACTCAAATCACTTGCACTCAAAAAAAGACTTCTAGAAGTATTCATACCCATTCAACTAATCCAAAGCAACCCTGCCTTGTTAGAAACCTGCGAGCAAGCCCACCGCATAGTCATCGAAATGCAACATCAACACGACCTCATCCACTACACCAAAATATACTCTCAATTTTTACTCATGTCCAAATATCCTCTCTTTAGTGGCGCGCCATTCTGCGCAATCCCCCCTGAACACTGCTATGAGTTCTTCGATCAAAACAATACACAGATCCCACCTAAACCAGCCGCATGTGCTGATTGCCTTTTCATCAAACACTGTCCATTCAAAGGAAAAGAATTCACACCAAATCCCCTCACGAATACCCAAAAATACAACGACGCATTAACCTTTCTCAATCCAGAAAGAACACAGCAACATCCTCAAAAAGAAAACGTAATCAAAAACCAGACACAACATGAAAATACTCCTGCTCGCTTTTAGTGTACAACAAGACGTCTTCCCTTTAGGTCTTCATTACCTGCGGGACTATGCTAAAAAACACCACCCCGATATTGATATTCAAATCAAAGAGTTTACATTTGGTAACCGTGTCACCTACGAAACCAATAAGAATCTCGAAATTCAAGCACTAGCCTATCTTGCGCTTGAAAAACCAGATGTTATCGCATTTAGTTGTTACATTTGGAGTGGAGAGATGATCCGTGATTTTGTCCGTTCCATCAAACGACTTCATCCGCAAATGAAAATTATTTTAGGTGGCGTCGAAGTAAGTGAAACACTACTTACAAACGATGTGGAGTTTATTATCAAAGAAGAAGGAGAAATTGCGTTCAAAGAATGTATTGATTATTGGAAAAACCTTATTCCTAAAAACCAAGTCCATAACGTAACGTATCTTGATAACAACCAACGAAAAGAAAACCCCACACAAGAGATTAAAAATCTTGATGAAATTCCCTTTCCTTACACCACACCGCAAACCAAAGAATACGCAGTCGTACGCCTTGAAACCGCACGAGGCTGTCTCTTTGATTGCCATTTCTGTCATTACGCTAAACCAACTTTACGTTACTTTTCAATAGAATATCTCCAACGACACCTCCCTCAACTTTTCACAAACTACACTTTTGAAAATCTGACTATGCTTGATGCTAATTTCAACAGCAATAAAGAACGCATGTTTGCGATCCTTGATATACTCGAAGCGCAAATAAAATTACATCCCCGCAACCTCAAACTTCATTGTGAAATGCGTCCTGAGCTCATTGACCAAGCAACAGTCCAGCAGCTTGAAAAATATTCATTTAAAATTGATATTGAACTTGGACTACAATCAACTGACCCCATCGTACTCAAAGAAATCAATCGCCCAACCCATATTGGTAAAGTTGCAACCGCCCTTACACTACTCAACACCTCACATAAACTCACCTACAAAATTGATTTGATGTACGGATTACCTGGTGACACATTCTATAAATTTCTCAACTCCGCGCGCTTCCTCTTAACCCACGCCACCAAACAGCATAAACTGGTTGCTCACCACAGCATGTTGTTAAACAATACCATCCTCTTTGAGAAAAAAAATGTTGATCGATATAGTGAAACCCACAGTAGCATGATTATCAAAACACCAACACAAGACATTGTTGAACTCTACAAAACAAAATTGTTCATTGACATGCTTAACAAAGAATTAGAAATTATCAAAAACTAATCCTTTTTAAAATATCATTTATAAAATGTTTTTGAAATAAGATTCAGTCAATCACTCCGTGACACCTCTGGTCAATAGACCAGAGGCATGCTCGGCTTCGCCTCGGTCCCTACGTTCAGACCCTGCTTATTCCAGTCGATGTGGATTAGCTTACTAAACCACTCATGAACACATGAGTGGAATAAGCAGATTTAAATTACTACCAAAAAGACTATAAAACAACAACACCCAAACGCCCCATGACATTTAAACTCGTTTCACGTTTTCCCCCAGCAGGAGGTCAACCCGAAGCTATTGAAAAACTCACCCAAGAATTTCAAAAACAGAATCAAAAACAACCAGATAAAAAAACCATCCGTCAAACTTTACTTGGCATCACTGGCAGTGGAAAAACCTTTGTCATGGCTAATGTAATCCAACGCCTTGGTAAAAAGACTCTTGTTCTTGCTCACAACAAAACCCTTGCTGCGCAACTCTATGCTGAATTTAAAGAACTGTTTCCCGAAAACAGAGTAGAGTATTTCATTTCGTATTATGACTATTATCAACCAGAAAGTTACCTTCCTACAACAGACACCTACATCGAAAAAGAATCCACAGTCAATGAAGAAATCGAAAAATTACGTCTTAAAACCATGACCTCTCTACTTTCACGAGATGACGTAATTGTTGTTGCTTCTATCTCTTGTATTTACGGTGCAGGAAATCCGCAAGATTTCGCGCAACTCTCTCAGGAGTTTAAGAAAAAAGACCATATCAAACGAGAGAAGATTATTGCGCATCTTGTTGCCATGCTCTACGAACGCAATGATATGACCCCTAGTTCAGGAAACTTTCGAGTACGCGGCGATGTCATAGACATCTTTCCATCTTATGATGATATTATCATTCGCATCGAACTTTTTGGTGATGAGATTGAACGAATCAGTGAACTTCATCCAATAACCGGCATTGTTCACGCGCAACTTGACCAAATCCGTCTTTTTCCCGCCAAACAATTCGTAGTACCGGAAGAAAAACAAGATAAAGCCATGGCGCAAATCCGCCACGAACTGAAAGAACAACTTCCTACTCTGCCTCTACTTGAAGCGGAACGGCTCAGAAAAAGAGTGAATTATGACCTAGAAATGATGCGAGAAATGGGTTACTGCACCGGAATTGAAAACTACTCACGACATTTTGATGGACGAACACCTGGTCAGCCACCTTTCTGTCTATTAGATTATTTCGGAGATGATTTTCTCTTAATTATTGATGAAAGCCACCAAACCATACCTCAATCACGTGGAATGTATCATGGTGACTATTCACGCAAGAAAAATCTTGTAGAATATGGATTTCGCCTGCCCTGCGCCTACGATAACCGCCCTCTTAAGTTCGAAGAATTTGAACGCTATTTCAAAACTGTTCTCTTTGTCTCCGCCACACCCTCAGAATATGAATTGCAAAGTAGCAGTCAAGTAGTAGAATTAATCATTCGTCCTACAGGGTTACTTGATCCTACCGTTGAAGTACGGCCGATTGAAGGACAAATCAAAGATATTCTAGAAGAAATCAAAAAAACCGTTGCGCAAGGTGAACGCGTTCTTGTTACTACCCTCACCAAACGCATGGCAGAAGATCTCACTGAATTTCTTGCTCAAAAAGAAGTCAAAGTACGCTATATGCATTCGGAGATTGATAGTCTTGAACGCATCGAATTATTACGTGGCTTGCGCGCTGGCGACTTTGACGTTCTCGTTGGAATTAACTTGCTGCGTGAAGGTCTAGACTTACCCGAAGTCTCACTTGTCGCAATTCTTGATGCCGACAAAGAAGGTTTCCTGCGTGACGAACGTAGTTTAATCCAAACTATTGGACGTGCCGCGCGTAATGTTCATGGAAGAGTAATTATGTATGCTGATGTTATCACCAAATCCATTCGAGGAGCAGTAGGCATTACTCAACGTCGACGCGAAGATCAGATTAAATTTAATGCCAAACATGGGATTGTCCCTCAAACTGTGATTAAAACCATTGAACCATCTAAACGAGAAATCAAAGGAATCAAACATCTTAGCCCAACGGACCTTCAACGAAAAGTAGTAGAAATTGAAGCAGAGATGCTCAAAGCTGCTGAAGAATTACAGTTTGAAAAAGCCATTGATCTACGCGACACATTAGAAGCGATGAAAGCTGAAATAGGATCGCAAGAGAGGGAGAGGGAGTATCAAAACCAGAAGAAAGATAACAAGAAAGCAGAGAAGAAAACTAAAAAAGAGAAGAAAAATTAACATAGAGAAAATGACTTAGTAATTACGTTTAGTTGAAGATTTTGTTGAAGATGTTTTTTGCCCTTTCTTCTGTTCCCGTTTACGAGTAGTCCGATCTTTTACATACCAGCTAAACACCCCCACAGAAAGAAGAAGCATAATACTTAATCCTGTATACGATACAACAGGAGGAGAACTAATTCTCACCGGAACACTCGCAGTAGCAGTTTCATTATGATAAGAAACTTCACCTGTGAGCACATAATCGCCAGGTTCCATCCAAGGAGGGATTAACAATTCTTTCTGATACTCTAGATCTGTTTCAACTGCACGGGTATCACTATACTCCTGCAATACCGTCCCATTAGGATAGCCCAATCGATAATAAATACGCACATCTTCTGCTGCAGCAACAATGAGTTTAAGCAAATCGACATTGAGCACGATTGTGCCATTTGGTTCTAAGACCGAATCACTATCAACATCAAGAACAATATCAAAAAGAGAAGCTCGAGGAATTACCGTAATAGATATCAAGACTTCTTTTTTGGTCTGATCGTCCTCTAAAACCAACGATTTAACGTAGGTTCCAGATGCCATGTCTTGCGGTGCTTTGATAACAACCTCAACAGAGACAGAATTATGAGCCGCAAGATCAATCTCGTCATCCCCTAATTCCAGAAAATCGCTATCATCAATAGAGAGTTTAATTTCTTTTTCCACATCCCACGGATTACTCACACGAACAAAACGAGAACGCTGTTCTCCCTGTCGTAACGTGAGCTGAATCAACTTTACACCAACACTAAAAGGACCATCACGGATTTCCGGTTCTTCTTCAATCTCTGGAATGGGTGCTGTGCTGCTCCCACCGCCACCTCCTCCACCACCGCTACTTCCAGAGGAAGGAGAATCTGCTGCTGCTTGAGTAGCACGAATTCCTGAATGAGTTAAATTCGAAATAGTAAGCACAGCACCAGCATCAGTACAGCTAATCCCATTAAGTGTCACACCAGTTGCATTCCCCAAGCAAGAAGTAAAAAGCGTCTCATTTGTTCCCGTACAACCATCCCCAATTTCACCAACAGACGAAATCAATGCATCTTTCACACACAACGTCACAAAATTATCATCAGACATATAAAGTGTCTTGGTAGCACCCCGCAGTTGATCACTCATATTAACAATTAATGATGTACTCGTTTTAGTAATGCGAATCTTACTTAGATCCAAAGAACCAGCACTAAAATTATAGGAGAAATTGAGTAAAGCCGTGGTATTATCATAGAATTTAA
This sequence comes from Candidatus Woesearchaeota archaeon, assembly GCA_016188115.1. NCBI lineage: Archaea > Nanobdellati > Candidatus Woesearchaeota > Candidatus Woesearchaeota archaeon. The sequence continues at coordinate 564,557 of JACPIK010000002.1, forward strand.
CATCTTGCCAACCAGTAAAATTAGTATTCGTTCGATTTCCTGCAATAGTGATGTTGAGTAACGTAAGCCCACTCGTGGTAACATTCGATTCATTGTAGAGCAAAGTATCGTTAAGATCACTCACTCCATCCCCATCAATATCAGTTGTGTTAAGACTAAAGACTATTGAAGAGAGATTGATGTTGCCACTAGTATCGTTGATATACACCGTAAAATTATAATTGCCATCTGCAAGAGTACCATTAGAACTATTAAATCCAGTATTAGATGAATTCGGATCCATAGAACGATTAGCCCCATTGTTCAAAGCATACCAGGCCGTACTATTTTCATTTGAACTCACATTAAAGAGTAGAGGTAGAGAAGTGTAGGTAGTATTGATAGGAGACATGATAGTAACAGTTGGTGCAGTCGTATCATCAATCGTACCCTGTGTCCAATTAAGCGTGACCGAAGTGAGATATAGCGTCGTATTAGAAATCGTAGAATAAAGTGCTCGATAGAGTAAAGAACGATTATTGTTCGCAAACTGCTGGTCCATCTTCTGATTGTTGGTAGCAGTATTCCAGGTAGTCCCATTATCAACTGAAATTTGCAACGAGATCGTATTTCCACTCGATTCACCCGCGGTTGTCCAAGAAACATTGGTAATATTGTAGATATTATCCACGACCGTTGTAGTAGTAGAAGTAAAGTTCCCTGCATTTAATGAAGTTGTAGAAGTTCGAGTATCATTAAAAATAATAAAATCCCTATCTGCATAATCTCCTACTAAAATCCGTTTGTTGATATGATCATGTGTAATAAATGTAGGGTTTCCAATACCAGTCGGACGAATGGTCCATACAGTGTTTGCATGATGCTCTGATCTGTTGACCAGATTGTAAACTTTATGACCATGTGTAAACGAAATTAACGTTAAGTACGTGCCGTCAGAAGCAAACCCATGATTATCAGTATTCCACGGTGAAGCTGAAATAGTAATATCCTCGCTCCAATTAAATGAGGTACCATTAGCTGAAACATTAAAAAGACGAACTTTAAACGTATCATTATTAACATTTCCTACGGTACCAATTCTGCCATCAGGCATATCATGAAGATTGTTGTTAAGCCAATCCGCACTAGAGAGGAGAGGATACGTGGAATTGATATTGACCGTGGTCGTCGTGTTCGCCGTGAGATTAACCATTAAGACAGAATTACCATTGCGTGAATAAAGAAATTGGCCACTCGCTGCCATGTTATTCCCATCGCTTCCAAGACCAGTGATGGCGTGATTTGAGACCACCGTGCCATTAAAGTAGGCAATTTTAATTGCAGCACCATTATCATTAGCAAAAACATAGGTGCCATTATTAGCAATTCCTTTAATGGTTGTCGCTTCCGAAAGCGTCACAACTTGAGAATTATTCTGAGAAATATTGAGCACATAATTATCACCGCTTCCTGTAAACGAGACATTGCCAGCACGCCAAGAGACATTGTTATATTCCACAATCGTGGTATTGGTAGTAAAATCATCATAACGACCAGGTGTAGTTAATGCAGCAAAAAAAAGAGGAACGCAAAAAGCAAAGACTAACAACGCTGCAAATACACCTCTTTTCATAGAGTAAAAAGAATTTCAAGATATATAAAAGTAACGAGAGAAAGAGAGAGAGAGGAAAAAAAAGAAAAACAGAAAGAAAAGGAATAAAAAGAAGAAACATAAAATTATTCTACTTTTTTTACCAAACGCACCACATAATTTCGTCCCCGTTTCTCTCGTTCAATAACTTTCTTAAAGTCAAGATTTGTTGCAATGGCTGAAACTTTTGATTTAGACCAATCTAATTTTTTTCCAATATCACGTTGATCTAATTGATTGCTATTACCTTGCAAAAGATCAACAAAGATTTGCTCATCTGGACCCAAAAGTGAACGAGGAATAATTACATCAGAATGAACAAGAGATTTATCCAAACCAGTTTTAAGATTACGTAATAGATAATAACGAGTAAACAAAATTCCCCCAAGAATACCAATACCAAACCCAATAATAACTAAAAACCACAATTCCCATTCGCCAAATTCATCTTTGAGTTGCAAACTAAAAGGAAGTTCTTCTTCATGATCCCGATATTGAAGATAATAACGCTGAGGAAATTGAGGAGATTTTTCTCTCCAAGAGACAATAATGTTTTTACCATTAGTAATTATTTGTGTTGCTGCAGGAACAATAGAAGGATCATTCACATCCTGTGTAAGATCTAAGATCATACCCGCAGGAATAATGATATCATAAGATACAAATTGAGGATTAAACGGGATGTTAAGTGTTCTTGATAAAGCATAATTTAGATTATTTTGCTCAATAGCACCACCTAAATCATATTCTATCACTACTTGACACGACGCACAATCCAACGTGATGTTTACCAGTGAAGGAAAAGAAGAAGGTTTCTGATTAATGAATAAATTATACGCACCGTTAGGAGGAATAAAGAGAAACTCTTCCTGAGTGCTTTGAGCAATAGTAATAACAACAGTTTCATGCAAAGAGAGGTCATCATGTAACGTATCAAGAATTGAAACATTTTCAATGACATGTCCCAAACTTGATGAAACTAATACCAAAGAAAACAGAAATAATAACAACTGCATTCTGTGAGGGATCATGAGTTAAAAGATAGTTCTGAACTATTTAAAAATAGCGGTGAGGACACTCATCCGAAAAAATAGTTCCGCACCATAATAATGCTAAATTCTAGAGTTTTAGAGCCCATAGTAACTATCTTTAACGCATCGTTCTAACTCTCTGCCCAGATTTTTAATAAAGAAGTTCAACTCGCCAACACCCATGAAAAAACCAAAATCAAATCTGGTGATAAGACTTAATTTGATCACATGGAGCTTACTTGGGTTTATAGCAATTGCAATACTCATACCCACCAGCCTAGCTCAAGAAGAAAAATTAGAACTAACAAAAGAAATGACAATCCAAGAACTTCAAGAACAACACGATCAGTATAAATTTGCCTATGAATTAGATGAAAACAGTATAGATCATGAATCGCAAGAATGGAATTCATTTGCCGATTTTGAAAATGATCGTTTTGAAGAAAATAATAGTGATAAAGAAATAGCAACGGGAGAAAAAAAAGAATTACAAAGTCAAGTTCAGTACCCAGAAAATACCCCTAATTTAGAAGATACACACAACACAACTCTACTGTCACTATTTGATTCATTTTTACAATTGTTACATCTTAAAACATAAAACGGAGGAGAAAAAAATGACCTATAAGATAATCTATAATCAGAAAGAATGTATTGGCGCCGGAGAATGTGAACGACTCTCACCTCGCTGGAAAGTAGGCAACAATGGACGAGCACAATTGCAGGGATCAATACCCAATAAAAATGGAGAATTTGAACTTGAAATCCCCGACGAAGAATTCAAAGTGCAAAAACAGATCGCGGGAAGTTGCCCCGTAGGGTGCATTCGAATTGAAAAATGCAAATAAAAACCAGCAAAGCAACGATACGCAAGATTGAACAGGAAGCCGCATCAATCAAACGTATTTTGCTGAGTATAAACCATAACCTCAAACCTCTTGCAGGGCAATATGTTATGCTTGCGTTTCCTGAGGACCCAGCTGCAAAAAGAGCATTTTCCATTGTCTCCTGCCATGATCAACAGATAGAATTATGCATCAAAGAACATGGGCCGTTTACAAAAAAACTCTTTGAAGCGAAACTGGGACAAGAGCTGTTAGTGTTTGGACCTTATGGAACTTTTACGCTTCCAAAAGTATCTCAGCCGACCATATTTATAGCCGGAGGAATTGGAATTACACCGCTTTATAACTTAGCTAATGCACTCGTTGAATGTAATCAAAGTCAGAAAAAAAAGAAAATATTGAAACGAAGAGAAGAAGGAAATGAGCAAAAAGAGAATGAAGAACACAATGACCAAAAGAGCTACTTATTCTACTCCGTTAAAACACATGATGAAATCGCATTAAAAAAAGAGTTAACTCATCTCTCTACTAAAATGCAGGTGACCTATCTTTGCACCTGCGAAGGTTCCCCCCGTATTAGCGCCGACTATCTCCAGCAACACGTTAACAATCTTTCAGGATATCTTTACTACATTTGCGGACCACCATTAATGATGCAAGTAATCACTCAAGACCTCATCAGCAATGGCGTTAGCCAAGATCAGATTCGACAAGAGAACTTTTAACATGAAAACGACTTGCCCTATGACCACAGAAACAAATAACGGAGTTTCAAAAAATATCCCCTTAGTCGGAGCAACAATCCAGATTATTCTCTATGATTTAGATCCCCAGATTATTGACACATTCTGGGATGACTTTGTCAATGAAGCAAAACGGTTAGAACAGATCTTTAATTTTTATGATCCCAAAAGTGAACTTTCATTACTCAATAATCAAAGACAAAAGATATGTTCAAAAGAACTAATCACAGTAATTAAAACCGCACTAGAATACTCTCACAAAACCAACGGAGCGTACGATGTCAGTAAAGGTCTTGCCTTTCTTGACCGAAAGCAAGGAAAAACACCTCGCATATTGCACTGTTCATACAAGGATATTAAACTTGAAAATAGTAATAGTAGTAAAAATAATAATGATTATGATGATAATAACAATAGTAATAAAATCACTCTTCTTCATCCAGACGTCCAGATTGATTTAGGCAGTATTGCCAAGGGCTACATTGTGGATAAGTTAGTTGAATTTCTTCAAGAGATGGGAATTGAGAACGGATTTATTGATGCCCGCGGAGATATGCGCGGATTTGGCAACCACAAAGAGAAAATAGAAATACAACACCCTCGAAAACAAGAAGAAATCATTGGAACTTTCATTCTACAAAACGCCGCTGTTGCCACCTCCGGAGATTATCATCAATTTCACCTAGATTACACACAAAGCCACATTATTGGAAAACGAAATATTGCCAGCGCCACCATTGTATGTTCAACCGCCATGCACGCCGATGTTCTTGCAACCTGCGCAATGGTCTGTGATCAAAAGACAACACAAAGACTACTTGCTGATGCTATAGCACAAGGATTACTTGTAACAGCCAATCTAGAACAAGTCTCTCTAGAAGGAATGCCTCTAACATCAAACCAAACCATCTCTAATAATCAAATAAACACAATCTCAGTTGCTACATAAAAAAACATACGGAAAAAACCATGAACATCAAAACAATAATGTTAATCATACTAGGAATCATGACAACAGGCAGTTTTATCTACCTCACAAATCAAATCCAAGACACATATTACATTTGGTTAGTAACAAGAGTTGTTGGATTGATATCATTTCTCCTGCTCTTTCTCACTGTGCTCATCGGCGAAGCACGAGTAATGACACAAATCAAAGCAAATTTTACTCTCTTTCGCTTTCACGTTCCTTTTGCTATAGGATCAATGTTCTTAGTCCTGTTACATGGCATCGCCGCACTCACAGATAATTTCAAGTGGGGAAAAGGGCTCTCGTGGGTACAATACCTCGGATTTAGTTTCTCTGACAAATGGGTAACATTGCTCTCACTAGGAACACTGTCATTTTATTTGATACTAATTGTAGGAATAACCTCCAATAAACGAATGATCCAAACGATGGGATATAAAACTTGGAAACGAGTTCATTATCTAAGCTATATTTCATTCATCTTAGGGTTTGTGCACGCATTCTTTCTAGGAACCGATTTTAAAACTGGTCCTTTAGCATGGCTCATCTCGCCTTTGTACACAATTCTCTTCTTAATCATCATGAGTTTACTGCTTGCACGCATTATTAGTAAGACACGATTAGTAGAACAACAACGCGATATTACCGTTGCTGCGGTGTTTTGTATTATCCTTGTTCTGGGTGCTGCATTTTTAGTACATAGTGTAACGCAAAAACGAGAAATACTCAACACAGCATTACAACAGGAATCGATTGATTTCAATGTATTAGAAGAACAAATACGTACTATACAACAGCAAAATATCGACCTTGCGTCACAGATTCAGGATGTTCATACCCAGAGGATGCAATCATGAACCGTAGCACTGCCTGGATAGGATTATGTGTTTGCATAACTTTACTCTATGTGTTAGGTGCAATCTATATTGAAAAATCATACACTTTAGAACAAAATGCCATCCTTGAACAAAAAAATACCGTGTTAGTACGTAAGAATCAACTTGAAACAGAATTATCCAAAGCAAGAGAACTGCAATCAAGACTTAAAGAACGTCTAGAGGAAGAAGAAACAGCCCTGCAACAAGAATTAGAACGACGTGAAGCGCAACAGTCCGCAGCTATTGCAGCACAACTTGCCCAAGAACGTGAAGCAGCGCAACAACGATTAATTCAACAACAACTCGAAGCGCAACGAGCCGCAGAGGCAGCAAGACAAGCAGAAATTCAGCGACAACTTGACGCACAACAAGCTCGAAGAACCAGAGCTTCATGAGTCAAAGTGATGAGTAATTTATGAGGATATAATGACTGGTTAAATACTCTAAAAGATATTTTTAAGCAATATAAAAGGGATTCAGGAGATAACCTGGGGAGTCACTTCATAATAGAACACATACTCAAAAAGAGATGGCAACATACAACTTAAATTTGGTAAGAAGAGATATAGATCAATTAAATGGGCTTTTTGGAAGTTCACCATATAGTGTTCGATTAGATACAAGAAGAAAATACCTCGTCGGTGAAAGGAGCCAACTTAGTGTAGTAGCATTGCATATCTATAAAGAACCTTGGACATTTATGGGGTATGATTTAAACCAAGTAACGGTATTTCATGGATTAATGGACGATTTCCCATTAGATATGCAAGCAGATATCAAAACTCGCATGGGAAAAGTCGCAGCCCTTGATGATGTTGTGAAATGGACCAAACCACGAGTTAAGATGTAATTGACCATATAGGCCTGAGTAGTATTTTTTACAGCGGCATTAGTAAAATCGTTGTTTTGTGATTATTGCCAATAGGTATTGACAACTATATTTTCAAGACGACAAATACTTTCACTACACGCCAGGTCAAACACAAGATTATAAACCCTGCTTTCCGCATTTGCTCCATGTATACGGTGGTAGATATTGAGACAACAGGTCTTTCCAAGAACTTTCATCGCATTACAGAAATCGCCGCTGCAAAAATTCGCAACGGCCAAATTGTTGATTCATATCAGACGTTAATTAATCCTCAAACCCCCATCCCTGCGTTTATTACCCAGCTTACGGGGATTAACAATAAAATGGTGCAAAATGCTCCCACGATTAGTAATGTCATTCCTGCTTTTACTGATTTTTTAGGTAAAGACGTCTTTGTTGCACATAACGCCGCATTTGATTTTGGCTTTCTCGAACACAACAGCCGTATGCATGGTTTTGAATTGCAAAACAGTCGTGTTTGTACCCGCAAACTTGCCAACCGCTTGTTTCCCGAACTACCCCGTAAAAGACTAAGTGATTTATGTTCTCATCTTAACATCACTAACGTCCAAGCGCACCGAGCCATGGGCGACGTACAAGCAACAGCATTAGTGTTTAACAATATGCTCTCAATATTGCACCAAAAAGGGATTTCTAATGTTGATGATATCTTAAAGTTTGAACGAAGTGCAAGCAAGAAGAGTGTAACTCCTTATAGTTTACTTGGAGATTGAGTAATAATTATTATTTCTTTGTAGGTTTATGCTTAAAATGAAACAGAATCAATGCGATGATGAGTACAGCTACCCCCATTAATGAAATTCGCAAAATAGGATGTAGTCCTTCAGGTCGATTTTGAGAAGGTAAGGTGTTTGTTCCTAAAGCGTCAACATCTTGCTGTGCCCGTGATAATAATGCAGTTCTAGTACATAAACCGGTTGCGAGATCGCCATCTTGATTATAATCATACGTATAGACAATATACTCCTGACCAAGTTCAAATAAATACCCACAACTGGCACTATCCTGTGCGGTCTTCACAATAGTTGTTTGAGTAATATCTCCTTTCCACACTTGTGAGACTTCGAATGTCACTTTAATAGGATCAGTAGAACTTAATGGGAGAATAGGAGGTTGAATTTCAATAACTTTTCCTACAAATACTGCTGTTGCTTGGTCCAATGATTCTTGAGGGGAGCCCGGTTGAATACAAGAACAAGCTAACGCTATGGATGAAGTCACAAGAATACAGAATAGATAGAGCAATGTCTTCACCATTTCAGAAGGGAGGTTAAGAGAGTATTAAAATGTGTTGGTGGATAAAAACACAGACTAACCACACCATTTATATTTGTCATTACATTCTTTTTATTCATGAAAGCTGGTCCTATTCCCAAAACCATTGATGAATATCTCAAACCACTTGCACCAGAAGTCAAAACGACATTACAGAAACTACGCAAAACCATCAAAGCTGCTGCACCAAAAGCAGAAGAAGGTATTAGCTACCAAATGCCTTGCTATAAATATTATGGACAGTTAGTATACTTCGCCGCATTTAAGAACCATTGCAGTCTCTTTGCAGGTAGAAAATTACTCACCACCCTAAGTAAAGAGCTAGAAAAATTTGATGTTAAAGGAAGTACGATTCATTTCACACCAGAAAAACCATTGCCAGCAGTATTGGTGACCAAAATTGTAAAATTGAGAATGAAAGAGAATGAGGCGAGGAGTAAGAAGTGATAAAGGGAATTATTTTCGATCTGTGGGAAACTCTTGCTACAAAAAATATTGGTATTTCTAAAACTCTTCGAGATCATTTTAAGATTGAAAAAACTGATGATTTTCTTGAAAGATATGAACGCGCAATTCAATTAAAAGCATGGAAGACACCAGAAGAAATGGCCATCAACTTTCTTAACTCATTTAATCTGCCAAAAACAACAGCAAATATACGTTTTGTCGAAGAAACATTGCAGAAGGGTATTGACAACGCTACGTTATTTGAGGGTATGGATAAATTGCTGAAGAATTTAAAGAAAAAGTATAAATTAGGTTTATTGTCCAATACAACCATCTTTGAATCAACAGTTCCTCAAGCATTAGGTATTGAAAAAATCTTTGACGCAAAAATTTATTCCTGGCAACTACACTCACTCAAACCATCTAAGAAAAATTTTGATGAAGTGTGTAAAATGTTAGGTCTTAAAGCGTCTGAATGTGTATTTATTGATGATGGGGAGAGGAATGTTAAAGCTGCTGCGTCGTATGGGTTTAAAACAATTCGATATCAGAATATTGAACAATTAAAGAAAGAATTAGTTACTTTAAAGTGACAATATATTTATAAAATAATTCTCTTTTTTTCCAGATATGGTTATTGTTGATTCATCAATATTTTCACAACGTCCCAACCTAAATGACAGAGTGCGATATTATAGCGGCATTGCCCAAGTTAGTTTTTGTGAGGGGTATGATCCTAAAACTAAAACATTCGACAAAAAAAGAGTTACTCGTACAACGAGTACGGATAGTACCTGGATGCACATACCATTAAAAGTTGTAGAAAGAGATAGTAAATGGGTTGATTTTGGATATTGGTTTGCTAACCACGTATTTCATTATGGCACAACGATCAATGATGCTGCCTATACCGCTGCTGAAATTCTACGCTGGGATCCGACATATCTCCCCTGGTGGCCCGAAGGAAAAAAAGATGAACCCGGAGACCCATTAGTATTTTCAGGAACAATTGAATGGGGAAAATTACGTAACAATGGTTTATTCTCTACCCTTAGCATTGTAGAAGTAGACCGATTATACAAAGTAACAATTCCGGAGGGGAGCCTTCCTCGTTATCGCACAGATTGGGTAGAAGGATCAAGCAGGAACTTCCCTAGAACAAAAATTGAGAATATATCACATTTACTTTAAAACCAAAAGAAGAAGGGCCGATTCCAACTATTCTCGCTGATATCGATTGTAACACAGCGCACAGCCAAGAACGACGAGAATACCCAAGAAACCTAGTGAACCCCACTCAGGGATATCAGCTAATAAACCAATGATTACACTACGTTGTGCGGATTCTTGCGTGTTTGTGGTATTCTCTGCAAAAATCTTATAGATGTATGTTCCATTCGCAAGACCAGCAGTCGTATTCTTGGATTGATTCACATAGAGCTGCCAGGTCATGGTGTTAATTTTGCGTAGATTTGAAACGTACTGTTGATAAATCTCCGAGGAATCTAAGGTGCGATTCCACATTCTCAACTCATCGATTGTCCCATTAAAATGGAGAGTCGAATATCTCCCAATGGTTAGGTTGATCGTTTCCGTTGTTGCTCCAGCACTTCCCGTCCAGCCCGAACTCTGTGCATAGATTCCATCAAGATACATGTACATCCCAGAGGTATTAACGCTCACAACAACCTGCGTCCATCTTCCTAACGAAATCGAAGGACAGCTTACAGCACCAACACCCTGAGTCTGCGCAATGGCAACATAATTGGAATTATCTCGTAAATACCAGGAACAAATTGCTGGAGTATTATCCAGCATGATTTGAAACCCATTCCACGATGCAGGTGTATATTTGTTAATTACTCCTGTGCTATCGGGCGCAGTATTCGTTTTAAACCAAATACTCACCGTAAATGGAAGACTCTTAGTAATAGGCATATCGTTGACGGTAATCCGATCATCAATTCCATCCAGCTCATACCCACCATTATACCTCCCCAGAGAAATAAATCGAGCTCCACCTTGTGGTGCAGCATTATTTGATCGACCAGTCATATCAACAATAGAGAAATCATTTTCGCCTAACGCAGAGATGTTATCAAAACTGTAGAACAAATAAAGAGAAGTATTATACATAGTAAAATTAGAATTATTCCACGAATAAATTAACGAAGAGAGAGCCGGTAACGTAATGCTTGCGTTGACCAGAATAGAAGTATTTGTCGTAGCACTCCCATCGGAAATTGTTGGATTGACAAAATCGACCGAAGCGAGAACAGTGCTTGAGAAGAATAGAGAAATAAGAACAATAATAGTTACTACCTGACCTCTTTTCCACGACATCAGGTCTGAGAAGAGCTCAGAGGTTTATAACTCTTACTTTTAGGATTAGAACCCAAAACTCTTCTCGAACTGACGCATTTCCCGCAGCTTCTCGGCAAACTTCGACCCTTTATCTGTAATCAAAAAATATTGATTTTCCTTCTCCGACATCACTTTTTCAACAAGCTCTTTCTCCAACAACTCTTCTAAATAAGAGCTTAATTGCTCATGAGACAAGTTTGCTTTGTACATGATGTGAGTCGGTTTCATCCGCCCACCCTTCGCCTGAATTGCGCTAAGCATATCACAGACAATATCAGTGCGAGATCGTTTTGCGGCCATAAGATCGTACCATAATAATAGAGATAAGTAAGAGGATGTATCCAATCAATTGAATACCCTCAGCGATGGGATACAAGATGTTATTGATTTCTAAAAAGATAAACAAGAGTTGACTCAGCGCAATAATGCTAAAACTCCAAAAAATCATCTTACCCAGTTTATCCTTTTGTGCTGTATGATAATAATGAATGATAATAAATGTAAGTAAGAGTAGTGAAATAAGATGAAAGATAAAGTAGGTATTGTGAGTGAAATAAACTGTGATGAAGAGCAATAACGTAGTGAGAATAATACTCGCCATTGGCTGTTTCTTATAGTAGAGTAAAAAGAGTACATACAGTCCTAACAAAGTGAGTAAGTGATACAATAATGTAGTTGTAAAGAGAAACGACTCAGATGTGCGTACACCATGATAGAGATAGGTATAGACGCCAACCGTTTTAGTTGCCCAAATATGTTGGTATAGATTAAAATTAGTAAAGATCTTAGCTAAGAATGAAAGCGAAAGCAAGCCTGTCGCAATGGCAAACCAGAGATAGTCTCGTTTTTGATTAGAACACCGATAATAGCGAAACGCAACAATACACAGCAGCGTGAGCACTGCCGCACTCACAATATCAATAACCAGATCTGGACCAGAGAACCAGCCTGGCGTAAAGCTTGCTGACATAGTATACTTGGGCTTTTAGCCTCTTATAAAGCTTGTGATGTTAGTTTCTGTTGGTTCATTGGATTGGGTATTTAAGGGTGGGAAGGTGATGTGAGTGTTGGTGATTAGACATGATAGATGAACAACAATATGAAATGTTTAGAAATGGCTTAGAGCAAGAAGACGTAAATTATTTAGAATTTTTAGAAATGAAAGAAGAAAGGAGGAGGCATTGGGACCGAAATAAGCTCGCGGTTGGAGTGATAAGTTAATATTTCATTTAGCCTAAAGTGGCATTAGAACGCACATGAATAATTAGATTATCTTTTGTGCAGAATTCCATCTCATCGTAAGTAATAGCACAAAAAGTCAAATAATAATCTCCTTCTTTAGAAGGAGTTTTTAACTGGAAAACACCTCGCATTAGTTCAAATTTTCCAGGCTGAATTTCCATATAAGGTTGGAAATGATTTTGTAAATTATTCGTAATAATGGGAATCTCAGGCCTATTAATTTTTGGTTCTTCATATTTCTGCTCTGAAGCTTTGTCGGTCCACTCAGTGGGGAAATAGATTTTAACGTCTTTCACACCAATAGGTTTAGCAGATGGATTGTGTATTACTATCGCATTAAAATTAAAAGGATCATTAGGCTTCCCAATAAATTCATGCTGCCCGATGAAGTCAACTAATAATCTTTCTTCTAATGAATGTTCATATTGGATTGTTTTCAAATCATAATAATGAGTGCTAGGCACAGTAATCAAAGCAGTTATTAAAACTGTTATTAGAGCAACGAACAATGGATGCTTAACTACTTGTTTCCAATTAGTTTTACCAAGCGTATCAGCCATAATTTATTAAAGAAAATGACAGATATTAAGCTTTTCGCCGATATCGAAACGTCTTAACATAAAAAGATAAAGTCTACCTGCCGCACTTAGAGATGAAAGAAAGCAGACGTAAGCATTGGGACAATCGGTGGTTTGAAAGGGGAATGGTGGAGGGGTAGAAATTTAGATTTTATTTGCTCTTCTTTTTGAGAATTGAGTGAAAGAAATTATTGCAAAAATGATTACTAACAGAATAAGATAAGCAAGAATTCTTTCATCTAATGAAGGATGGTCTAAAGCCATTGAGCCAAATTTTGTAGAAAATGCAATTGCTTGACCAGTTATGCCGTTATCGATCATTTAAATCACTTGATATCTCTCTCAACTGTTCCAACGCATTCTCTAAATCCTCAACTAATTCGCTTGCGATAACGTTTGGTTCAGGCAAACTATCTAAGTCATCTAAACTTTCATCTTTAATCCAAAAAATGTCAAGATTAGTCTTGTCTCGTTTTATGATCTCTTCATAATCAAAGCATCGCCATCGTCCATCAAGATTTTTTTCTGAATAAGTCTCTTTACGTTGATGCCTGTTTTCTACATTGTAACATGTGATGAAATCACGTAAAATTTCAAAAGTAAGAGGATTCTCTTTGAGAGTCACATAAGTGTTTGTTCTAAAGTCATAGATCCACACTTTAGAAGTATGTGCTTTGTTCGATGCTGCTTTCTTATCAAAAAATAGAACGTTCGCTTTCACACCTTGTGCATAGAATATCCCAGTTGGAAGTCGTAAAATAGTGTGCAAATCGCAGGTCTCCATAAGTTTTTTTCGAATGGTTTCACCTGCACCGCCTTCAAATAATACATTATCAGGTAAAACTATTGCTGCCCTTCCATTAATTTTGAGGATGCTTTTAACGTGCTGTAAAAAATTAAGCTGTTTGTTATTTGTTTTAGCCCAAAAATCATCTCTGAGTATAGTAAGGTCTTTCTTATCAGCTGTTCCTTCTTCTGTTACAATCTTTTCAGAAGATTTTTTACCGAACGGAGGATTGGTAAGTACCATATCATAAATCGCGCCAGGGTTGACTTTTAATGAGTCATTGGGATTTATGGGGTTCTCTTCACTGTTGACACCATGCAAATACAGATTCATAACACATAAACGTGCAGCCATCGCTACAATCTCATTGCCTGAGAAAGTATTTTGTTTTAGTTCTTGCTTCTGGTCTCTGTTGAGATTGTAATTTTTTGAAATGAAATTATATGCAGATAGAAGAAATCCACCCGTACCACACGCTGGATCGTGAATTTTGTTACCTGGTTCTGGTTTCATTACTTCAACCATGGCGTTGATTAATGGTCTCGGTGTAAAATATTGTCCTGCTCCGCCTTTTACATCCGCTGCGTTTTTCTCTAACAGACCTTCATAAGCGTCCCCTTTCACATCTGCTTCTAAACTGAGCCAGGTCTCTTTGTTGATAAGCTCAACAATGAGTTTTTTGAGTTTCGCAGGATCCTGAATACGATTTTGGGCCTTTTTGAAAATAACACCAATGATTCCATCTTCTTTTCCTAGCTCTGTTAAGATTTTAATATATTGGACTTCGAGTTCTGCACCATCTTTAGTAAGTAAAGATTGCCAATTTAGATTTTTAGGAATATCTGACTTCTTATTATATGGTGGGTTAGACCTCTCATCATCCATCTTTAAGAAGAGAAGGAAGGTCAATTGCTCAACATAATCCCCGTAAGATAGACCATCATCTCGTAGAATATCGCAATAGTTCCATAATTTTTGGACAAGTTGTTTTGAATCAGTCATTTTTGGGTGCCACTTACAGATTGCGATATCTGCCATGAGTTACGTTATGTTCGAAAATTGCTTGTTCCATGAGTCTTAAAATAATAGTGAAAATTACCCCACCTATAAAAAACAATAGGGCGCCAGAATTATTTCCGCTAACGAGAACCCATGCCGTGCTTAAAATCGTAGCTACGGGTAGAGTCAACTGTGTTATTCTAAATATGGGATCAATCATGTTTTATCCTCTATTCTTTTTTGTTCTGAAATCTTTTCTTGATTGCTTCAAATAGGCCCTTTCTCAATTCAAAGTTAAAAACTGTCCAATCTAATAATGCGAAGAGCCCTATTGAAAAAGTAATTGCTAAAGATATACTCAGTATTATTGTAAATGAAAAATAATTTTGAATATAATTATTGTTATTCTCATAAATAGTGATTACATTTTGGTTTACTTGCCTAATTGCTCCAGTTAATTCGATAATATCATTCTTTGTGAGCATGGTGCTGTTGAGTTCTTCGTAGTTTTTCTGGCATATTGCTAACTGTTCTGATAAGTTTTTACTTAGCTCAATCGCAGCTTGATCAACTACGATTGTGGGTTCAGGAGTTGACAAATCTGCAAGCTTCCAGAGTATGGGAATCATAGCTATTAAAAAAATTATAGCTACAAATGCTTCAACTATTCCCCCAACATTCTGTCCTTTCTTATTCATTTTTCACCAACTTTCCCTCAAACGCAGATTTTAGGATGGATTTGCGCAATAGTTCTGTTTTAATTAATGCTGAATCTACTGATTGCTCAAGTTTGTCGATGATTGAGAAGCGAGATTCAATTAATTCTAACGTACTTTTTTGGACTTCTTTATCTACAATGGGTATTTTGATAGAATTTAAGACTGTTTGAGATACATAAGGTTGACCGGTACCTCCTGCTAATGAATTTAGATTTTTTGACCTGAAATAATACATATAAAAACCTAGTATTTTATCTTTAGATACCTCCAAAGAAAAAATGGCATTATCTGTGATCCAAGATTTTGAAGGAGCGATATGGACATTTCCACAATGAGCTCCCACTCTACCAATAACCAACGATTCTGTTTCGGTTAGATATTTTTGATGATAACTGTTAATCCCATTACCTCCAAAAACAGGATATACCCCCTCTTTAATCTGTTTCTGAGTAAGACCCTTTCCATTAGACCAGCTAAAGAAATTCTTTGATTCTTCATACTTCCATTTCTTTTCAAATGCGGACCCCAACACACTCTTCCTATAAACCCCTAACTTCTCTTTCACATTTTTCAAATCTTTAACCGCGGTATCAAGACGAGTGAATTGTTTTTCGATTTCATCAACAATTTGTTGTTGTTCTTTAATAGGAGGATTTGGAAGAGGGATTCTTGCGATATCTCTAGATGATAAATGTTTAACAGTAACTGCAGAAGTCGCATTATGTATCGCTTGCAAATAACCAGGCATTAAATAATATAAGAATTTTTTATTAAACTTTTTTTCATTAACCGTAATTTTACAAACTCGTTGATTCAGTAAAGCATCCTCGCCTTGCCAAATGGCAATATCGAAATCCCCATCCATCCCTATTAAAATATCTCCATTTATAACCACATATTCTTTTAGATAATCCCCATTAAAATAGGTGTTACTCACGCTATCTTTTATATCTCTAATTCTGATTAAAGGCATCCCCTTACTTTTATCAGTTGTGAATTGACTGGACTTAAAAGCGAATCCATTTAAAATTTCAGCAACTTCAGAGATGGGAATTCTAAGCCAGTCATCTTTTTTAGATAGGAGATTTCTTTCATTTTTTTTAACTATCTCTTGTACACTAATGGACAAAGCCATCCCTAAACCCCCAACTCGCTATTCAACTCTTCAAGAATCTTATCAAATGATTTTCCAAACACCGTATACGCTTTTCCGAGCCCGCCTAATTGAACAAACGGAGCGTCATCAAAATCATCAGGAGTAATTTCCACCGAATCAGCAATATGCTGCTTAATCTTCTCAAGCCAGTTTAGTTGTTCTTGACTAAAACTAACTCCAGAAGCAATCTTTTTACCCAACCACGAACTAAATTTCTTATCCACACTATCACTAAACGGCTCTAATACTTCTACCTTTTCAATCTCATACTTTAACAAAGAAATAAAATCTGCAATTTTCTCTTTCTGAGACTTTCCATGCACCTTTCCATCTTCCAGTTGGTTATACGCTTGCCATAGTTTAGATGTCGTTAACCCATATGGAGAGCCCATAACGACATCGGCCATTTCTTTTAAGTCGTCCCAATGTAATCGACCCTTGTTGTAAAATACTTGAATAGCAGTTAGTTCTTTTTTGTTGTCAGAAATGAATTTTTTAAAAGAGGTTATGACCGACTTCGCTTTTTCTTTAGCCATAGGAGAATATCCTGCTTCCTCTACTACATCTATGGAAACATCATCGACTATTTGTTCAACTTCCTCTTTTATTTCAGGGAGTCGTTCCATGAGTTTAGCGTTTCCAATGAATGGCTGTAACGCGAGAATCATCCGTTTTTGTGCTACTTCATCCAACTCTTTTTTCTTCGGTGCATACTCTTTGTATAAACTGCCATCACCAAATTCTTTTTGAGCCTGTTCAAAGATCTGATCTTCATCAATAGCATCAACAAATGCAGAAGCAAAATCAGACAAAGCAAAGCCTGAAGTAATTTTCTCAATCTCCTCTAACTGTTTCTCTGTTAATTTTTTCTGTAGCCGAGATAATCGTGAAGCCATAGAAGATAAATTCTCAATTTTAGGTTTACCATATCGTAACGCTTTCAATAATTTGGGAAAAGAGACCGTAGGGTTTTGATCCATCTGCCTGGTCTCATTTAACTCTTCACTCTCACAAACTCCAACTGCATCAATGATCACAAAGCGTTCTTTTGCCATCGCATCTGGTGTAACCGCTTTGAAATCATCATTTTTCATGACACGAACGCCACGGCCTTTCATCTGTTCAAAATAATTTCTACTTTTGACAGAGCGCATAAAGAAAACGATCTCTAATGGTTTGACGTCTGTCCCTGTTGCAATCATGTCAACGGTAACAGCTATTCTAGGGTTGAAATCATTTCTAAATGATCGAAGTAACGCATCCGTATCTCCCTCTGTCTTATAGGTTATTTTTTGTGCAAACTCATTTCCTTCATTAAATTCTTCACGGATAATTTGGACAATTTCTTCTGCATGTGCATCATCTTTGGCAAAAATCAATGTTTTTGGAACATGTTTTCGTCCTGGAAAAATTTCAGTTCGTACTTTATCCCTAAAAGTTCTAATAACTGTTCTTATTTGATCTTTAGAAACTACTTTTCTGTCCAGTTCTGATTCATTATATTTAACATCATCATCTAACGTTTCCCAACGTTTTCTTCTTGTCCTCATATCTCTTTTTAGAATAGTTTCTCCTTTTGGAATAAGAGAACCTTCTTTGGTAATTTTCGTTCGTATTCGATATACATCAAAATCAACGTTTACTTGATCTGCAACTGCTTGTGCATGACCATATTCCATTACCAGATTTTTATCAAAGAATCCGATAGTGCCTTTTGAGGGTGTTGCCGTCAATCCAATCAAAAAACCGTCAAAATAATCCAAAACTTGTTTCCATAGATTGTATATTGAGCGATGACACTCATCAACTATGATGAAATCAAATGTTTCTGGAGGAAGCATTTTGTTATATTCTAATGGAATCGGTTCAAACGAGTAATCATCTTCAAACCCAGATCTCTCTTCATTAATCTCTTCAAACTTCTTTTCTCCACGAAGCATAGAGTAAACTCTCTGGATGGTAGAAATACACACTTTATCAGAGTCCAGAATTGCATTTGATTCCAACCTGTGAACGTTGTACAACTCAGTAAACTTTCTTCCGTCTTGGGGTACTGTAAATGTCTCAAATTCTAACTCTGTTTGGACTCCAAGATTTCCCCTATCAACTAGAAAGAGAATTCGTTTTGCTTTTGCGTTTTTTATAAGCCTGTGACAGATATTTACTGCTGTGAATGTCTTTCCAGACCCCGTTGCCATTTGAATTAACGCTTTAGGTTTGGCTCCAGCAAATGACTTTTCCAAGTTAAGAACCGCTGTTTCTTGTGCTGGCCATAATTTCTTATTTTCTAATGCAGGAAATTGAGTTAACCGTTTTCGTAATGTATTTTTTCCTTCAACAATCCATTTTTCCAAGGTTTCAGGTTTATGAAATGCGAACACTTCTCTGCTTCTTGGTTTTGGATCCCATAGATTGGTAAAACGAGTCTCCGTCCCTGTAGATTCATAAACAAATGGAAGAGGCATTTCTACACATTGAAAATCTTCTGGAAACTTCTGAGCGTATCTATTAGATTGAGCTTCTTTACCTATTAGGGTCATCCCCTCTTTTTTAGCTTCAATGACGCCACATGCCTTTCCATCAACAAATAAAACATAATCTGCTTCACCTACTCCTTTGCCTAACTGAAAGAACTCAACAGCAACTCCTTTAGAGGCATAGATATTCGCAGTTTTAAAGTGTTCAACCTTCCAACCACATTTTGTGAGCAAAGGATTAATTAAATCGTGTCTCGCTTTGTCCTCTGGTTTTTGGCTGTAATTTTCCATGTTACCTTATCCCCACCCGTACCTCGAATCCCTTTTCCCTCTTAATCCTTTCCCTTTTCTACCAACTTCTCCAACTTCTTCACGATCCAGACCATTCCTTCGGTATCCAATCCGCAATAGTCCAGCAAATCCTTTCGTACCTTCGCCTTCTCCTCAACACTCAATGAACCAAATGCCATCTCGCAATACGATACAGAGGCAAGTCCACCATTATTAATCTCCAGATTCTTGTAGCCTTTTCCAGTTAATGCAGGCAATACTTCTTTGATAGAGCAACTTCCTTTTTGCGTTGGATTATAATAATCAAAACTACGAAATGGCACGATTAAATCTACAATACGAACAACAATCTCTTCAACCCATGCAAAATACGCTGGAAATGCTGCGGCTAACTCTCGTAACCTGGCAATTTCAAACGATTGATTAAACACAATAATTGTTCCGGTAGGTAGAATAGCCTCCTTCAAAGCGGAGAGAAATTTCTCGCGTGGATCATCAGCTGAGTCATGCAAATAATACAAATGTTCAATCGCATTGCCATCATCAATATGCACACTGAATTGAAACGGAATCTGCTGATATGGTTTGGTTCCCTGATACAACGGAACCGCAGTTTGAAACGTCTCAAAGTCAAGATAATGCAGTGGATACACTAAACCCCCCAAAAATTTTCCCAATCCAGTAGAATTTACATAGGGAACACCAGACACAGCACATTTCTTCTGAATGAGTTGTTTGTCAGTAAGCTTGAATTCCGAAGGAATATCTTGAATCCGCACCACTTCCGCTTGAAACAGTTCAAGAGACTTCTTGCCACCATAATACAATTCAAAGACATGGCTCTCAGGTAGGAATTTCCAGCAGTCTTCTGACTTACAATCAAGACCATTGTGACAACCATTACCAATATGTACTTGGGGAGGAGAAGTTGAATTAATAATAGCCATCATTTCAAAAATAAGGTCAGGCAAACTAGCAACAAGCTCTTCAACTTGAGCTGTCACATCCGTCTGCTTCAAGAGCTGTGAAACATCAAGTTCCCCATCAAGAACATACTCCTTATTGATATGCAAAACCGAGCAATTACGAATTTTCAATCCGAATTGAGTATACACATACTTCTGAAATGATAAATCGTGTAGGTGATCCTCTTTAACTTCTGTTGAACCCTTTACTTCAACTATATCCCACTCATCAACACCAACGGGTATTAAAATATCGGCTCGAGCAAATATCTCATCAACGAGTATACCCGCTTCAAAAAGAACTTGGCGTGATGCTAAAGCCACCTTCGTTTTCTGTAAATTCAAAGAGAAGTCTTTTGGATCATCTGGCAAATCAATTCCGTTAGGATATAACTTCTTTGCCAATTTGCCAATTGCCTTTCCCTGATCAATAATATACTGCGTTGCGGCATCATTCTCAGGAATTTTATCCAAATCGTGAAACATCATCCATAAATAACGCGGACAGGATAAGCCAACAATGTATTTGGACTTTGTGAGTAATGGCATTCTAAGCTACGAAAGCATAATTCATTAAAAAACCATCTTAAGATTTGATTACTGGTGCAAGAACTTCAGAACTCCCACCACCAGTGCCAGAATTCAAAACTGCAACCATTAGTTGCAGAATTTCAATCAGCTTGAACTGTACACAATTTGTGTACGGTTGAAATATTAATCAAATTCAGCTTGCACTCCCCACACTGGTCACCTGCGAATTCTCTTTATAAACTCCAAAAGTAAGCCCAATCTATGAAAAAAGAACTAATCTTTTCACTAAGAACATCATTTGAAGAAGCATCGCAGACTGTTGACGGAATTGAGTACTGGTTTGCACGTGACCTGCAAAAACTTCTCGAATATGAACAATGGAGAAATTTTCTAAATGTTGTTGAAAAAGCAAAAATCGCTTGTGAAAATTCCGACCAAAAAATAACTGATCATTTTGCTGACGTCAGCAAATTGATACCGATGGGTAAAGGTGCATCAAGAGATATAGAAGATCTCATGCTCACTCGCTATGCTTGTTACCTAATCGCTCAAAATGGTGATCCGCGGAAAGATCAAATTGCATTCGCACAGAGTTACTTTGCTATTCAGACCAGAAAACAAGAACTCATTGAAGAAAGAATCGCCCTCATTGAACGTCTTAACGCAAGAAAGAAACTAGCTGCGTCAGAATCTGAACTCTCAAAACTTATCTTCGAAAGAGGCGTTGATGAACAAGGCTTTGCACGTATTCGTAGCAAAGGTGATCAAGCACTCTTTGGAGGTATAACTACGATTGATATGAAGAAAAAGCTAGGTGTTCCACACAACCGACCTGTCGCAGATTTTCTTCCTACGATTACCATTACGGCAAAGAACCTTGCCACTGAGATTACCAATTTTAATGTTCAAAAAGAAAATCTTCATGGTGAACCCCATATTACTCAAGAACATGTGAAAAATAACAAAGATGTGAGAGGCCTTCTTGGAAAAAGTGGCATTCAGCCTGAAAATCTTCCGCCAGAACAAGACATCAAAAAACTTCAACGTAAGACAAAGAGCGAAGAAAAATTGATTGCAGAAAACTCACGTAAGAAAGGGGCTCACTCCTAAACCTTTCTGCCCAAAAACCCTCAACAACCTTTATAAAACACCCACTCGAAACCATATACTATGCTAGATAAGATTATCGTTCGCGGAGCTCGAGAGCACAATCTCAAGAACATTACCCTAGAAATACCTCGAAACAAATTCACAGTTATCACTGGTCTTTCCGGCTCTGGCAAGTCCACATTAGCGTTTGATACGATCTACGCTGAAGGGCAACGACGATACGTCGAATCCTTGAGTGCCTACGCTCGTCAATTTCTCGGCCTGATGAACAAACCCGATGTGGATTCCATTGAAGGACTCTCGCCAGCAATTTCTATCGAACAAAAGACCACAAGTAAAAACCCACGTTCCACTGTTGGAACCGTTACTGAAATTTATGATTATCTCAGACTTCTATTCGCAAGAATCGGCATCATCCACTGTCCAAAATGTAATGCCGCATTACGACCTCTCTCTCCCGAAACGATCGTTAATCTGATCATGGCTGATTACAATAAACAGCTCTTCATTCTCGCACCAATCATTCGAGGTATTAAAGGCACGCACGAAAAAGTCTTTGAAGATTTAAGTAAAGACGGCTTCACTCGTGTTCGTGTCAATGGCACAATTTATCGCCTTGATGAAGTCAAAGAAAAAGTCAAACTGGAACGCTATGAAAAACATTGGATTGAAGCAGTGGTAGATCGTATCACCGTCAATGATGAAAACCGTCTACGATTAAGCCAAGCTGTTGAACAAGCATTACACAAAGCCAACGGCACACTAATCGTCCTTGATCCAGATCAAAAATTTGAAGATAATAAAAAGAAAGAACTTGAACGTGGTGCAGGAGAAACCATTTACTCCACCTTCGGTGCCTGTCCCACTCACACCGATATTATCTTTGAACAGCTTGAACCACGTATGTTTTCATTCAACTCACCATTTGGTGCCTGTCCCACCTGCTTAGGATTAGGTGAACACATGGAACTTGATCCTGATCTGGTAATCCCTGACAAAGAACTTAGTATCATGGATGGTGCCATTGCTATTTATGGAAAATTCGACTTAAAATGGCGTGCGCAACAGATAGGAATCGTTGCCAAAGCCTACAAATTTGATCTATTCACACCAATCAAAAAACTTACACCAAAACAACTCGAAGTTCTTCTGTATGGTACTGATGAATCTCTCAAAGGTCGTTGGAGTAACGGCGCTAAGATGAACATGGAAGAAGGATGGGAAGGCGTTATTCCCCAAACTATGCGCCTCTATAAATCCACTGAATCAAACCATCGCAAAGAACACATTGAACGACTCATGATCTCACGCCCTTGTCAAACCTGCCGTGGTAAACGTCTTAAAGAAAATATTCTCGCGGTTAAAGTACAAGGAGAATCAATTATTGATGTCACTGATCTAAGCATAGAGCATAGTCTTGCATTCTTTCAACAAATTCCTAAAACACTCACACCAAAAGAACAAGCGATCGCAAAACAAGTACTTAAAGAAGTTATTGATCGACTCACCTTCCTTAACAACGTAGGATTAGGGTATCTTACTCTTTCACGTAGTGCTAGAACTCTTTCTGGTGGTGAAGCGCAACGTATTCGACTCGCAACGCAAATTGGCGCCAATCTTATGGGAGTAGTCTACATTCTTGACGAACCATCAATTGGGTTACATCAACGTGACAATCATAAACTCATTACCACATTGCATCGTCTACGTGATATTGGCAACACCTTGATCGTTGTTGAGCATGATGAAGACACCATTCGTCAAGCAGACCATGTCATTGATATGGGTCCTGGTGCCGGCGTGCATGGTGGTTATATCACTGCGCAAGGCACACCACAACAAGTTGCATCAAATGACAACAGTCTTACGGGTCAGTATCTTATAGGTACTAAGAAAATTGAAACGCCAGAGAATCGTAAAACAGCAACCCATTATATTGAACTGACTGGTGCAAAAGAAAACAATCTCAAAGATGTCAGTGTCTTTATTCCTACAGAAGTATTATGCGGGATCACCGGTGTTTCTGGTTCTGGAAAATCAACACTCATCAATCAAACATTACGTCAAGCGCTCAAAAAGCATTTCGGCGAAGTGCACGACCATGTGGGAACCTATGGTAAACTCGTAGTTCCACCAACCGTGCAAGATATTATTGTCATTGATCAAGACCCAATTGGGAAAACACCACGTTCTAACCCCGCAACCTATACCAAACTCTTTGATGAAATTCGTCTCCTCTTCGCTGCAACCAAAGAATCACGAGCTCGCGGCTATAAAGAAGGTCGTTTCTCATTTAACGTGCGTGGTGGTCGTTGTGAAGCCTGTGAAGGAGATGGCGTCATCAAGATAGAAATGAATTTCCTGCCTGATGTGTACGTGCAATGTGAAGAATGTAAAGGCAAACGCTACAATCGCGACACATTAGGAGTTACCTACAAAGAAAAATCAATAGCTGAAGTACTTAACATGTCTGTTGAAGAAGCACTCACTTTTTTTGAAAACATCTCTGGCATGAAACGTAAATTGCAAACTCTCTATGATGTAGGATTAGGGTATATTAAATTAGGTCAAAGTTCAACAACACTTTCTGGAGGGGAATCCCAACGGATTAAACTTACCAAAGAGTTGGCTAAAGTCAAGAAAGGCAAAACACTATACATCTTAGATGAACCAACGACCGGTCTTCATTTTGAAGACGTGCGTAAACTTATTATCGTTCTTAATCGTCTTGTTGAGAAGGGAAATTCCGTGATTGTCATCGAACACAACCTCGACGTCATCAAATGCTGTGATTATCTCATTGATCTTGGTCCAGAAGGCGGCGATAAAGGCGGCGTGATTATTGCCCAAGGCACACCGGAAGAAGTAGCCAAAGTGAAAGAGTCATATACAGGACAGTTTTTGAAAGGAATGCTGAAGAAGTAATTAAAGTAGCTAAGCAGTAATTTAATAAATAATTTCAACCTCTCACACCTATGTCTAAGCGAAATCTCACTGCGATAATGAAACTCTACCGTTTCAGTCCAATCAAAAACAAAGAAGACCTTCTTCAAGCCGTAAACCACGTTCATACTGCAAGCCATAAACTCTGCAAACAATCATTTGGAAAATATCTTGCGAATGCAGGAAACATGGGAATATTTTGTCATTACGATGAAGAATACAACTTATTAACAAAATTTCGAAAGGAACTAACGGAAGAATCGAACAATGTCAATCAGAAATATTATCGCTTACATACGCCAATTATTATCCCTACCCAAGGAGACATTCCCCAAACAACCTATACTCACCTCTATATCCGCAAACCAGATCCCTATCGAGCGCAGGTAGGCGATATTGATTTTTATCTCGAACCCGCAACATATAGCAAACTAAAAGAGTCAATTACAAAAGGCAAACCAATCCACGGAGCACGTGTCTTTGATCGCACTGACCTAGACATGATTGAATTATATGATCCAGACGTGGATGTTCTGGCTTACGTCAGCACAAAGATGATGACAGAAATCGTAAGAGTCAAACAATAGGAGGTCTATCATGAAACATACAATGAAAAGTATTGGAGCAATCGCTGTCGGGTTTATCACCGTCTTTGTGTTAAGTGTTCTTACTGATTTGATTTTAGAAACAGCAGGTGTCTTTCCACCGATAAGTGAAGCAGGACTCTTTACAACTTGGATGCTAGTACTCGCATTAATTTATCGAACCATCTACACCATTGCAGGAGGTTACATTACTGCAAGAGTAGCACCTACTCAACCCATGCGCCATGCAATAATCTTAGGTAGTATTGGAACCGTGTTTGCTATTCTAGGAACAATTATTGGGTGGGACTTATCTGCTCATTGGTATCCAATTATGCTCGTGATTTTAGCAATACCAAGTGTGTGGCTTGGAGCTAAATTACATGAGATAAAAAACAAAAAGAGATGATTAACATGGCATACGTTGATGGATTTGTAATACCTATAAAGAAAAGCAAGCTAGCTGCCTACAAAAAAATGGCTGCGGCTGGCGGCAAGCTCTGGATGAAATATGGGGCATTACGCTATATAGAATGCGTCGGCGACGACTTGAAAACCGCTGCAAAGATGAATTGCGTACCATTTTATACTCTAGCTAAGACTAAAGCAGATGAGACCGTCATTTTCTCATTTATTGTCTATAAGTCCAAAGCACATCGTAATAGTGTTAATGCTAAAGTCATGAAAGATCCATCTATGTCCCCAGAGAAGTGGAACCCCATGCCATTTGACATGAAACGGATGAGTGTCGGTGGATTTACAACATTGGTTGATTTGTAAAGAGGTATTATCATGAAATATACTGGTGGCTGTCATTGTGGAAAAGTTCGTTTTGAAGCAGAGATGGAATTAAAACAAGCTATGGCATGCAATTGTTCAATTTGTAATAAGCGAGGAAGCTTGTTGGTCTTCATTCCAGAAGAGAAATTCAAACTCGTGAAAGGAAAAGATGATCTCAAAGATTATCAATTCAACAAGAAAATAATTCATCATTACTTTTGCACAACCTGTGGCATTTTGTCATTTGGTGCCGGCGTTGGTCCAGACCAAAAACCCATGCGTGCAATTAATATACGCTGTCTTGATGATATAGATATTGACACCATCCCGATCATTAAATTTGATGGAAAAAGTCTATAAGGAGGATAAAAATGAAAGGATATATTGATTTATTTGTATTGCCAGTTCCCAAAAAGAACTTGAAAAAATATTGCGCAATCTCCACACGTTTTGGCAAAATGATGAGAGAATATGGCGCATTAGAATATCGTGAGTTTATTGGTGATGACCTCAAACCAAAAGGTGTTGTTCCATTTCCTATGGTTATTGCTCTTAGATCTGGAGAGGTATTAGTGTCAGCAGTAGTGGGATACAAAACAAAAGCACACCGTGATCAAATTAATAAGAAAGTGCAAAGCGACCCAAGAACCAAAAAAATGGTAGAAGACATGATGCAAAATCCTGTTGCTGACCACAAACGCATGTGTTATGGTGGATTCGCAACAATTGTGAATCCTTAAATAGTATTCTTTTTTTTATTCTGATTTCTCTCAAAAGTTTCTTAAAACAGTACTAAAAACTACTGCCTATGACCCTCTTGCTGATTCACCCGCCGTTTTGCACTCCTGCCGGTCCACCGTATGCGTTAGCCTATTTGTATTCCTTCCTTACTCACAATTCCTCTAAACCAATCAAAATCCTCGATTTGAATCTTATCTGGCATCAGAAACGCTTTCCACAATTCTATCAATATAGCAAAACTTTTCCAAATCATTTTCAAGACTATGACCAACAAAGCCACACATTTCTCAAAGACAGTGCGCCAATATATTCAGAGAATCATAAACGTATCCGCGCGCAGCAAGATCCCGATCTGCTCAACGAAATGGTAGAAGAAATTCTTCAACACAAACCCACCACTGTCGCATTCAGTGTTACATATTCAAGCCAAGCGTTTTACACCTTACCTCTTCTCCAAAAACTCAAAGAACATAATATCAAAACGATTGTAGGCGGTGGCGCCCTCACCAAACATCTCAAAGAGGCAGCAACACTCTTTTTGCAAAATGAAGTAGAACTTCTCAACTACCTTGAACAACATGAAATCGATCACAACGAATTAAAGCCAGCGTTCCCCTTAGACTTTACCGCTTTTCCACTAAATGACTATTTCACCCCACAACCGGTTTTCCCTCTTAAAACCACCGTTGGCTGTTATTATATGCAGTGCGCTTTCTGCAGTCATCATCAAAACAAAAAGTATACTGAATTCTCGTTGGAAGACATTGAAGCAACGATCAAACTCAACAAGATGAAATATGTCTTCTTTATTGATGAGATGATTCACAAGAAACGCTTACTCGATTTAGCAGCCATTTGTAAGAAGTACGATGTACAATGGATCTGCCAACTACGGCCAATGAAAGATCTTGACAAAGCAACATTGCAAACGTTGCATGATGGCGGCTTACGTATCGTAGTGTGGGGCATGGAATCAGCCAGCCAGCGCATCCTTGATCTTATGAAAAAAGGCACAAACGTATCCGAAGCACTCGAAGTCATCAAAAATGCTCATGAAGTAGGAATCTGTAACGGTCTCTATATTATGTTTGGCTTTCCCACGGAGACAAAAGAGGAATTTATACAAACAGTAGAATTTCTCAAAAAAAATACCCTATCTTACGATCTCATCCTTACTTCTATCTTTGGTCTGCAAAAAGGCACTCCTGCTTTCACCAAACCAGAAGAAGTAGGGATCAAAGAAATTATTGAACACGAACGAACTATTCTCGAACCCAAGATTAATTACACTCTCACCAGCGGTATTTCCCAAGAAGAAGCCAACCATCTGCGTAAAGCCTACAAGAAAAGTATTGATGGACAGAATAAGCTACCTAAAGCTATGAACTTCTTTCGAGAGCACATGTTGGTGTATGTGTCCCAAAAAAAATAGAGAATTCTTATAAAAAAGCAGAGAAAAAACAATTTATGGATCTTATTACCCTTCCCCATCTTCTTCCGCAGTTAGAATCAGTACTACGTGGCTACCAAACATATCATGAAAATAAGATTCAATTCGGCCAAGTTTCGCCTTTTACTCCAACTCCAGAGAAACCAAACACAGCACGAACAACCATTCAAGTACGATATAATGGAACCCAACATGCAGAATTAGTGGCAATTATCTTTGCACCAGGCGACGGAACAGGAGATACCGGTCTCTACCAAGAAAGATCAATTGAAGTTCCTGAACAATATCAACATGAGGATAAACCGCAAAGAGTTTTTCCTCGTTCTAAAAATGGTGTTATTGAAGGCTACTTTCCTCTCTTTGCGATTCGTGATGATGGATTAACGATCCCTTATGCGGGATCCCTTGAAGAGTTAACAGCGAGAAATGGAACAATAGTGAAAGCATGGGATGTTGGTCAAAAACCAGAAGTATTTACAAGAAATGTGAACGGCAGTCATAGTTCTTCACCAAATGTATCATATACTTGTGGTTTTGCTCAAGATGGGACCTATTTTGGAGATCCACACGCCATGTACAACGCCACAACTATCCATCAAGTTGCAGGATTTCTCACTATTAAAAAAGCAGATAGTCCCCTCTTGGAAATAGTCAACAAATGGAAAATATCTAGTTAAAATCCCCAAAGATACATAAAGAACAACCTATTTTCTTACCCCCATGGATGAACTTGAACGCGTGCAGAAAATCATTGCCAACTCCGGCTACTGTGCGCGCCGTAAAGCTGAAGAGCTTATCGAACAAGGACGCGTGCAAGTCAATGACAAACCAATTAAGTTAGGCGATAAAGCAAAATCATTTGATCGCATCACAATTGATGGAAAACCGATCCATTCTGAACGTAAAGTCTATATCATGCTTAACAAACCATTTGGGTATGTAACCACAACAGAAGACCCTCATGAAGAACGCATTATTACAAAACTTATTGACATCCCTCAACGCATTTATCCGGTAGGACGACTCGATAAATTTACGGGAGGACTAATCATTCTGACTAACGATGGCGACTTTGCCAATCGTATTATGCATCCACGCTATGAAATCGAGAAAACCTATTATGTCAAAACAGAAAGATCAATCTCTAACGAAGAGATTATGATGTTACGCAAAGGCATCATGATCGAAGATCGTATGACATCAGAAGCAAAAGTTAAACGACTCTCTCTTACAGAAATCGAACTCACCATCCATGAAGGGCGTAACAGAATCGTACGTAAAATGATGGAATCATTTGAACACATGGTCAAAGTGCTTATCCGAATTCAAATTGGTCGATTAAAACTAGGTCATCTCAAGCCTGGGCAGTATTACCAAATGACTGATGAAGAAAAAGAGCTAGTTTTTGCAGGAAAACAAGAAGATCGTTCTACTCCTCAACGTCGCTTATCAAGCCGAAAAGAACAACCTCGCCAACGAAGCTCAACATCAAGATCACCTAGAACCACAATCGCAAGAAGACGATTTAAATCATAAAAACACATTAATTTTATAATTACCTTCTAAAAATCAAAAAAGTAATACGAATATGATCCATTATATCATCGGAATTTATAGAGAAGAGCAAAAAGAAGAACGAACAAACTATTGTAAAATTACTTCAATAGATGGTATTGCCATCACCAATAAGAATTACGTTTTAAGAGGTAGATTACCAGATATTGAAGAATTAACATTAATGGTGAGAAAAGAGAGAAAACAAGAAGGAGAAACAAGAAATCCTCCGTACGTTTATACTGCAAACGATATTGAAGAACTAGTCACAAAACTCAGAGAAAGGAGAAGAAGATTAAGTTTTAATCTCAGTGAAGGTGGCGTTTATTCTGCATCTTGGGAGACGACGAACATTGTAGCTAATACCACTTTTAGTCATAAAGGTACGTTAATGTCACTATGTTCCGCAAGACGTCTAGAACCATATCAACATATTTTAGATCAAATAAAAACAACAATGGGAGAATTAGGCAATATTCCTTTTGTGTAATGAGAGAGAGAGAGAGAGCTACGTTTACTATTAATTTTATTTTTCTTTCTTGGCATATAGCAGTATTTCTCAAAAACAAGATTTAAAAGATAAAAGCATTTTATTCATCTATGCCTTCCTACACCGAATCTGAAATTAAAATTCTTGATGTCAATCCTAAAAAGCTCCATCTACTCCTTTCTAAACTAGGTGCTACCAAAGTTTTTGACGACACACGAACATTCTACTCCTTTGACTATCCTGATCACCGCTTGAGAAGAAATCAACAAGAAATACGTCTCACTGATGAGGGAACAATTAAACTAAGTTTTGAACAAAATCCAAAGAATGGCAAGAAAGAATCTGTTAAAATCAAAGTAAGTCGTAAAGAAGAAGCACTTGAATTACTCAAAAGACTCGGGCTTAAACAAGTTGCTAAAATTATTTCTCACCGTACATCGTATGAATACAACGGCGTGGACTTTGATATTGACACTTTCCCCAGCATTCCACCATTTTTAGAGATAGATACAGGAGATACGAAGGTCTCGGTGAAGAAGATTTTAGCTTTACTTGATTTAGAAAACGCTAAGCCTCTTGTGATTAGCACACCAGCCATCTTTGAATTGTATGGGAAAGAATATTATAATACAAAATGTTAATGTTCTTTCACAATTCCTTTCTCAAACCAGTCAGCAAAAGAATAAAATACAAAAACAAAAAAATAAAATCAAAATCAAAAATCTACTTTTTTCCCCAAGCAAGAATTCCCATAATCACGAAATTCACGATAGGAATGAGCATCAATACGCCCCACCAGCCTTCTTTGCCACGGCGTTCAGCAATTTTCCACCACCACCATACACTCACGGCAGCAACAGCTAGACCACCAATTAAAGGAACCCAAGAAACCAAGATCACTAACATTGTCCACCAAGGTACTTGAGCACACTGCGTTAATAAATACAAATTAGCAATAGGAATCCATGCTAACCAAGGGTTTTTCACCTTCAAACGTTGAGCAATCTTCATTATAGCAAGGGATGTGTAAACATACAATGCAATAACTAAGATAAAGATAAACAACCCAAACGTCATTAACAAACCAACCATCGCACCAGCCATTGATGCCTCATCTAAAGCCATTATATTCACCTCATAACTAGTAAAAATAGTATTTTGAACCTATTTAAATTTTTAGAAAAACAAAAACCTCGACAAACACAAATTCCAAGAAAGATTTATATACTTCTCTCACAACTATAAACATACTTCTTTTAGATGAGTTGATAGTTTTCTATGGTACAGTTTCATTTACAACAACCAACAATTCCGCAAGGAACACTGCCTAGAGAGCAGATTGTGAGCATTGACCAATTTAAACTCTGCGTCATCGCCCACCAGCTCTCTGCGCTTGAAGCATCTGACAAACTTCTAGCTCTTCCTCTCTACCAAGACAAAATTAAGCTCCTCCCACACCAGACACGCACCGCCCTGCACGTTCTTAACAATTTTTCCTATCGAGCTCTCTTAGCTGATGAAGTGGGATTAGGAAAGACCATTGAAGCAGGCATGATCATAAAAGAACTTCTCTCCCGTAAACTCGTCAAGAAAGTACTCATCCTTACTCCTGCCACACTCAAATTCCAATGGCAAGAAGAAATGAGATCAAAATTTGGTGAACATTTTGAAATTGCCAACACACCAGACATTTATGAAGATTATGATCTAGTTATCGCCTCCATCGATACAGCAAAAACACCACGGCATGCACCAAAAGTAGAAAATATTGTCTGGGACTTGCTTGTCATTGACGAAGCGCACAAACTCAAAAATAGTGCAACCCTCAACTATAAACTCGTTAAAAATATCAAAAAAGAACGCTGTTTTATGCTCACCGCAACACCATTGCAAAACAATATCTTTGAATTATGGGCAGTTCTAGATCTGCTTCACCCCGGATTTGTTGGAACCAAAGCTAAATTTAGTGAAGAATTCGTAACCGATAAAGAAGGTCTTAAAATCAAAAATAAAGACGTCCTGCAAGATAAATTGAGTAAAATTATGGTACGTAACTTACGTCGAGACACCGGGATCAAATTTGCTGAAAGGATTGTCAAAACTCATTTATTAGAATTTTCCAAAGAAGAGATGGATTTCTACAACCAAGTGCTCAGTTTCATCAAAACCCAATACGATGAAATTAAACAATTTGAAAAACATAAAGATCTTGATGAAGAACAAGATACCGAAGATCAAGCCTTGCTTAGTGAAGAAGAACTCAAACAAATGGCAGTACGCTATCGTCAAAAGGGCCTCTTAACCTTCGCCTTGATCATGCTTACGCGTCAAATCACCAGCTCACTTAAAACCGGCATTGCCGCATTACAACGCTATAAAGAGACACTTGAAGACGAAAAGAAAATTCGTGTTCTTGAAGCAATTTTATTCAAAGCTCAACGTATTCAAGGAGATCGAAAATGTGATTATCTCATCAAACTACTCAATAAAACCAAAGATGAAAAAGCAATTATTTTTACCACATTTATCCATACTCAAAAAATGTTAGAAATGGAACTTAAACTTGCTGGATTTAGCACCGTTGTCTTTAATGGAAAGATGAATCCACAAGAAAAAGAAGTCGCCATCAACCAATTCAAGTCCGATAAACAAATCCTCATTTGTACTGACGCAGGTTCTGAAGGTCGTAATTTACAATTTGCCCATGTCTTAATCAACTATGACTTGCCTTGGAATCCCATGCGGGTTGAACAACGTATTGGTCGCATCCATCGTATCGGACAAGAAAAAGACGTTATCATCCACAACCTTGCGATTATGAATACTGTTGAAGCCTACATCCTTAACCGTCTCTATGAAAAAATTAACCTCTTCACCCTAAGTATTGGAGAGATGGATACAGTCCTTAGCGAGCTTAAAACCAAAGGCAGCGTAGAAGCTTCTATCTTTGACGCAGTAATGACTGAGAAAGAAGATATTATTGAAGATTTCACCCACGCCGCCAAACGTGTAGAAGAAATAAAGCAATTCGACCAAGAGATATTTGACACCAAAACAAAATAGTTCGAAATAACATTTTGTAGCATCACAAAAGTGAAGCTTGAGGAGATAAACATCAAAGAAGTTCCGGGGGAAGACCCCACGAGAACGACAACGATCGTTCTGGGGTTCCAATAAAGTCGTTGCTTTATTGAGAACCTACGGGGCTGGAACGATACAGCAAAAAAATATCAATAAGTCTGAAAGATGCTACAAAATAACATTAACAATCAATAACACAACTAAAAAACATCGTGAAACAACATGGATCCAGAATTAATCAGCATCTTTTTTGAAACCTACTTGAAAGAGAAAAAACTAGAATACAATCTCAAAAATAGAGTCTACACCATCAAGCTCGATAAACAACATCAACGCCTTTACGCAACACCAACACTTATCTGCACACTAGATCAAAACATTTCCCAAAAGAAAAATATCTCTCTCGTTGCTAAGGGTACATTCCTCTTTGAAAGCATGGTTGTGCAATACGCCCAAACGCATGCATTCACATCAATCACCATCCCTAGTAAAAAACAAGATTTACTTGATGCAAACAATCATTTGCCTGACACGGGAAAACCGGCTTCCATGAAATATAAAATGGAGGATCTGCAAGAAAACGCGACCTACATCCTCTACGAAGTTACCATTAAAACTGCCCAAGAAAAGAATCGAATTATTCTCCCACTTTTAATTGGACCACACTGGCATCTACGAGCCGAAGGCTTTGAAAAAGCAGAAATGAGTGTTTCAAAGAAAGAATTGAGTCTGCGTGCTGCTCTAGAAAAAAGTATCCAATTACTACCAAAGATATTAGAAAAAGAGTTAGCACAAGCTCAAGAAAAACATTATGAGTCGTTTGAGAATCTTAAAGATATTCAAACCCAACATAGCGAAGACCTCTACAAAGATCTCCAACGCAAAGAACAAGACTTAATGAATAAAATTGACGACGCGAAACGAAAAAGTGTGGAAGCATCATCTTTTACAACAAAAAAAACATGGGAAGATAAAGCTCGGGATTTAAAGAAAAAGCTTGCTGAATTGATAGAGAAAAATAAAGAGAAACGTGAACAAATCAAAGAAGAGTTCG
This sequence comes from Candidatus Woesearchaeota archaeon, assembly GCA_016188115.1. Taxonomy (NCBI): domain Archaea; kingdom Nanobdellati; phylum Candidatus Woesearchaeota; species Candidatus Woesearchaeota archaeon. The sequence continues at coordinate 599,164 of JACPIK010000002.1, forward strand.
GCCAACAAAAAACACAGCTTGATTTACGTGAATTGGCTGTCAACGTGCAGGTACTAGCCGCAGCCAGTGTAGACATAGTTACATATCAAGTAAGTTTTGCTGATGGAAACATATTTTACTATATCCCTGCATTACAAAAATTTGTTAAAAAAGAATCTAATAATAATAATAATAATAGTAAGAACAATAACGAAATCGAAGGTAGAGAAGAAGAAGAAGACCATTACACTTTTTAAACTCAAACATATTCACCAATACACTCATGAAAAAACAGCATACGCAATTGGTCTGTATTTTGTTCCTATTGCTTCTTGCAAACTCTTTACAAGCACTTGTTGAAATTAAAACATATGTGAATGATTATGCCGGTATCTTTAGTGAAGACGAAGAGCAGCAACTCTATACCAAATTAGATGCAATTAATCAACAAGGTTCAGCTCAAATTGCCATCGTAACGATCAATTCTCTTGAAGGTCGCGATATTGAAAGCTATTCTCTCGAAGTAGCACAGGGCCATCTTGGTGACACAGAAAAAAATAACGGTCTTCTCTTACTTATTGCTGTAGAAGATCGAAAGTATCGTTTTGAAGTGGGACGTGGGTTAGAGCCTATCCTAAATGATGCACGAGTCGGCAGAATAGGACGAGATAATTTAATAGAAGCGTTTCGTGCTGGGGAATATGGCAAAGGAGTACTTAATGCCATGGATCAAGTAGAGGTGTATCTTGAAAGTGGCCCAGAACCAGAACCGACACCAGAATACCTTGCTGCAGAACGCATTGGTAAATTTATTGTCTTCGGATTTCTTTTCATCATCGTGGGTATTTTCATTACAATAAAAATGGTATGGCGTAATCATGCTCCTCGTAAATGGAAAGACAATGATTACTTTAACGCGGCACTAGGCGCAGTATTACTAGGAGGCCGACGCGGAGGAAGTGGCGGCTTTGGTGGATTCGGAGGAGGAGGATTCGGCGGGGGCGGCGGCGGAGGAAGCTGGTAAATTAGTTAGAATAAGTAACAAAACGGAGGTTAATATCATGATCACTGAAAAAACATTCATGTGCCCACGTTGTAGCGTTGGCATGAAAAAAATAAAAAGAGACAACGTCATCTTAGATATTTGTACTAAATGCGGCGGAATGTGGTTAGATCACGATGAAATTCCTAAATTAGCAGAAATTGCTAATGCTAAATTCAAAAAAGGATAGGTCCTACAAAATGAACAATAAACAGGAATCAAAATAAGAAAAAATAGGAGGAAACCATGACATTAAAAACAAGCCATAAAATACTTATCGGCGTTGGCATCTTCATTGTACTCGTTGCATTTTGGGCAATGATTAGTTACAACGGACTCGTCAGTGCTGATGAAACTGTAAACGAAAAATGGGCAAACGTACAAACAGCCTATCAGCGACGTGCGGATCTTATCCCCAATTTAGTAGCAACAGTACAACAATATACAAATTATGAGGGTGAAGTGCTTACCGAAATTACCCAAGCTCGGGCATCTATTGGTAAAGCAACAACTCCTCAAGATCTCGCAGCAGCAGGTCAACAAATGGATAGCGCGTTGTCACGTCTTTTAGTAGTTGCAGAAAACTATCCTGATCTTAAAGCCAATGAGAATTATCTTTCGCTTCAAGATGAATTAGCAGGAACGGAAAATCGTGTTAAAGTAGAACGTGACCTCTTTAACAAAGCTGTCAAAGAATTTAATATTAAAGTACGTCGCTTCCCAACTTCAATTATGGCAAGCTGGGGCGGATTTGAAACTAAACAAAGTTTTGAAGCGCAAGCAGGGACGCAAAATGCGCCTGATGTAAATACCCTCTTTGAAGAATAAGATTGTTCTTTTTTTCTCTCTTTTTTTAATTATTGTTTTGATGAATTGAAATTTTGTTAAAAAGGTAGGTTGTAGCATTGTAAGTCGAGCTATAAGTCCACCACCTTACACACACCTAAAAGACAAAATTAGTCACTTTTAAGTAATAAATTTATAAAAAACAGCTAATTCTATCTCCTCATGCTTGACCTTGATAAAACACCAATAACGCCGTACCGATTTAAACAACCTGTCTTTGGAGAGATGATCTCACAAGAGGCTCTACTTGGAAGAGGAGGAATGGGAGAAGTATATCGTATTGTAAAAGACCGACAAGGATTCGCTGTAAAAGTAGTTCGACCGGATCTACTTGAAACAAACCCAGATCATTTCCAATCTTTAGCGCTCGCCGAAGCACGTATTGCCTATGCTGCAGGGCAAGTAAGTGATGCATTACCCAAAGTATATGAGTACGATTCTATTCCGGATTATGCTCCAAACTCAAAAAGACATTTAAGAAATGTTGCCATCAGAATGGATTTAATTGGAGGAACGAATGTAGATCAATTGCTTCAAGATCAGAAATCACCACCAGATATAAGAGATTTACTCAAAGTATTTTATGATACCCTTCAATGCCAACAAGCACTCATCAGAGAGATTGGAATAGTTCACCCAGATTATAAGCCAGGTAATGTAGTCTACGAAACAAAAGAAAAACCAGGGCTTGGTAAAGCAGTATTGCTAGATTTAGGAGTGACAAAACTTTTAGAATGGTCACCTTTACGATATAGTGTACCTCAACATATAATTGATATTTTAGATGCCCATTCCGGCGGAACTATGGAATACACTTCTCCAGAAGAGTTAAGAGGTAAAAATCCTAAGCGTGAAGAACTTCTTGTACCCATTGCGACATTTAAAGCTGGACTAGTGGGATATGAACTTCTCACAGCAAAATCACTCTATAACGAAGCTGCCCAAAAAATGGGAATACTAGATTTTCGGATGAAAAATCATATAATTATGATGTCCATCATGCATACAGCTATCCAACGTGGAGTTCTGCATACAGCGTTAGATGACGGTCAAGACCAAGTAACATCAAATCTAGAAACGAGAATGGGAAAATCAACACCATATCAAGATATAAAAGACCTGTTTAAAGTTCTCCATCAAAGTATAGAATACCACGCAAGAAAACGACCTTCCTTATCACAGTTGCAAGATGCCACACAAGTACTTTTAGAGGATTTAATACTTTTCGAAGGAGAACTGCCATTGCGAAGATTATGAGAATAATCACAAAGAAACAATAATCATCAAAATAAAGCAACTATACCTCTTCTGTTCTTTTACATCCACACTCACTTCACCAAGTTAATTCCCCCCCACGGAGAAAGATGAGATTAAGTGAGTAGGTGCTAGTTCTAACATAATTATAATGACATACACACCTGCTCTAGAACCTGATGGCTATCGGTTTACTCACCCTGTCTTTGGACAAAGAATCTTACACAACCAATTACTTGGAAGAGGAGGAATGGGAGAAGTATATCGTATTGAAGAAAATGGAACACCATACGCGCTCAAAGTAACTCAACCTCAATTTCTTGCACGAAACGAGCAATTCTATCAAGCACTCGCCATCGCTGAAGCGCGTATTACCAGAGCAGCGCATAGTATTAGCGATTGTTTTCCGGAAATATCAGACGTAGCCTACGTTAAAGACTCTTCGCAAGGTCACCCCGTAACCAACGTAGCAATAAAAATGGAATATATTGCTGGAGAAAATTTGGATAATAGAACAATAACAACACCCTCTCTTGAGATCTCAGACATACTTAAAGCATTTTACGACAGTCTTGTGGGACAACGCCTTCTCGCTCAGGAATTAGGAATTATTAATGCAGATTACAAACCCTCAAATATTATGTATACTTCCTCTAACACAGCAGGTTTAGGAAGAGGTAGAGTTATTGACTTAGGAATTGCTAAACTTCTTCATTCTTCTCGACTGCGACCCTCCATTCCTGATCTTGCTCTAAAAGCACTCGATTCCCATTCTTATGGCACAATAGAATATAGCAGCCCAAAAGAATTAGCCCAACAAGAAGAACCAGGAGAACCAATATTACAATTTAAAGCAGGATTAGTAGGATATGAGCTCATCACAGATCAATTATTTTACGATGCCCTTGCACAAGAACATGGAGGAAAATTTTCCCAACTGCCATTTCTTGATAAAGCGAAAGCGTTGTTCTATATTGGAAATGATTTTGTAGGTATTAACAAAGTGATGAATGCCGCTGCCGAACAATATATCCAACAAAATGCGCTCTCAGCTCACGCAGCGCAAGCGTTGCGAGACCAGTTCAGCGTACTCACGCAAGCGCTTCATCCTGATCCTGTAAAACGACCAGGACTCTTAGTCATTGAAAACACCACGCTTACAACACTTCATGCTTTCTTGCAAATGCCCTATCAATCAAGTCAACCAGAACACATCCAGAAAGAAAATACTCCTACTCTCTCATTAAATTCAGCAGACCTTACATTACCACCCACTCAACCATTAGATGATTTAGTAGCAACTATCCCATTAACCTCTGAGCAAATGACTTTTTTAAATTAGATTCCAAATTAGAATTTAATCAAAACCCGAAAACATTAAATTTCAAAAAATATCCTGAAAGCCAATTTACCCTAAAATTTATAACTAATTCCCTTTCTGCCATTTCTATGAAGCATGATCAGACTCCCCTGTACCGTTTTGATAAACCAGATTTAAATGATTCAAATCCAAACCACAAATGGACATCTAAACAGCCACAAGGCAACGCATAAATTTATGTGTAGCAATCATTTCTTAGAGTTAAAACTATAAGACACAGATTAAATATCCCCGTTTCAGAACACAACATCAACCATGATTCCTCTTAACACTCTTCCACAAGACCCTGGTGTCTACCAATTCAAAGATAAAGACAATAAAATTATTTATATTGGTAAAGCAAAGAATTTACGCAAACGGGTCTCGCAATATTTCCAAAATCCAGAACGACACGCTATCAAAACACAAGTATTAGTACGACAAATCGAAAACATTGAAGTAATTATTGTAGATAATGAAGTGGAAGCCCTCCTGCTCGAAAATCGCCTCATCAAAAAACACAGCCCAAAATATAATATCAATCTCAAAGACTCTAAAACCTATGCATACATCACGTTAACTCAAGAGCCCTACCCTCGTCTTACCACCACTCGCAATAACAATGCCAAAGGGAAATTATTTGGACCGTATACAGATGGCAGTGCCCGTCGGGAAGTCTTTGATCTTGCACAAAAACTTTTCAAATTACGGGTTTGCCGTACCATGCCTAAACGCGCCTGCCTTAACTATCACTTAAATTTGTGCACTGCACCATGCATCCTTAACGTCAACAAAGAACAGTATCAAGAACAGGTCAATGATGCTACCAAATTTCTCAAAGGAGATATCAGTCAAAGTGTAGAAAAATTAGAACAGGAAATGAAAGAAGCTTCACAAGAGAAGAAGTACGAAGTAGCATTAGAGAAACGTCGACAAAAAGACGCATTGCTTCATCTCACGCAAAAACAAAAAGTAGATCTTATCAAAAACATCGACCAGGACTTTATTGTCTACACCACTCAAGAAAATCGGTCTAGTATTGAAATTTTTTCAGTAGTGCGTGGAGTGATTTCAGGTAAAAAGAATTTTCGATTTGAAACACAAGAAGACCTCTTCGAAGAGTTTATTACACTCTATTACTCTCAAAATCCCCCTCCCCATGAACTTGTGGTCAATACTGTCTTTTGGCAAAACGAACCAGAACGAGAGACTATAGAATTATATCTCTCCAAAATAAAAGGAAGCACAGTTAAAATTACGTATCCTCAACGCGGAGAGAAAAAAGAATTGCTCATGCTTGCGGAAAAAAATGCTCAATATGGGCTTGAAAACGCGACTCTTAAAGAAATTCAGGAAAAACTCTGCCTTCCTCATCTCCCATTAGTAATCGAATGCTTTGATATCTCCAATCTAGGGCGAGAGCATGTAGTTGCCGGCATGACCCAATGGGTCAACGGTAAACCAAACAAATCAGAATACCGACGTTTCGAAATCCAAACCGTGCAAGGTCGACAAGATGATTTTGCTGCCATGTATGAAGTTATACAACGCCGCTACAAACGCCTGCGTGATGAATCTAAGCCATTTCCGGACTTAATCATTATTGATGGAGGAAAAGGACAATTAGGCATGGCCTGCAAAGCACTTGAAGAATTAGGACTCCAAATTCCCCTCTTTGGTCTAGCAAAAAGAGAAGAAGAGATTTATCTGCCTCGTGAAGAAAATCCACACCTCTTTAACACCAATAGCCCCATGATGCTTTTTATTCGTAGTGTGCGCGACAGTGTGCATAACTACGTGTTGTCATACAACAAAAAGAAACGCCAAATGAAATTCAAAAAACAGACAAAAGAAGTGGACTAACATTACATCAGACTTATCTCATTCAGCCCCAAAACAAATTTAAACCCCCCCTCCCTTTCACTTGGTAGATGTTAACAAAAGAGGAGATGGACGAGCTATTTTTAGATATTGTAGATATCACTATTAAACCTATTTCAGATAAAGCGATAACCAGCTGCTGCAAATCATACCTAACCACGAAAGGACGTTGCTACACCTGCCCACAAGACTACTAAAAATGAAACCACGCCTCTGTCCAAAATGTGGATCCCCCCAAGTTGAAGTATATGACGTTGGATTTCTACGTTGTAGACAATGTGGTTATGATGAGTTAGAACCAGAACCATTAGGTTATGATCCTCGTAAAAATCAGAAAGCAAAAACAGAATTTACACCATATAAAACTGGCGGCGCAAAAAGAACTATAAAAAAATAAAAAGATTTAAAGACGAGTAACCTGATCAGGTGTTTGTTCACCAACGATGTTCTTAGGCTCTTGATTTTTTCGTAATTCTTCTGCAACAACTCGCACAAGATCACCACAAAGCATAACAGCTCGTTCACCCTCGCGAGTATCAAAGCTAAAATTCTTCACTTCAGGTGCTGCGTGAATCATATAAGAAGCAGTTCCAATCATATCGCCAGGCATAGGATTAGCAAATCCATCAATACCTCGATCTTGACAAGTTGTTAAAATCCCTTTGTCATTAACAGATAAGATAAAGTAATCAAATGGTCTAAAACCTGCTTTTTCTCCTTCTGCTCCTACTGCAGGAACATAGCGTAAGCCTACGTTACCCATATCTGCAAAGTTTGGCAAGACTACATGATATCCTTGAAGAGCAGTGCCTTGTAACAATGCAACAGGTTCTTTATTTCCATTATCGCGGGCATATTGCGCAAGTTCGAAGCGATCACTTCGAGGAGTTGGTTCTGCTGCTTGAGCAGGCATAGCTAGAGTTCCAGCCACCATAATTGGTAATGCGTATTGTTTCATTTTTAATCACCCTCATTTAGTAATAACATCAAGAATGAGGCCTAGTTTATAAACTTTTTGTTAAATTGTCACTATCAAGTGACTAATTATGTAACAAAACGATTAAATAATCGCCCCCCTCACGTATCATCATGAAAATAATATCGTGGAACGTCAATGGCATTCGAGCCTGTCTTAAAAAAAAATGTCTCGATCCAATCTGGCACGACGTAAAACCAGATATATTTTGCATCCAAGAAACCAAAGCTCATCCCGATCAAGTTGACCTTATTCTCAAAGAGTATGAACATCACTTTTGGAATTCGTCAGTACGTCCAGGCTATGCAGGTACAGCCATCTTTAGTAAAATTAAACCAAAAAGCGTTACCTATGGAATCAACATAAAAGAACACGATCAAGAAGGTCGAGTGATAACGGTCGAATTTGATACATTCTATCTAGTCAATGTCTACGTCCCAAACTCCGGTCGTGGATTACCCCGTCTTACCTATCGCAGCGAATGGGACAAAGATTTCCTCCACTACCTTAAACAGCTTGAGAAAACTAAACCAGTTATCATCTGCGGCGATCTTAATGTTGCGCACAAAGAAATCGATCTTGCCAACCCTAAAAGTAACTATAACAAAACTGCGGGCTTTACTCAAATAGAAATTGATGGCATGAATAATTTCATCAACGCAGGCTTTATCGATTCATTTCGCGAATTCCACAAAGAAGGCAACCATTACACCTACTGGGGCGCCTGGAACGGTTTACGCGAACGCAACATTGGTTGGCGTATTGACTACTTTTTAATCTCACCTTCACTACGTAAACGCATTCAGGACTCATTTATTTTGCCAAAAATAACCGGCTCAGACCATTGTCCCGTGGGAATTATCCTTGAAGAAAAGTGAATTGAATCGCAAAATAGAGAACTAAATCCAAACTCTTAAATATCACATCTTAACTTTCAATTTTTAAAAAGAGAGAAAAAAGAGATGATAGCTGCTGATCCCCTCCTGATCTATTTTGTAATAGGTTCACTAGTTGTACTAGGTGTTGGCCTAATTATGAGCTACTTCAAGCAACCAGTTGCTATTGCATACATTCTCGCAGGAATTCTCTTTGGACCATCCGTATTTAGCTTCTTTGGAAATAAAGATATGATTAGCAGTCTAGGAAATATTGGTGTCGTCATGCTTTTGTTTTTCATTGGCATGGAAATCTCACTGCCAAAACTCATCGCCAAATGGCGTATTGCCATTTTTGGGATTTTAGTGCAAGGGATCCTAAGTTTCGCCGCCATGTTTATGGTAGGGCTCTGGTTAGGCTGGCCAATTGGAGGAGTAGTACTAATGAGTTTTGTCATAGTAAATGGAAGTACTGCCATTCTCATTAAAATTTTACAAGACAAGAGACAAATAGATACAAAGCTAGGACAAAACCTCCTTGCAATCTTACTTGTTCAAGACATTGCCGTTGTGCCCATGATGATCATTCTTTCTTTTTTTAGCGAAGATAAAGTCAGTGCAACCACTGTCCTACTCCAAATCATCGGAGCAGCCATCCTCTTTTCCATTTTATATTATACATTCACAAAGGGTAGTATTCGCCTTCCTTTTACTTCCCATATCAAAGGCAACCATGAAATCCAAGTTTTTGGCGCATTTGTATTATGTTTTGGTCTAGCCACAATTAGTAGCCTCTTTAATCTCTCCGCAGGTATTGGTGCATTTATCGCAGGAATTCTCGTATCCTATGCTAAAGAAACACCGTGGGTCAAAGATAGCCTTGAATCATTTCGTATTGTGTTCGTTGCACTCTTTTTCGTTTCTATTGGTATGCTTATTAACATTGACTTTCTCAAACAAAACGTGGGTCTCATCATGCTCTTAGTAGCAATCGTTTTCATTCTTAACACATTCATCAACGCTGGCTTCTTTCGACTCTTGGGAGACAGCTGGCGTGAAAGTTTGTATTCCGGTGCACTTCTCTCCCACATTGGCGAATTTAGTTTCGTCTTAAGTGCCGTGGGATTACATTCCGGTATTATCACCCAATTTGGTCATGAATTAACCGTTTCAATTATCGCCGGCACCATGTTACTTGGACCTATCTGGGTGCATTTCTTTGAGAAATTGTTATTGACAAGGATTAAGATTTGAGTTTATTATTGGAGTTATATCAAGTAGCCCTACATCGAAAAAGTATAAATAAAAGATCAACCACACAGATTCCATGCCTAAAAAAGAACTCGCCACAGGCGTAGTCCATGAAGTTCCCGCTGACATGCGAAAAGCACTAACTTCATCTTCAGAAATACAAGACGCCTGGAATGATCTTACCCCGCTTGCCCGCAACGAATGGATTTGTTGGGTTACATCAGTCCAGAAACAGGAAACACACAAAGAGCATATCGATAGATTACGTGAAGATCTTCTCAAAGGCAAGCGTCGGCCATGCTGCTGGATGGGCTGTGTTCACCGAAAGGATAAATCAATAAGTCCCTCACAGAGATTCATACTTGGGAGAAAAACTAAATCTAATAATTGAGATATTCTCTAAAACCTAAGTACCTTTGTCAAGAAAAATGAGAAACTCTTATTTGCGTAACAAAAACTCACCTGCTTGGAGCTATCCACGGACTAAAGTCCGTGGCTTTACGCCCCTCGCTACAATGATGAGTTTTTGGAACAGAAAATCAGCGCTAAATTGCGATTCATCCTCGATCTAAAGATCGAGGCTTTCTCGCTGATTTTCTTGTAAGATATTCTCCATGGCTTTACCCTTTGCTAACTCATCGATTAACTTATCCAAGTAGCGAATTTCTCGCATAGTTGACTCTTCAATGTCTTCGATTCGAACTCCGCAAATCACCCCTTTGATCGCAACTCGTGAAGGATTAAGATGAGGAGCTTGAGCAATAAACATCTCAAAATTGATCTTTTTTTCAAGTTGGACCTCTAGTTCTTTTTGACTGTACCCCGTCAACCAACGAATAATTTCATCGACTTCTATCTTTGTGCGTCCTTTTTTCTGAGCCTTAGCGACATAAAGCGGATAAACACTGGCAAAACTGATTATATAAATTCGAGGCTTCTCCTTTTCTTTGTTATGCATACAAAAAAACTACTCATAAAAACTTATTAAATTTTTCTTATGTAGAAACACCCTAAAGTTCCTGCAAGACCGTAAACATCTCATCTGCCCTGACCGGATCTTCTTGTTTAATCAAATTATGAAATGCCCGTGCCATGGTAATACTAGATGGACAACGTGAGCTGCATGGAAAATGAGATAACAGCACACAGTCAGAAGACCTTTTCGACAAATTCGTCCAAGGGTTAAGTGCTGCATGTTGCGGATTAGGATTTTTAGCAGAAAAGCTTGCACAGAAAAACTCCACACAACATTCCGGATACCCCAACAAAAGACCAAGTTGTTTTTGATCGTTCATCAATTCATAATACGAAGCAAGATACGCTTTCTCATCATCTTTGGAGATATAAACAAAATACATCCCATCACGAGAATCCTCAGCAGGAACACGAACCCCTTTATTTGAATACGCTTGTGCATCAGCAAGAAGCACTTTAAATGTTGACTTAACCAAAGTTAATTTATGAGCTGCACAAAAATCTTCTACTCTCTCAAGTTGTTCTTCATAAAAACCATGCCGCACAACCTCTTTGACATCTTTGAGAAGAAATAAAATCTCCTGCGCTTTAGAATAGGACCCAAACGTACGAGTCAAGTCATACAATAACGAAGGCATACGACCAAAAAGAATGAGGTGATATTTATAGTTATATGGTGTTGAGCAGAGACAGAATATTTGACTCCTAAATCGAAAAGTAAACGATAACTACTTTCTAGGGACTAAATAAGCAAAATTTATAAAAAACATAATAGAATTTGAAAACATGCTTGAAAAAATCTTGAGTGCAACAATAATTAGCACAGTAATGGCTTGTTCTAGCGCAAACACAGTCGATTCATTTCGATCATCAATAGCGCAAAAAGTAGTTGATGGCTCACAAGACAAAAGAACAGTGTTAATAGGAGAATTTCATTATATCACAGAAGATAATATTATTTTCCGTAAAAATATCTTACCTGCGCTTGCAAAAGAAGGATACACACATTTAGTATTAGAAGTTGATTCAGCGTTACAACCTTTAGCAGATACGTTACCGCAATCCATTCCAGAACTACAAAAAGCTGTTGCAAGATATTCTGACCCAAGTCAACTAATAGAAACAATTCAAGAAGCCCATAAATTAGGATATCAAGTTCACTTTGTAGATGATTTTAGCTACCAAAAAAGAGGAGACCATACTGGTCGCAATAAACAAATCGCAGAAAATATCCATCAAAGAATTTATTCTCACAACCCATTAGCAAAGATAGTAGGGTTTTTGGGTGCTGCACATGTGCCCACAAAACCATTCTGGCGACCTGATGTAAATACTGTTTTACCGTTAGGATATTTCATCTCACAAGCAAGAGGAGAAGAACCTTACACCATGGCAATTCTACCAGAGTATAAAGTACCACAGTATAACGAATTTGAAGGAAAAGATCAATCAGTAGAAATAATTTCATTGACTAGTTCTTATCTACGTGTTGCTCAAGATCAAAAATAATAAGAGATTACGCAATCAAAATCCCCAACCCATCTTCGATGATCTCTTCATACACACCCCATGCATTCTTCCCTGATTTTATTCCACGTAAAACTATTTCAAAGCCTTTATCATGCACACCATTAAGAGCAGGTAACTCTGTCACCAACGCATTACCCAAACCAGCAATATTGAATTCTTTAATCACATCCATCCAAGCAAATGAGAAAGCATAGGCTTTGGCTTCTTCAACTGCTTTATCTTTCAACGAATGACTCAACACATGTCCGATTTCATGTCCCACCGTTAACAACACCCTACCTAACGAGCCTTCCAGTACAAAAATTTCCGACACCATCCCACTTTTATGACGATTAAACGACAAACCAATTACTCCTTTGTGAGGAGCTAGTTTTCGAAACTCTGTCTCATCACAAACCGTCAAACGAATGTCTGTAGGAAAAGGCGTTTCCATCAGATTCTCAAACGCCTCTTCCACAAAAGAACGAATCTCTTGTGCGTTTCCTACAAAACCACCCTCTTTTCCCCTCTCTAAAAACTGTTCAGGTTGAAAATGATATTCATTGTGTGGCGTGAATAATTCATAGTGAGTTTTTGTAGATGCGGAATATGAACTCTCAGAGCAAGAAGCAGCAGCCATATTGTACCGCACAGACGGTTCAGACGAATGAGATAATTCTTTCATAGAGATTGGCGACATAGGCATGATGCGAGGAAAATGTACATAGCTGCCCGCATGATCACCAGATACCAGAGCAGACGCAGAATAAGCAATTCTCTCCAACCCAGACGATCCACCAGTAGGAGAATGAGATAACGCAGAGAAGTATCTAGACGACGAATGTGACCCACCATAGCTACTGCGACAACCGTACATAGTAATCAAAGAATAAGACGTTAAAGAATATTAATCTTATGAGAAAAGTGCGACATAAAAGTCAGAAAACTGAGAGATTAGTCATTGATAGATTTTAAAAATACATCAAAAAGAGAATAAGCATGAGATTAACCCTAGAAATAGTCTATCGTGCATTAAATTACCATGAATGGAGAATAGGTAAAGAAATAAAGTATGAAATTGCATTTAATCACGGATTATCTACTACAGCACGAGGCGATGACAATAGGATCCAAGAGTATCTTAGTCAACACTTCCCCGAGATAGACATCCAGATTTCTTTTTTCTTCTTACCATTACTCATTGCCCAAGACCTCGCTCAATCCAGAATCAGACCCCCCACCTCAGAAGAAGTTGAAAGATACACACAAAGAGGATTGGATAAAAGATCTGGTTTATGGAAGGGGAGAAACGAATATCTCAAAAAACCCAATGGAAGAATTGCACCACAAAGACAGAGACTTTCTGGATTAGAATCGTTAGTACCTGCATAAAATGATTAAAATCACAACAAGAAAATTTTAATTCTTTAAGATCACATTGATTTCTTAATCGCAGCAACCAAATTATCCATATAATCTTTAATGGCATCAAAGCTTTCTACTTTCAGAATCTGGGAAGCCATGCCTTCGACCATCAATGGCAATTTGGATTGACCTGTTGTCAAAATCAATACACGACGTTTCATACCACAAGCATAACCTATCTCAGCACCACAATTTGCCGTAAACCCATCAGCAACAGCAACAACTATTTTACAACCCTGCAACGCCTGCATATCCGCTGTTTGCACCTGCAAACGCATATTAAATTGATTAGCATCGCGTTGAGCTAAATGACATGAAAGACCCTTCGCTTCCAGAGCCCGACTTAAACGAGGAGCAAATTGACGCGACCAATCAGTCGTATTTGCCACAGAGAGATATACATCAGCCATAATAGAAAACAAGCTTACCCGATTTAAAAATCTTCACTGTCACGAATCAGTCTCGAAAAAAGCAAAAAAACATTCTCGCCCTCAGGTCTTGTAGATATTCCATGATGGAAGTACTCAGGAGTTCTTCATTGGGTCTCGAGGTTTGTAAATAATCAGTAAAAACACGAGCCAGGGAGGACGTTCCCAATCTCTTGTTTCCAAAAGATTGTTTTGAACCCCCGAAGACAAGCTTACTTCTTCTCAAAAAGAGAATAGGAGGCTTGTGCCCTATGTACCCTTCAACTTTGACAATTTAGTTTGCCTAAAATGTTGTCCAGGCTAGGCGACTGGCTCGCAATAACACAAAACACTACGTATTTTTTAAAACCTTGTAAAAGAGAAAATTTATCCCAAAAATCGTCTTATTCTTCCTGCTGCCAAAATCCCTTCATGTAATCCTGCATGATCATTCTTCTTAACGCAAGTCAAAATCCGATTTGACATCGCAGCATGTTCTTCATTAACTTCATAATCAAAGAGAGTAAGCGCTTTTTTGACTGCTTTCTGAATCGGTTGAGGAAAATAAGACAAGTTATCTTTATTATAATATTGCAATGCGGTTTTGATATCATTATCTACATTATGATACGACTCACGCATCCGATCCAAATCTTTTCCTGATAATATTGAAACACCTAAAATGTCAGGTGGCAATCCCAGAGAATACAGCGAAGCGCAAAACGGAATTGCTCGAGGTAACGACGCACCATTTCCACGAGCATACCCAAACAACCCAATATGTAATTTACGTTTTCGCCGCTGTGGAATATGCACACTCATTTGATGAATCGTAGGAACAAGTAATTTGACTTGTTTTTGATACTCTGCTTCTAATTTTTCAATATACGGCAACGCCATTTTCTCATCTATTGGCATAGGAGCTGTGCGTGGAGCAGATTTGATCATATCAACAGCATTCGCTACATCACGCGCATCATAATCATATTTGAACGCAGACTGCACAGTAAAGGTCTGCATACTTGGATACCCTGCAACCATCTTATGAGCATTAAGCGGTGTAAAATTTCCACGAAATGGCGCCGAGCCACAACCCAAAATCGGAAGAATTTCCACAGATGTTTTTCTTTCCAACTCTGCGAGTCGCTGCAAACCGATCTTAACCGAGAGAACTGTTGCAGTTGAGCCATAGGTAAGTGCAGGATCACTACGTGCAAACCACACCCGTTGTTGCTCTTTGATTTTTTCGTGTTTCATGTATTTTTCAACATAACTATGCGCATTGAGAATTGCTTCTTTCGTTTCAAACAAAGGAGTCACTCGTATATCAGTAGGATGAAGAGGACCAACCCATTCTTTAAGAGTAATATCGTCATCATACAATTTACGGTCTTGACTTTTAATCACAAATTGTTTGTAATATTCATGTATCCGAATTAGACTTTTCTCAGATGAACACATAGGCAATACTGCTTCAAAAACAGGTGCAATAGGTTTACCGTAAAACAAATTTCCTAAATCAAAATTACGTGGCAACGAGTGGAGAGATTCAAGTAAAATTTTCCCATCATTCTTCTCTACATCAGGATTAGGTACACGAAACGTCAAAAATTTATCTTGACCCAGCACATTCTTGCGAAAATAATCTTCATAGCGAGAAAGTAACTTCTTAACTACAAACGCATCTACTTCTTTACCTTCTGCGTCCCAAAGTTGTTCATCAACACCTAAATTAGAAAATGAGTAATAGGCTTCTTTGACTTCATCCTCGCCTTCCATAACTGACTTTTCTGAAAAGAAAGGAATTGTCACATTATCAGGGTGTTGCGTCGACATCACCCGAGGAATTTTCATCACCGTCATCAAAGTATATGAAAGAAAAATGGAATTAATAAAGGTATCTTTTGGTGTTATTTTCTGATTACCAATTCTGGTCGTATCTTCTCTACTTTTCCCACTTCCAATCGTCCCAACTCCAACATCCCAATCCGCACTCGTACTAACCGCAATACTTTATACCCAAAGAATGCAAACATGTTACGCACCTGTCGATTGCGACCTTCCTGCAAAATAATTGACCAACCATCTGTTTTCTTGCGAATCACGCATGGCAAGGTTCTTTCCCCATCCAAAACGATTCCTTTCTCTAACTGCTTGCGATCATACTCTGCTAACTCATGATCTAACCAAACTAAATACTCTTTTTCAACATGAGAATCAGGATCTAATAATCCCTGTGACCATGGCCCATCATTGGTCAACAACAACAGTCCTTCAGAGTCTTTATCTAATCGACCAACAGCAAAGAGCCATTGATCTTTCAACGCAGCAGGAAATAAATCATAGATTGTCTGCTTACCTTGTTCATCATCGCGTGTCGTGACATATCCCTTCGGTTTGTGAAACGCATAATATACTTTTTGAGAAGCATTCAAAGCCATGGATACCGGTTTTTTTAATGCATCTCCTTCTTTTTTAGCAATACCACCCTGAATTGTGATCTTGTCTTTCTCCATATCCACCCAAACTAAAGGACCAGTTGCCACAATCCCATTGATACGAATTTTACCGTCTTTGATTAATGGCACAGCCTGTGCACGAGAACAGAAACCTAATTTTGAAAGAGCTCGGTGAAGTTGGGTGCGCATAGGAGAGATAAAACGGCTCAGACTTTTAAATCTACGTTCGATGAATCACAATTAAGCTCTGTGTCTTCTCAATTCCTTCAACAAGTTGCAATTTACCTAAAAGCACTTCATCAAATTCTTTAACATCATGAACCCTAATCAACGCTACAATATCTGTACCACCAGAAACAATATCTGCTCTCTCAATAAAGGGCATTTTTTTCAATTCTTTCGCCACATCATGCTGTGTTTTTTTCTTTTCTTTAAGCAGATGCAAATTCACAGAGATCAAAACATATGCTCGAAAGTTTTCCCCTAATTTTTCATAATCTAATTTCACACTATACTTACGAATAATTCCCTCAGTTTGTAATTTCTTAATTCTGTTGTGCACTGTTGTAATCGGCAATAACGTCTTCTTTGCAATAATACGGGTCGTATATTCTGCATGATCTTTCAAAATCTCGATGATTTTACGATCTTTTTCGTCGATTTCATATACCATTATGGAACAAATGTTCCATTTTTATATAAATTTGATGTTTTTTCCGCATTTTTTACCATAATTAATGAAATATCTTTTAATAGCAGAACCAGTAATGAACTCAATGAAGAGCAAGAGGAAGGGTACAGAAATGCAATTACATCCAGAACAAGAATATGTCTACCGCCATGCAGCGGATTTAGGAATTCAACCTAGATTTTACATTCACGAAACCGCCACTGAAGGAAAAACCAAAGTACGAACTCTTCCCGAAGGAATCACTGTTGTCTGTGCGTACTATTTTGGTCTTGAAGGACGATTTATTGGCGTCGTAACAGCGTGTGAACCACGACGTCTCTCCCAACGAGACTTATTTTCGCAAGTATTAGGAATTTCAAGAGCGCAAGGAAAGCGGTATGATCTACGTGCTGGAACTCCTAAAGGCATGGATCGAGAAACCTGTACCCCATGGATGTACCACTCATCAGCAGAACACGAAATTCAAGCACTCATTATTGATGAGGGTCTTGATGCGCTTGCCAGTGTAGATATTTCCATTGGAGGAAGTGGTGAAGAAGCACAGCGAACCTCGATGCATTTGAGAGGAGAAGGAGTATACACTATTTTACAGCGTGAATTCGGAACGGAACGGATCAGAAAACACCCACCCTAAGAAGAAAAGGTTTTTATAATGCCACACGAGGTTAGAAAAATATGACATCCACACCCCATTTCCTTTCCATTCAACAAGCCATTACACAAGGTCAAGGCACCGTCTCTATTCGCGGTTGGGTGCATCGCGAACGCGGCTCCAACAAGCTTAAATTTATTACATTAAGAGACTCTTCCAACATCATTCAATGTGTTCTTGATAGAAAAGATTTCGAAACTCGTTGGGACGAAATTGATCATGTCCAAGTCGAAGCGTGCATGACACTTACAGGTGAACTCAAAAAAGACGAACGCGCCCCTACCGGTTTTGAACTTCATGTCAAAGACTACTTGTTAGTTGGCAAATCTGAAAATTTTCCTATCACTAAAGATCAATCCGTTGAATTTCTTGCTGACAATAGGCACTTATGGTTACGTAGTCGTAAAATGACAGCAATGCTCAAGATTCGTTCCACCATCTTTGGTGCTATTGATGAATACTTCAAAGGCCAAGGTTTCTATGAATACCATTCACCTATCTTTCAAGCCGTTCAATGTGAAGGTGGCTCCGAACTCTTCGAAGTTAAATACTTTGATAAAAAAGATGTTTTTCTCTCTCAAAGTTGGCAACTCTACGCTGAACCAGCAATCTTTGCACTTGAGAAAATCTACACGATCGCACCAAGCTTTCGCGCAGAACCATCTAAAACATCACGTCATCTTACTGAATATTGGCACGCTGAAATGGAAATGGCGTGGTCAGAATTTGCTGACATCCAAAACCATGGTGAAGCACTATTAAAACACATCCTCAAACGTGTTCTTGAAAAACATAGACCGGACCTTGAAATCATGGGTCGTGATGTAACGAAACTTGAACCAGCACTTACAAAACCATTTCCCCGCATCACCTATACAGATGCCCTCAAAATTCTCAAAGAAAAATTCAAGATGGACATTGAATGGGGAAAAGACTTACGTACCATTGAAGAAGAGAATCTTACCACTCTCTACGACACACCAATCATTTGTACTAACTATCCTAAAAAAGTCAAAGCGTTCTACATGAAAGAAGATCCAAAAGATCCTCGTACCGTACAAGGATGCGATTTTCTAGCACCTGAAGGCCATGGTGAAATTATTGGGGGATCACAACGTGAAGAAGACTTAGACAAAATTAAAGAACGGCTTATTGCACAAGGCGAAGACCCAACTCAATACGAATTTTATTTAGACACCCGTCGCTATGGATCCGTACCACACGGCGGCTTTGGCATGGGCGTTGAACGTATCGTACGCTGGATTTGCGGATTGGATAATATTAAAGACGCAATTCCATTCCCAAGGAACATGGAACGGTATAAACCGTAAGAGAGTTGTTGAAAACGTATCTTTTATATTCTTTAATTATTTTCCTTCCTTCATGTCAAAAAAAGACACCCTTGTCTGGCTCGATCTAGAAATGACTGGTCTTGACCCCGACGTTGACACGATTCTTGAAGCCAGCGTAATCATCACTGACAATCAATTTAATCACGTCGCACAATTAGGTCCGATCATTATTCATCACACAAAAGAGCAGCTCTCAAAAATGAACGATTGGTGCAAGCAACACCACAAAGCATCGGGACTCACCCAAGAAGCGCTCGATGCAACACTCACACTCAAACAAGCAGAATCACAACTACTCAATTTCATCAAAAAATACACTCAACCACAAAGCTCCCCACTTTGCGGCAATTCTATCTGGCAGGATCGTAGTTTTGTGCGAAAATACATGCCCAGAGTAAATGACTATCTACATTATCGCGTTATTGATGTCAGCACCATTAAAGAGCTCATTCAACGTAAACACGGCGAGCAAGCTATCCCAAAAAAGAAAGAAACACATCGATCTTTAGATGATATTAAAGAATCAATAGAAGAGATGAAGTATTACACCATACATTATTTAAAATAAAAAACATATAAGAACATTTTCCAATACCGCCCAAACCATATATTCTTGATAATAACAAAGTATAAAAAGCAGTCTTACGCAACAATACCACGGTGATAGGTATTGAACTCTGAGGATTTACAAATCCATACACTCCAGGCAATTTCTCCCATAGATGGACGGCACCATATTTTTACAAAACCCCTTTCACAATTTTTCTCTGAATTCGCACTCCATAGATTCCGAGTGTTTGTTGAAGTAGAATATCTCATCGCGTTAAGTCAAACTCCTGCGTTTATTCAACTACGTCAATTTACACCCCAAGAAAAAGAATTCTTACGTTCAATTTTTAGCTCTTTTAGTCTAAATGATGCAATACATATTCAAAACATAGACCATTTTGGTACGTCAACAATTTCAGCAACACATCATGATGTCAAAGCAGTAGAATATTTCATTAAAGAAAAAATACAAACCTCAACATTAAAAGATATTGAAGAATTTGTCCATTTTGGATTAACCTCAGAAGATGTAAATAACATTGCCCATAATCTTATGATCAGAGAAGGGCTTAGAACTTTTTTCATTCCTGAATTAGTAAATATTCTCGATTCACTTTCCATACTTTCCCTTCAAGAAAAAGAGAGCATAATGCTCGCAAAAACCCATGGTCAGCCCGCTGTACCGACCACATTTGGCAAAGAGGTTGCCAATTTTCTTGAACGACTCCGCAAAGATCTGACACGGTTAACAGAATATAAACTACCTGCAAAATTAAATGGTGCTGTAGGAACATTTGCTGCTATGCAATATAGCGCCGCACCAGTTGATTGGATCGCATTCTCTGAAAATTTTATTACTTCATTAGGTTTTAGTCCAAATCTTCTCACCACACAAATCGAACCCCATGACGGCATAGTAGAATTATGCAGCATTATTCTGAGTATTAATAATATTATTTGTGATCTGTGCATCGATTTGTGGATGTATATCTCCCAAGGGCTTCTTGTTCAAAAAAATATAACCAGCGAAATAGGTTCTTCCACAATGCCGCAAAAAATTAACCCCTGGAGATTAGAAGTAGCCGAAGGCAGTACTCGAGAAGCAAATGCAAAATTAATAGGGTTTATGAACAAAATTCAAATGTCAAGATTGCAACGCGATCTCTCTGATCACGAGGCATTGCGGGGAATCGGTGAAGCCATCGCCCATTCTTTTGTTGCGCTAACGCATTTAGGACAAGAGATTGGAAGAATTACACCTAACCGCACATTAATGAAAGACGAAGTGTATTCCAACGCTGTTATTCTTAGTGAAGCAATTCAAAGTGTATTACGAGTAGAAGGATACCCTAAACCCTATGAAATGGTAAAAGATCTTTCCAAGGGAAAAATGTATACATTAGAAGAATTGCAACAACACATTACACAACTCCCCATAACCACAGAAACAAAACGACGTCTTACTAACCTGAGTTTTGAATCCTATCTAGGTCTTTGTACAAGATTAGTGGATATTGCGCTAGAACGGTGGAACAATTTTCGTGAAAAATATCACTCACCAAATGTGCCAATTACAACTATCATCCTAAATTTCCCTCACTGTTTTAAAGCAACCACTAACTCGCAAAATAACGTACCCGATTCAATAAATAATGATTTACCAGAGCTTAAAATTATAGAAATGTTAGAAAAAAGAGGACTGGAAATAAGAGGAATAGACGTCCCCTACTGGTTGCAAAAAAGATTTTCAAAAGTGTATACTTCACAAGAAGTAAATCAAATTATAATAGACAAAAATCAAACAGCCATCATTGTAGGAAAAAACACAGATCAAGATCAGAATGTATTTAATCAAAGCAACCAAAATACAGCCATAAAATATGTTGCATTGCAAGAACCACTGGCACAAACCCCTTATCATATCAATCAATTATCTGAATTAATACCTCTTGTAGAATATTTCTCACAAGTTAACATCCCGTTCACAGCCGTTACCAACATATCATCAACAGAGAAGAACTAAGATGAAATCAAAAATTATCGGGGTTTTTGGAGGACAATGGGGTGATGAGGGAAAAGGCAAAATCATTGATTGGATGGCTCCGCATTTTGACGTAGTAGCTCGAGCAACAGGAGGAAATAACGCAGGTCATACAGTCTACTTCAATGGAGAAAAACATATTTTTCATTTGCTTCCATCAGCTGTTACTTGGAAACATATGGTTTCAATCTTAGGATCAGGAATGGTTATAGATCCTTTCGTACTAGTTGGAGAATTAAATTTATTACAACAACGTGGGTATGCTATTTCCTCTCTTTATATTTCCGGAAATGCCCATCTGATTCTTCCTACCCATATTATCATTGATTCAGCACGAGAAACAGCAGCAACAGGATCAACTAAAATTGGAACAACGATGAGAGGAATTGGACCTTGTTATGTAGACAAATTTGATCGTTGTGGAGTAAGAATAAATGACCTTAACGATCCTGAACTTTTCAAAAATAAACTTACTATCTCCCTTAATCAAAAATGGAAAATTCTAGAGAGCACGTATTATTTTTCCAATGATCAAATAAAAAGACGCTTTGCTGAGATCTTATTACAAAAACAAAAGACTCTCAAAACAATCTCTGCTCAAGAGGAAGAAGAGTATATCAAAAATATACTTAGCTGCACTATCCATCAAATTGCCCAAATCATCGCAGAGATGTATCTTTCTATTTTCCAAAAGTTTTCAAAATACGTTGCAAATACCGAAATGATTCTCTCCGAATTGTGTAAAAAAGAGAAGAAAATTTTAGTTGAAGGCGCACAAGGGATCTTATTAGACGTTGATCACGGAGGATTTCCTTATGTTACATCCTCAAATCCCAGTCGGGGAGGAGCGAATGTAGGATTAGGTCTCCCTATCATTGATGAAGAATATAATATCATCAAAGCGTATATCACCCGAGTTGGACTTGGAGCATTTCCCACCGAATTGTTTGATGAAGTAGGTGAAAAAATCAGAACTCAGGGAAACGAATTTGGCTCCACGACTGGACGACCACGACGATGTGGATGGATGGATGCGGTCTTGCTTCGCCACACCAGCAAAATTAATGGACCTAAATGCATTCTCACCAAGATTGACATCCTTTCCGAATTTGAGACCATACCTCTCTGTATCTCCTACAAATATCTTGGACCATCCAGAGAATATAATGGAGAAATATTTTTTACGGGAAAAATCATACAAGAATACGTTGCCGATGACAAAATACTCTCTCAATGCGTTCCATACGAATGGATACACTGCGCCGGTTGGAAACAAGATATTTCACGCTGTACTCGTTGGGATGATCTTCCGCAGAATCTTAAACTCTATATCCAAGAAATAGAAAAACAAGGAAACGCAGAAATCTGCGCAGTGGGGGTAGGACCAAAACGAGAACAGATTATTTCACGTGAAGGAAAATGTTCTTGGGAAGATACTAAAAAAGAAGTAGCAGAAGAAAACAAGAGAGAAGAAGAAAAGAAAGATAATTTCTATAATAAAAATGACCCTAAGAGCAATAGTAATAACGAGAATAATAATAATAATAATAATAATAATAATAATAATTACCCACAAAATAATAACTCACAAATGAAAAGTCAGGAGCAATATACTATGACACATAACCACAACACTAACACACAAAGTCAAGCCAACAGCCCACAACTAAAATATAAAGCAGTTATTTACGATCTTGATAACACCCTTCTAAGTACCAACACTTTCGTCTTTGAATTAATAAAGAAAACAGCACAAGAAGTTGCCAAAAATATTTCTTTTGAAATTCCCTCAGATTCATTCATTAAGAGTATCCAAAAAGAGAATTTACCATTTGAAGAAATTTTTACTAAACTCTTCCCCAACCCTATTGGGTATTACAACGCCGAACCCCTTGCCAATCTTATTTTAGCCAGATATCGAAGTACTGCAAAAGATCTGCACTTTGAGAGTACCCCACAAGGAAACAATGTAGTTAAACAACTTAAACAAGAGGGGATTATACAGGGAATTGTCACCAACCGAGTTAAAATGGCTCAAGAACGTCTTAATCAAGCAGGATACATTGTGCCATTCGAATTTCTTACTGCGCCACAACGAGAAGAAGATCGCAAACCTAATCCCGCAGTATTTCGTGAACCATTTGAAATTCTTAAAATAAAAGGAATTGGCATAAAAGAAATAGTATCAGTAGGAGATCATCTCGACGACTTTGCTGCATGCAAGAATGCAGGAATTCGTTTTTGCGCTGTTCTCACCGGATTAACAACCAAAGAAGAATTTCTCGCGCAAGGACTAGAAACAAAAGATATTTTTGAGAATTTAGAACAATTTAAACAAAGTATTTTTGGAGAATAAAGACAATCCAGTCAGAGAAAAAGAAAAAAAGCGACTATTTACTTTATTCATCCTAATTTTATTCATTTTACTCGCTGGTCTTCATTCCGCTACTTTTACTTTCTTCCCAACCAGCACCAGTAATTTGAATAAATTCTGCATTTTCCTGCATCTCTTTGATTGTATGAGCACCGCAGTAACTCAACCCACTTTTAAGACCATGTACGAGACTGCTTACGACCTCACTCACTGGACCTTTATAATCAACCAATGAAGAAACACCCTCAACAAAGATATCAAGACGTTCTTTGACTTGTTTTCCTAACTTCGTTTCTGTTCGAGTGTGATTACTTTCATACGATGCGCTTCCATGATACTTTTTGTACCGTTTTCCATCTTTAAGAATAATCATCCCAGGAGATTCATCAGTTCCCGCAAATAAAGTGCCTGAAAATACACTACTTGCTCCGGCAGCTAATGCTTTTGTTACATCACCCGGATATTTTAACCCGCCATCTGCAGTAACAGGAACATTATACTCCTGCGCAACACGTGCAACATCTAAAACAGCAGTAAGTTGAGGAATACCTGCCCCTGCGATAATTCTGGTTGTGCACACCGGAGAAGGACCGATACCTACTTTTAACCCATCTGCGCCAGCTTCAATTAAATCACGGGCAGCCTGCGCAGTAGCAATATTACCAACCATAATATCTACTGGGAGATTTCGTTTAAGTGATTTGACCTGTTCTATAACTAAATCTGAATGAGCATGTGCTACATCAAGAACAATACAATCACACCCTGCATCAACAAGCGCTTTTGCGCGCTCAAGCGTATCTTTTACTCCCACCGCAGCAGCAACGCGAAGACGACCTTTCTCATCACGTGTAGCATGAGGCCAAAACTCTAACCGATGCAGGTCTTTTGTAGTAATTAATCCAAATACTTTTCCTTCACGCAAAATAGGAAGCTTTTCAATTCGATGTTCGTGTAAAATTCGTTTTGCCTCTTCTAATGGCACACCATATTGGGCAATAATTAAGCGATTACGCGGTGTCATCACATCCTGAACTTTGCGAGATTGATCTGTCTCAAATAAATAATCGCGAGAAGTGAAAATTCCTACCAGTTCATCCGAGCTTGTAACCAATAAGCTCGTAACACCTTTTTCTTTCATGATATAAACTGCATCCGCAATAGTAATGTAAGGCGAACAGCACACAGGATTATCAATAATATAACTTGTACTTCGTTTTACTTTACGTACTTCTTCAACCTGTTCGACAATAGTATTAAACTGATGGATTGTGCCAATTCCCCCCTCTCGAGCCAACGCAATCGCCATTTTATGTTCAGTAACAGTTGCCATATTTGCGCTTGCCAAAGGCGTAGCCAGAACAATATTTTTAGTAAATCGAGAAGTAACATCTGCCTCAGCACGTGAAGAAAGAGGAGTTCGTTTTGGAACTAAAAGCACATCAGCATACGTTAAACCGAGTCGTAGATTAGATAATGGATTCATCATATCACCCGGTAATTTCCCTACACAGTCATGCCTTATATAGATTATGGTAATAGAAACACAACACGACTAAAAAGAATAAAATAACCAAATACACTTTGTAATTGATATGAATTACAGATATGACCCTAAAATACAAAAACATTAAAAATACACCTCATCCCTCCTCATTATGCAAAAATACATTCCTTTTCTTACTCTCGCTGCCGTTCTAGGATGTGATGATAACCATTCTAGGACGGAAATTAACACTAGGTTTGAAAGTGAAGATATACACACAAGTTTATCATACAATACAAACTCTGATGAGAAAGCGCCATCATTATTGAAATACGCCCGTTGGGAAAAAGTAGTTGATGACCGTACCGTAGAATATAATCTCAATTTCATAGATTTTAAAGAAAAAGAACTTCGACAAACCAGCTGTGACCCAAAAACCAGAAAGCTAATTCTTGAAGAGGGAATAGAAAATAGAGAGGGAGAATTAACGTATGTTCTTTTATTTCAGCCTACTAGTGACCCAACCACCCAAGAATATCTTGGCTTTGGCTGCAGACTAACAAACCCCTCTTATCAAGGGTATCCCCAAGACTATCTTTCTATCACAAAAGGTAGTATTCTCCCTGAAGAAAAATGTCTTGACCTCTATCTCCGATCTCAAGGTGTTGATCCTGCAACACTAGCTCCTGCGTATGGATTGCAAACCAATTTTGCTGTACGAGATTTACTCGAACAACGACGACTTAATTTGATAGGCCAGATGGCTTCGATAGAAGAGCAATTAAAAGCAGAACTCAATAAGCCCAAACCAGATGCACAATAAGATTTCTCATATCTCTTCGCCCCACCACAATATTTATAAATAACCTACTCTCCAAACCAATTATGGGACGTATTAAAACTACACGTATCAAACGAAAAACCAAAGAACTCCTCAAAATGCACGGAGAAAAATTCTCTGCAGATTTTACTCAAAATAAGCTTCTTACCAACAAATTTACCACGGTACAAGGCAAAAAATTGCGAAATATCATTGCAGGATACATGACTCGCCTTAAAAAACGCGAAGCATAGATTTTCTATTTCTTTCTTTAACTGTTTACTAATTAACATAACACACTAAAAGTAACACGAAGAACTCTGGAATGAACAGCCATCCCTCCATAATTTTGTAAAAAAAAGAATCATCATTACCGCTTGTTTTCTAAACGTACTCTCTTACAAGAGCAGAGTTTATAAATAAACTCCTGTTCACACCACCCAGATGACTCAAGCCAAGAAAAGTGTTGAAAAAAAAGAACACATACATACTCAACCAGAAATAAATATCGCATTAGTAGGTCATGTTGATCACGGAAAAACCACTCTTACCGAACGTCTAAGTGGGAAATGGACAGACACACATTCTGAAGAACTCAAACGCGGTATTACCATTCGTTTAGGCTACGCTGATTTTGATATTTATCTTGACGAAGAAAATAATTTTTACACCACAAAAGAAAAAAGTTTCAAAACCAATAAACCTACTAAACACTTACGCAAAATTTCATTAGTAGATGCGCCCGGTCACGAATCCCTTATGGCAACCATGCTCTCGGGAGCAGCAATTGTTGATGGAGCACTTTTACTTGTCGCTGCAAATGAAAAATGCCCTCAACCTCAAACCAAAGAACATCTCATGGCGCTCCAAATCACGGGAATTAAGAACGTAATTGTTATCCAAAATAAAATTGATCTTGTCAGTAAAGAAGAAGCATTACAAAACTACCAAGAAATCAGAGAATTCCTTTCCAATACGCCTTTTAAAGACGCCCCTATCATCCCTATTTCTGCTCGAGCTAATGTCAATATTGATATGTTACTTGAAGCCATCCAAACCTATATTGCTACACCAACTCGTAATACCAAAGATCTTCCCAGCATGCTCATTGCGAGATCATTTGATATTAACAAACCAGGAATTAAACCTGCCCAGCTCACCGGAGGAGTTCTAGGTGGAACAGTCAAACAAGGAAGTTTTCATATTGGCGATGAAGTAGAAATTGCACCAGGATATATGGTTGAAGAAAAAAACAAAAAAATCTGGAAACCCCTCCATACTAAAGTAGTGCAAATTTTCTCAGGGGGACAACCAGTAGAAGAGATTATGCCTGGTGGAAGTATGGCTCTCAAAACTGATCTTGATCCTTCTATCGTTAAATCAGATGCTCTTACCGGATGCCTTGTAGGAAAGCCAGGAAAACTTCCCCCAGTCCATTATCAAATTGCGTTGGATACATTTTTACTCGAACGCGTTGTTGGAACGAAAGAAGAAACAGAAGTAAAACCCCTCGCCAAACAAGAAGTACTTATGCTTAATGTTAATTCTGCAGCAACCGTGGGCGTTGTTGTTGATCCTTCTAAAAAGAATACAACCTGTGTTCTCAAAAAACCAATTTGCGCAAGTGTTGGCGATCGTATCACTATCTCTCGTCGAGTAGGAGATCGATTTAGATTGATTGGGTACGGAATTTTAAAATAAGCACTAAGAGAATAAGAGAGTACAACCCGTGAGTAGATTTATTAACTTCTTTTATTTAATTAGATAATACATGCGATCTCATTTAATCACTAATTTTCCTAAAAACTACCCCTTCTACAAAAAAATTATTCCCAACATAATCTATTTTGTAACCGGAATAGTAATACAGAAACGAAGCAATTTACTCACAAGAAAAGATCAAATTCAAACTCGCTTCCATCTTCGTCGAGGAGATATCCTGCTCTTAGGCAACCTGCATGAGCTTTCTGCCCCCGTAATTGGTGGAGCATTGACACATGCAACACTCTATATCGGCAGAAAAAAATGCATTGAAGCAGTAGGAACAGGAGTTCGCTACTCTACATTAGATCATATTTTCACAACCTACGATACGCTTGTCATTCTACGCCTTCCAAAAAAAACAAAACATAAACGGTACCTTGTACGTCATGCTATCAAATTTGCGAAAGCTCAACTTGGCAAAGCATACGATTGGGACTTTAGCCAAACCAAACAAGGTTATTTTTGCAGCAAGTTAGTCAACGAATCATATCGTGCTGCCGGCTATAAAACAAAATTAACTTCCTCTACTAAACCACGGTCATTTTTTCAAAAAATAGTGTACACACTATCTCATTCCATAACTGCGCTGCGACCAGAACATTTTATTTATGGAAATTTTGAATTAATATTTATGTCACATAACCTTACTCGCAAAGGCAAAAAGATATTATTAAAAGACCAAAAAAGTAACTAACCAGTACTAACGCAAGTTTATATATCATTTTTTGTACCATCATATTGTGGTTCGATTAATTTCCTATAATATTGAATATTGTGAAGGAATGGAAGGAATATGGTACCAATATCTCTACTTTTGGCGTATTTTCTTTCCTCCAAAAAAAATAAATCAAGAAATAGTTGAAGAACTTAAAAAAATCAAACCAGATATTCTTACTCTTATTGAAGTTGACACTGGGTCTTTTCGAAACCATGGAAAAGATGAAGTTCGGTTTGTTGAGGAAAGTCTTCATCTAAAAAGTTTTGTTGAACGAGTAAAATATCCCTTACAAGGATGGTTGAAATTATTCCACCATGTTCCAGTACTTAACAAACAAGCAAATGCGATCATCTCTAAGTACCCTATAATCAGTCATAAATACCATGTTTTGCATGAAGGCACAAAACGCGTTGTGATTGAAGCAACCCTTAAATGCCCGCATAAAGTGACTCTACTCGCTGCTCACTTAGCCCTTGGAAAAGAAACACGCATGCTCCAAATTAAAGAATTAATCAATATAGTAAACTCAATCAAAAATCCCGTCATCCTAATGGGAGATTTTAATACATTTAACGGAGAAGAAGAGATAGCTGAATTGCTCAAACGAACACATCTGAGTGATAAAATCAAATTAGATAAAGAATCTATACCATTTACTGAACCAGCTTGGCACCCCACACGAAGATTGGATTATATTCTTACATCAAAACAAATCAATGTCAAGAGATATTCCGTTCTTCATTTCGCGTTTTCAGATCATTTGCCACTGATGATCGATTTTACATTTAAAAAATAAACACAGAAATTTTTAGACAAAGAAAGTAAAGATGAATACTAAATGACTATATTCATCTGATTTAAAACTTAACCAACAACAAAATTAAGCTCAAACAATACGTTTCTTTTTATGGTTATAACGAATAGTTTTCTCAAAAGCATGTAATTCTTTGAAAAACAACATCTTGAGTTTACGTCGAAATATAACTGTAAAAAGCAGTGCTGCACCTCCCGCCAAGAACAACACGGAATACATTGAAAAACCAACCTGAAACGTGTCACCAACACCATTCAAAATTAAATAACGAGGAATATGTCCCCCGATAAGAATAAACAAAAAAGTCCTAAATGAGATAGGTGTAAGACCCAAAAGAAGAGTTACCGTGTCGCTAGGAAAGATGGGGATAATGTAAGAAATAAGCGCAGCCGCAGGACCGCGTCGTGCAAAAATATGATTGAAATGAGCAATATGATGCGCATCAACGAGCTTTTCAAGAAGAGGTTTACCATACCGCCGTACCAAGAAAAATATTGTGCATGAACCTATTACCAAACCAACAAGAGCTAGTAGCGTTCCAAAAAAAAGACCATAAACATATCCTCCCGCAAGAGCAATAGGCGTACTTGGAATTGGTAAAATGATAGAAACACCCATTAACACAACAAATAATACAATACCCCATCCCCCACTTGTAATCAAGAAATTACGAACAAGATCAGGGGTTGAGAGAAGGGTTAAGAAAGAAGCAGGAGAATGAACTATCAGAACAGGAATGATATTTATTAAAATAATAAAGACTAAGAGCAGATACACAAACATACGATGTTTTGTTTTCACTCATCTTAGAAGAAAAAAATAGTATAAAAAAGTATGGAAATTAAAAGAATGGCCCCGGCGAGACTTTCAATCAGCAACCTGCTGGGCTAAGCGAAGCACATGCCCGCTTTTTTCCCAGGTTTTCTTAAAAGCTGTGTTTGAACTCGCCACCACCGGCTTGCTTAAACAAGCGCATGGAACGCTGCCATATAAGACCGGCGCTCCACCAGGCTAAGCTACGGGGCCACATTTTCTAGAAAAAGACCTGCTTTAAAAGATTTCCTACACAGATGAAGCAGAAAAACAATGAGCCAACAAGCATAGCTACAATCCAAGTACATTTATAAAAACAATGCTAGCACCAGATTTAATGAACACTCACTTCGCTAGTATAGCTCTATTTGCCGCAGGCACAATCGCGACAACACCCAGTTGCGCCACATATCAGATTAATTATACTTCCGATCTAGAAAAAACACCACTCATTGCAGATTACCAAACCCCAAACCAGAACAGAAAATCCCCCAAATATAATATTGAGGATACCCAACCTTTACAAATAGTTCTTGCCGTTTATGCTTCCAAAACTGCCCCATTTCGAGATGGTTCCACCTGCGTGTATGACTCTCAAAAAGAGATAAGTATTGATGAATATCTCCTAATGCAAAAAGAACAGCCCGCCACAATTCGCCTCCCACTTCCCAAATTAATATATTGTCTTGATAAAGATCACGACCAAGAGATAACTCTTTGGGAAGCAGTGACTGAACAGATAAATTTATGTGGATTTACCAGTAATTCCACTCTAAACCAGATTATTACAAGAGCCAATCCGCAACTCCCTCCTATAGATATTACCAGAAATTATTGGACTTGTTTAGAAGAACAAAAAAGAGCAAAATAAGACTTTGAAATTTACACTACTTTTAGATTACAATAAAGATATATAAAAGAAAAAATAGGTATTTGTAGCATAAAGAGGCGTTCCATGAACATTAACCAGCTACGTAAATTAATGGATCGTAAAAAAACTTCTCATAAAGGAGAAAACGGTCACGTTTTAATCATTGGCGGTTCAGAAGAGTACGTCGGAGCAGTTGTTCTTGCTGGTCTTGCAGCGTTGCGTTCTGGATGCGATCTTGTAACCGTTGCTTCACCAGAAAAAGTCGCTTGGGCAATTAATCGTTATTCACCAGATCTACTCACACAAAAAATCAAAGTCGCGTTCACTGTAAAACTTGCAAAAGACATGGTCAAACAAGTTGAAAAATATGATGCAATACTTATTGGTAACGGGATAACCAAACATGCAGATAAGTTCTGTCAATATTTTATCCGTAAATCCCCAAAGTTAAAAGTAATAGACGCAGATGCTCTAAAAGGACTCTCATTTAAAGAATTTAGTAACTCTATTCTTACCCCACATGAAAAGGAACTCGAACAAATGTTGATTAATAGTAACAAAGAGTTTCTTTTACCAAAATTACGTGAAGCAAATCCAAAAGAGAAAGCAGAAATTCTCCAAGGCAACCTTCGTTATTTCTTACAAAACGACAATGTTTTGCTCGTAAAAGGACCAACAGACATTATTATCTCGAAGAACAAAATCGCATTTAATAGAACCGGAAATCAAGGCATGACTAAAGCAGGAACAGGTGATGTGCTTGCAGGTATTTGCGCAGGATTTCTCGCGAAAAGCGGAGATCTTTTCAAAAGCGCAGTTGCCGCATCCTACATTAATGGATATGTTGCGGACATCTTGTTAAAAAACAAAAAAGGATATAGTTTTATTGCCTCTGACATTGTTGAAGACCTAGGAAAAGTTCTCGCAATGGATAAAAAAGTAAAGAAACCGTAAAGATAGGGTTAGATACAGAAGCAGATTAAATCATGTAAGAGTTAGATTTCTGTAGGATCAAAGAAAATTACAATAGCCACACCAGACTTAATCCAACTATACCACTAAAGACGTGCATCAACAAAACCAATAGCCAAACACCTTCTCGTTGAAGAATATTTTTATGAACAAAATACATTGTTTCAATAGTAATGAAGAACCGCAATAGTACTGCAATCAATACGTAACTCCATAAAACCCCTGTAGAGATATACAACCAAGAACATAACGCCCACAATGTTACTAACAGAATAATATCTAGAATAAATAATGTGCGAACAACTCGCACAGTGAGATTATAAAGTCGCACAAAGAGAAATGCAATCGCAATTTCAAGAACTAAGAGCAACGGAATAAGACGTACAAACCAAATCCATTCCTCTCTCTCAAAAAAAGAAGTTGTAGAAGAAAGATTTGCAACCCCCTCTTTTTGCAAAGAAAGGCGAAATGTCCCTCTCGTAGAAAACGATACTTCTTTTGAGATAAAAAGATGAGATAATTCCGGAACAAACACCACGACCCGATAAGGAGTCACAACCGGTTGAGATAAACGAAAGAAACACGCATCTTCGTCACAAGTTAAATCCAACGCACTATATTGCCAGTAACAATCACGATTTGGGTCATACTGGTGAAATGTTTTAAGATCAGCAACAACACCACGCAAAGTAGACTCAACAGCAGGCTCATCTTCTCCGCATAAGAAAAGATTACCTACAACACCAGAAGTAGAGAGAAGAGTGTCCTGTTGAGATAAGCTAAAAGCCAACTCTTCACTCGCAAACACAGATAAACTAAATAAAACTACAAATACAATAAACAAATACATCTTCATTAACATCTTCATTAACATCTTCATAACGAAATCTGCGCAACCATTGCTTAAATAATTATTGGCACTAAAGACTAAGAAGAAAAACATAAGTATCATGAAATTGCAAGATAGCAAAAAATACACCGACAACTAACTCTACTACAGAAAACTATAAAAAGTTGTAAAAAGCGTTTAATTCATTTTGGAGGAAGATGTATGTTATATGAACTTTATCAACGACCTATTCTTACCGTAGGTATAATCGCGTTCCTACTTATCTGGCACTTACTATGGCAAGGACTTGCTCTCTGGCATGCTGCTCGTAATAAACATACTGTATGGTTTATTCTTATTTTACTCCTAAACACCATTGGAATTCTACCAATCATTTACTTAATACTTCATCGTGAAAAAAAACCAACTGCAACAGTTTCCACTACTCCTGAGGTAACACCATCAAAATCAGCACCAAAGAAACGAAAACAAAAAAATGAGCCAAAATCAGAATAGATACTAGATTTAGATTTGAAACAACAAAAACCATTTTTCCTAGGTTTAGGCAAGTCATTTTCAATAAGCCAAAAGGTTTTTAAAGCATTCACACTCCAACGCCCTAAACGCCCTGGTGGTGTAGCCCGGATTGTATGTCTTACGACACGCAAGGGTAAACTATCATACTGCCCTTTCGCGGCGGAAAGCGGAGCTTTCGAGCTCTTCTGTCGAAGAGAGGCAGTGACCCGGGTTCGAATCCCGGCCAGGGCACTTTATCTTTCGTTCTAGCCTTATTGCGTTTATGAATAGAATTCCCTACAGAAGACATGTGTTGCCAAGAAAGGGTTAACGTATGATCTTCTGTGGGGGGGATGTCAAAATTTGTAGTGCCATCGGCATTAAGTTGATATTTCAAATAATGTTTTGGATACGGCCAAGGATGTTCTGGATTAACATGAGGTACGCACCCATCAACACGCACAGCAATACTTTTAGTTGATTTTTGGAGTGCTGTTGGATCGGTGGTTTTGTGCAAGAGTAGAATTTATATATTCTAATACCTATACTTAAGACGTGGCAAAACTTGATCAGAGTTTTTGGAAAGAAGCGTTACAGCACGCTTTCAGGAAAGATATTCCAATTCTGCTGTATTTAGTTTATCTCTGGTTTGGTGTGCTTGATGTCGGCATGACGCGAATCTACCAGATCACGAGTTCTGATGTGGTCAGCACCTCAATTATTCTGGCCGTGATAATCTTGCCTGCTATACCTGTGATTATGCGCGTGTGGTACACGCGATAAGATTTAAATAGAATCGTCCCTTTTTAGCAAGTACAATGCGTATGCTACATTATGCTGGACTTGCCATTGCATTAAGTGCATGTGGCGAAGGAGCACCTGGTTCTGATAAAGTTGGCGATTCTAATCCTAAAACTCCTTTTAGTATAACGGAATCAGTAGGACGTTTTAACAATAATGGAAGTTATTCTTTTCGTGAAATAGATCCCGTATATGTTACATTAGAGGGTCAAATTCAATCAGTCCCCTTTACAGTTGATTGTCTCAGCTTTCGTGGCGAGAAATCAAGAGATGTATGTAAAGCATTTAATGGAGATTTGGGACTTGCTGGTATTGCAGTATTTGAAGATGGGGGAGAGGTTGAACAAGGTCTTCAAGCTAAAGAGTATGCCCAACGTCAATTTGCTTTAAGCCAACGTAATATTGAACTTGATTCTCCTGTCAAAATTACTCCGGAAAATGAAGAAATTCTTTTTGATCTTAATCAATGGTATTTTACTGATGGCCAATATCACTGTGATAATCGTATGACTGGTCAACAAGTGATCGAGAGTGAAGACTTTGCACGATTCTTTTTGGAGAAAATTCTTGATCGAGCTCTCGGTTCTGGATGGTCTATTTCATATGTTGCTAATCTTGCTAAAGAAATTGCTGATGAACGATATCCAATTAACCCAAATGCCGATTATGCTGTTTTTAGCAGAGTACCGGCACGACCACAAGATACATCGTTGCTTATTGAACTTAATACAGCGGGAACACTTCCTCCTGAAATAGTTGATGGGCGGTTAGCAGAAGAAGTTCTTGCAGGCTGTCGAGATGATCGACCAGTGCGAGAATTGCGCCCGGAACCTATGGAATTGATTGATTGTCTGAATGGGAATACGATGGGAAATGAATGGAAAGCAAATCGACCAGAGGTATTTACTCCCGGCGAGGAAGGGGTTATTGTATTTGCTGGAAGGCATGATGGCTATTTTGTGGATCGTGAGCTTTTAGATTTGAATGAAGGTCTTATTGTTGAACTTCGCGGTATTCGAACGGGAGGTATCGGATTTGGCATTGGCCTAGGTGAAAAGACTGGCGAAGGTGCTAATATAGGGATGTTTCTAGATATCCCTTTAGATCCCAATCAGATGTACTGCGGACTTTCTGTTGATAGTAATGATGATCGAACCGTTCCCTGTCTAAATCAACAGGTTTTGAATGACCATTTTACTATTCAATTTGAAGCAACACCACAAGAGACAATATTCTTTGCGAATGGGAGCGAAATCTCGAGATCAGGTCCACTTCCGAATTTAAAACCTTCAGCAGGACTATACATTGATGGGGGAGAAACAGGGGGATCGTTGGAATTTAGATTATGTGTCGGTCGACCTAAAACTAATTAGGCACGCAGCTGACTGATCCTCTTCTGATTATTCTACATTCACCGGGTAACCCCTGATTTAAGTTAATACATTTCTTAGCGTTTTCATTGACATCGGTTTCTGGATCACACCCGCAATGATAATCCTCCTCACCGAGATCTTTAAAATCCTCTACATTAAACCGTCCTCTACCTGCAACATCTTCCACAATTGCTGTTGAACAAACTTGTCTATTCTCATCCCCACATCCTACAGGTCCATGACACCAGAATCCTGGACTTGCTCCCGCACCATCACCTGCCAATTGGTATGTCCATGGAGAGCGACCAGCACACGCTGGCGCAACTTTGTCACAAGAAGAAATAACATCTGGATCAGTTTCCCGCGAGACATCAAAGCATTTCAAATCTTCATCTTCAATTGATTCGGCAACAAAATTAATATTAGTACACGTATTGCCTCGTAGTCCGTCACAGGTTCCAACTTCCTTGCTCGTTTCAAGAATATATCCAGCTCTTAAACCACTGCCAGCAGTAGCATCAAGACGAGCAATGCTACCTAATTCATCTGCTGTTCCAAAACAACCCATCTGCGACTCGCCTGCAAAACACTCTTTTCGGTCTTCACGATTATATGGTTCACGAGTAACTGGATTGCAACACGCATGTGTTGCCAAGAAAGGGTTAAACGTATGATCTTCTGTGGGGGGGATGTCAAAATTTGTAGTGCCATCGGCATTAAGTTGATATTTCAAATAATGTTTCGGATACGGCCAAGGATGTTCTGGATTAACATGAGGTACGCACCCATCAACACGCACGGCAATACTTTCTGTCGATGTTGTCGTTGTGGCATCAGTCGGACAATACGCAACATCAAGTTCAAGTGTGAGTGTCCCCAACCCTTTTTGTTGAAACGCTGAAAAAGAATTCTCCCCTCGTGCATCCGGCCCAAGCAAATTAGGAGAAGGACTTCCCGTTTCATCTTTCCAACGAGAAATCAAATCAGCATTTCCCCCATCTTTATACCAATCAATGCCATTGAGATCTTGTCGAAACCAAGGCAAAGCAAATTGGAAGTGACCATTTACATTTGTAGGTTGAAGATCTTTAGTATATTCAAATTTCTCTGTTTCTTCATCATTGACATAAGATAAACGTAAATGTTGGAGTTGTCGGTTGTTCAAAGAGGGATTTTCCGGATACTCAATCGTGACAAAGACAGGATCTTCGATAGAAGCGAGATAGACCTTATCGTCGCCTTGTGCATCAATAGTCTGTGCATACGAACGAAGCGGTGGGCCTGTGGGATCATCGTTTTGGGTAAACCTGTATTCAGGCATATCCATCTTGACATCCATGGTCATAGGTCGATCAATTAGAACACGAATGGTTTGATTGTCTTCAACTTTTCCGTCTGAGGCATGACCTATAAGACCATATAAACCTGGTTGATCGCCAAAAAGAGCAGCAATTCTTTCTGCACGAAGAACATATTTCTCAGCAGAAAGATCTTCATCATCAGCAGGAAATTCCACAACAACTGGTCGATCACCACAAACCCCATTGATACAAGCACCATCCCATTCTAGTTCATCTTGTGGATTTGTAAAACGATAGTGGATCACCTGAGAAGGATTATCTGGATCTTGAGCGTTAAGTGTAATATCAAGATCGCCTTTCTGATTATCTCCCGGAATAACCAAATAATCATAAATCGCAGGACAGGCGTTACGTGACACATAATCTAATGCAGGTGCACGATTTTGAACGGCAAGACGGAAAAGATACGGCTGTTGGTTGAGCGGGCTTAGAACCGAGGTATGAAATTCAAAAATGTCATCACCTGTGGTTGGATCTTTGACAACCTCAACCTGTGTAATCGTCTGCTCAATCCACTCTTTAGGATTTTTCCAAGTGCAAGTATAGGTTCCATCACGGTTATCAACACAGCTATCAGGTACTACTTGATCAGGTACAGCTGGCTTCCATTGATATTCAAATACTTCACTCGTTCGCATGTCTTCATCCCCCATATCAAACTCCATGAACCGTTGCTCCTCGCGAACTAATGTTAAAATAGCCGATGCAAAGCGGAAAAATGGGGTTGGATAGGTGAAATCAAACGTCGTGGGAAGAAAAACCGTATCTTCTCCGCTGCGAAAGGTCATTTCATATTCTGAGGTAACATCGATAGCATCGTACCCCAAGTTAACATTTGTCTTCAATTTTCCTGGCTCTAATTGGTAGCCTAACTGAATTTTACTTTCAATAATTTCTTTGACACAGTCTTGAGTTTTTTCTTCAATATACTTTGCAAGTGCAGTTTCAATTTTACCTGTGGTTAAGAATGGACGTGCACCAAATTGAGCATCAGGATGGGGAAATGTGTATTGACAAAAGTAAGGACTATCTTCATCGTTGGGACAAGGATAGGCTTCTTGATAAGATTCTCGATCGGGGGGTTGTGGATACTCTTGACGCGCAATGCCATAGGCGACACGATCACCAGACGGATGAAGAAGTCCGGTCTTGCCTTCTTCATAGACGGAAAAACCCCCAGGATCGCCTTGCCATAATGTCCCTTGCTTTCCAAGCAGTCTCAGTCCTGTGTCAAGATCATCACGCAAGCAGTCTTCGACACCCATACGTAATTGAGGAAACTTGAATGCGCCGGTGAATATTTTTTCTTCCGCTTGTTTAAGCTGCTCTTTTTGAGTATTAGAAGAAAGCATGATGATGAAAATGAACGCACTCACCATTAAAATTCCAATTATGATAAAGATCGTTATCTGTCCTCTTTTTGCACCCATACGCAAAATGAATATTTTTGAGTATAAAAAGGTAGTGCGACTAACCCCACAAAGAAATCTCAATAGTCAAAATGAAAACGTCTACTAAAACATTTATTTTGTAAACATTTATAAAAACACCCCTCTGCATCTTTTCACATGGTCAACCCTAAACTCGACCCAGTTAAACTCCAAAAACTGCAAGATTTACGTCAAAACAATGTAAATCCCTACCCCTATACTTATTCTCAAACCCATCACGCCCAACAACTTAAAAATCAATTTGAAAAACTCAACCCCGAAGAACACACTAAACAACATGTTTCTATCGCTGGACGTATCATGCTACGCCGCGTCATGGGAAAAGCAAGTTTTTTTCATGTTCAAGATGAAACGGGACAAATCCAAATTTACATTACACAAGATAATGTAGGTGAAGAACAATATGCCCAACTCACTAAAAAGACAGACCTTGGTGACATCATTGGTGTTCAAGGTACTATTTTCAAAACGAAAATGGGCGAAGTAACCATCCAAGTGAGCCAAGCGCAAATCCTATGTAAATCATTGTTAGTTCTTCCTGAAAAGTTCCATGGTCTTAAAGATGTGGAAATTCGCTATCGACAGCGCTATCTCGATTTGATTAGTAATCCCTCTAGTAAAGAAGTATTCAAACAACGAAGTATGATCACAACAGCAATTAGAGATTATTTCAATGAAAAAGGATTCTTAGAAGTGGAAACACCTACCCTTCAAACAATTTATGGCGGCGCTAACGCAAAACCATTTATCACCCACATTAACACATGGGATATGAAAATGTATCTTTCTATTGCTCCAGAATTGCCGCTAAAACGTCTGCTAGTTGGTGGATTTGAAAAAGTGTACACTATCTGCAAGAACTTTCGCAATGAAGATGTAGATACAACTCACAACCCAGAATTTACGTCTTTAGAGATTTATCAAGCGTATGTAGATTACTCTAAAATGATGGTCTATCTCGAAGAAGTCTATGAAAAAGCTTGTATCAAAATACATGGAACAACAAAAGTAAAACGTATCTATAAAAACCAAGAAGTAACACTTGATTTTAAAGCCCCTTGGAAACGCTTAACCATGCTCGACGCTATTAAGCAGTACACAAAAATAGATGCATCAAATTCAAGTATAGAACAATTACAAAAAATACTTAACAAAGAAAACATTGAATATGAAAAACCGCTTAGTTGGGGCAGTGCAGTACAACATCTTTTCGAACATTTTGTAGAAGAACATCTTATTCAACCAACCCATATTATTGATCATCCAAAAGAGACCACGCCTTTATGTAAAGCACATCGCAAGGATCCACGACTTATTGAACGTTTTGAATCCTTTTGTATGGGCATGGAAATCTCCAATGCGTACTCCGAATTAAACGATCCATTACTTCAACGAGAGTTATTAGAAGACCAAGCTAAAAGCCTACGTGCTGGATCAGCAGAAGCGCATCCTATGGACGAAGATTTTGTCACTGCTATTGAATTTGGCATGCCACCAGCAGGTGGATTAGGATTCGGTATTGACCGCATGGCTATCATCTTAACCGGAGTAGAATCAATTCGTGACGTGATCTTATTCCCAACAGTAAAACCAGAACATATTTCTCAAACACAGACTGGCAAAGCAAAAGAAACCAAAATTGCAGTAGCAGTAATTAACAAAGCAGCAAAACTAGAACCATGGCAGGAGATGAATACAATCGCGCATCTCAACGCTGCCTTCGCTGCTCGTATGGGCAGAGAACTCTTATTGCAAGATACCATCGAAACAAAAGACGGAGAAAAAATTAAACTCAATATTCAACATGCGATTATGATCAAAACTGCATCTTCACAAAAACAACTACAAGACCTCATTGAAAACGCGCATAACAGAAATCTTGAAATAGCCCAATTCACACGGGAAATGCAAGAAACAACCAACGACAATGTTGTTATCGAAAAAACCAAACAAAAGAAGGCAGACCAAGTAGAATATTTAGGGATATTGGTATTTGGCAATAAAAAAGATGTTGATGAGATTAGCAAATCTTTTGCATTGTATAAGTAATTCTTAAGAAATTAAATATAAAAAGTCAAACTCATTAAAAAAATGAATGCGGACGCCAGGTAAACAAAAACATACGTTTTTGAACCTGACTAATTAAAAAAAATGAATGCG
Organism: Candidatus Woesearchaeota archaeon; assembly: GCA_016188115.1. Taxonomy (NCBI): domain Archaea; kingdom Nanobdellati; phylum Candidatus Woesearchaeota; species Candidatus Woesearchaeota archaeon. The sequence continues at coordinate 639,811 of JACPIK010000002.1, forward strand.
GACGCCAGGATTCGAACCTGGGTAAGCACTAAGCTAATAGGTATCTTTCAATTATAGGAATGGATGTTATTAACACAACCTATAATCAACCTAAGCCTATCCCGTTAAGTCGTGCTGAATTCCTAAAAATACAGCTCTTTGACCGCTCCGGCACGTCCGCATAATTTTACTCTAACCAGCGTATCGGTTTAAAAATCAACGATTTTTTGCTACCAACACGTTCGTAATAAAATTGATTTTTGGAAGGATCTTTTTATATCTTTCTATACCTAAACCAAAGATGAGCTATGGTATTAATTCTCCATAAGATTTATAAGAGCCAAAATAACTTCATAACTCATGAAACAAAGTTGGTTTATAATCACTATTTTACTTGCAATTTCGTTAATTCTTGTTGCCTGCCAAGATCCTAATGACACTTGTGCTGCACTTGAAAACCCTGCGCGTGACGAATGTTATTTTAATACCTCTAACTGCGATAAAATAGAGATACAAAGTCTCAAAGAAAGCTGTTTTGTAGAACAAGTAAAAACCAATGGGGATTTAAGTGTTTGTGAACAGATAGAAAACCCTCAATCCAAAGCGTACTGTCAAGTTCAAATTATTCTCAAAAATAATGAAACCAAAGGGTGTAAGACTATTAGCGACCCTTATTGGAAAAATAACTGCCATTTTCAGATGGCCCAACAGACCACTATTTCAACTGAATGTGGATTTATCCAATTTGGAGAACAACGTAGCCGTTGTTATCAGGAATTAGCATACGCAATAAATGATTATAAATTATGTATTTGGACTATCGACCCTTATTATCAATGTGTCACTAAAATCGCAGTACAAACACAAAATGAATCTACTTGTAATAAAATCTTTAACTCAGACGAACTCTACCGTGCTCGTTGCTTTGTACAAGTAGCTAAAGCTAAAAATGACCCTTCGATTTGTGCCAAAGCATCATTCTCCAAGATACGTGAAGAGTGTCAAACCTTTTTTGGATCGGCTCAAACAAACAGCAGTGAAAATAACGAAACAATCCGTATTCAAGCAAAATAGGATTGGAGAATAGTTTAATTTAGGTTAGATCAAATTATGTTATTTGCGAAGGTAATATGCTTTTAGTTAGTTGAGTACAAGAAAAAACGAATCGGCCTTCTAATCTATAAGAACCTATTCTAAGCTATAAAAATAAAGACTAATCTAGAAACCAACTCAATAAGAATAATAAAACTATCAAAAAAGAGAAGAAAAAAAAACTTACAGGGTAAGTTTCTTGTTCATGAAAAGTAAAACTTTTCAGCACAGAAAATTACATAGTAATTTTCTTGTTCTCAAAAATCAAAGATTTTTGGACCAGAAAATTACGCAGTAATTTTCTTGTTCCAATTATACTTACGCGTATGAGGCGTTGCCCCATAGCCACATTTCCCACAGCGTTTCTTATGAATGTGAAATGAATGTCCTCCACAGCGTCGACACTGGATATGAGTTTTCTTACCAGTTTTTCGTCCGTGGCTTGCGGTTCCTTTGGTCATGTATAATCACCTTATGCAGGAGAGATAATAGTAATTGTATCTCCTCGAATAAAGACTGTTCCTAACTTGCGACGAATTTCGCCGTTATAATGCTCTTCAGCATCATCAAGCACAGTATTAATATGAATATCGAATGCTTTGAGTTTGCCAACATAGCGAACGCCTGTTTTCAAGTCAACCATAACGATTTTGTTGCGAGCGTGATTTAATGCGTCTAAAGGACGTGATTCTTCCATTGTGATAACCCCCTCTTATGAGTAAGGATATAGGAAAAGGGGTGATTTATAAATGTTTCCAAAGCTATTGGCTTTAAAACCCTGAAACAGAGTTTCAGATGGTTTTGGAAATCGTCAGACGATTTCTAAACCCCAAAAGCTTTGTTTTTGTATGGTCTCGGCTAATCCAGCTACATCTTTTAGCTTACACTTTCTTTGTTTTTGAAAGTAATGGTTTTAAGCTGCGTTTTTGTGATGAATGCAGGGTTACACCCAGAAGGGTAATGACACTGCACAAAAGCAAATTGAGTCCTGCATAAATCCCAAACCAAAGATCAGGAAGAACAAAAAGACAATACAAAAAAGTAACCCCATAACAAACAGTCCAAATAAAGTAAGAATCGATATTAATACTCATTTTTTTATGATGCCACAAATCTTTAATTGTAGGGATATAACCTATCACCGAAATAATACTCACAGAAGCATAAAGAATTATCAACAATTGAACAAGAGGATCAGACATCATTAAGATAGTACTGTTAGAATATATAAATTACATCGAATAATATAAACGTACAAAAGATTATAAATCAATCTCGCTTTTCAAATACTATGATTAATTTCTCCAAACTGCAAAAAGAATTCCAAGCGTACGATGAAGAACGCGAACACCTTATCAAAAAAAGCCGAGATGTGCTCAAACTCAGTAAACAAATCATCTATGCAGTGCATCGTGATGAGTTAGACAATGCCACCGCATTAGTCAAAGAAATTGAAAAAGAACGCAAAGAACTTGAACGAATTGCCACCCACAACGCAAAAATGGCATATGAAGGCAGTTACAAAATTGCCATCCAGGAATATGTAGAAGCAATCCTCTATTATGATTTCGTTAAAAAAGGGGTTATTTCTGACATCAAAGTTCTTGCTGAGCATTACATTCTGGGTTTATGTGATCTACCAGGTGAATTAACCCGACGCGCCGTCTATTGTGCAGGAAAAGGACGAATAAATGAAGTAACTAAAATTCGCGACACCGTAGATAGCATCTATGGCGAAATGCTCAAATTCGACTTTCGCGATAATGAGATCCGCCGTAAAGTTGACGCAGTCAAATATGAGTTAAGAAAACTAGAAGATTTAATGTTAGATCTGAAGTTGAAAGGACGCGTACATGTGGATTAGAGTTCATTCTTTATCTAAGAATGTATTTTACACTTGCCAGTGTTAACAATTAATATTTTTGCATCTCGAGGAATTTTTTGTTTCATCTGTAACAGCATCCCTAATCCTGCAATCCCCGATGGTTCAAAAGCAAGCCCACACTGGTTACCTAAGGTCACAGCTTGATCCAAATACTTCTCTTGTAGAGGACATACATCAGAATCATTACCACAATACATTGCATAACGATATAATCGAATCCACTGGTCACCAAAATGAATGAATGGTAAATGAGGAGAATATAATTTTTCAGCTTTACTTGCTTTTCGATTCACTGTTGCACCAATAAAGTTACATTTCCGCAATTGTTCTACACTTCCCTGAAAACGAGGATCATGGACTGCTGCAGTTATTTCCTTCTTACAAACATTCAAAATGTTTTCATAGAGGTTTCCTGTACCAAAAGGAATAAAACAATAATCTGGAGAAGAGTTGATGATTTCATAACTCAACCAATCATAGAAACGAGTATTAGGATCAAGTGCATCTGATGAAGTAATATCAATACCATCCCGATTTTGCGTTAATTTAAGAATATCTTCCCAATTCAACGCTTTTGAAGAAAGAGACGCAGTATAAATCTCACAACCAATTTTTTTAAGTTCTTGTTTTATTGCTGGATCAAGATCTATATCAACAAGACATTTAAGATTCGGCAAACCGTATTCCCTAAATCGGTTCTGAATTGCATACCCTGCAGAACCAGATGTGATAATGGACATCTGAGGTAACTTTGTCAATCGTCCTGCCTTTTTTGCTAATAAGAAATCTCTATAGGTTACCACCATCTCCCATGCCATCCGATCTTTATGTGTTCCGCTAGGATTATAACTCTCATCTTTAATCCACACATTTGTAAAACCAGGAACTGTAATTTTGTACATTGGGGTCGCAGGAAAGCGAGGGTTTTCTGGAGGAAACTCAGGATTGAGAGGATCATTATCAGAACAGACTTTAATTGCTCGAAGAATTTTCTCTTCTTGGACTGTAAGCATTCTGAGGGAAAAGCAAACCAGTTATATATACTTAACTTTATAAAAGAAAAACAATTTTAGAATGTCACTGATAAGTAATTAAAATGCAAATAGACCTCATCCAACCACGCCATACCTATGCACCACCAGTTGAGCAAGACAGAATTGGGCATATATATTTACCTACGTCGTTGCTCACAATAGGTTCGAGACTATTACAAGCAGGTGTTGACGTTACGTTCCATGATGAAAATTTTCGACCAAGAACTATTTCCTCACGCTATGTTGGTTCTAATTTACTTGGTTCACCATATGTTCCTCAAGTAATAAGACTTCATGAAGATATCGCACGAGAAACACAACAAGAAATGACTTTCTTTATAGGAGGCCAAGTTGTTTCAGGATTAAGTCCTCAACAGTTAGAAAGATTATTTGGTGCATCTACCCATAGTGGAAATAATGATGAAAATGTAGCTAGAATTCTTGATTTAGACCAAAGAGCTTTACCTTCGTCACGCCAAACTTCTTTGATTCCAGCATATGAAAAAATTGATGACGAATCAATGAAAGAATATCTTTCACGAGAAATCTCATTGTATGTTTCACAAGGATGTAAATTCGCGTGTGACTTTTGTGCAGCAGTAAGAACAACCAAAGATCCGACAACGGGAGAAGTAATCAAAATTAAAGAAGAATATCGCAATCCATTAGTTGTGCAAAAAGATGTTGAATATTTAGTAAGCAGAGCAAAAATACTAGGCATAGACAAACTCCAAATTTACATGTCAAATCTGGATGTTTTTCAAACACCCCATGAATTAGTACGCTTCGCAAATGGAATTAAAGAAATTCGAAAAAATAACCCCGATTTTGAAATAACTCTTCGAGGTCTCGCAACTATTGATTCTTTTCTTAGAACGCGTGACAAACAACCACCAAGTATTGAAGCACTTGTTGAAGCTGGTTTTAACGCCGTTGGATTTGGTATTGATGGTATGACACCGCAAATATGGCAGGCCGTAAAGAAAGGACATAATACTAAAAACAAGTGTTTAGAAGCAATACGATCAGCACGACAAGACTTGGGAATCACTCCCGAAGTATTGATGGTCTTTGGACACAACGGAATTGATACACCGAAGACATTACAGCTTGCCTATGAATTCACAATGGACATGGTTGAGAGATACCAAGCAGTTCCAAGACCACATGTAGCCAAAGCATTTGTACCTGGCAACGAGGGGTGGATAAGTCCAGATCATGCTCATCAAGTTGAAGCTTTAATGCAACATCCTGAATCGTTTCAATCACTTGATTTTACTGCTCTTCCTTCCCCACTAACTCATCCCAATAAAGAATTGCGACGAGTTGCAACCGAATATTTCTTGAAAATGTGTGATATACCTACAGCTACAACACTCCCCATAATGCCAATCACACCTGACATGACAAACCAAGAGATAGAACTAGTAATGCAATCTAACATGGGCAAATATGACCGTTAAATTCTAACCTATTATTTAATTGTCGACACCCGCAAGTAATAATTACAAAATTTTTATAAAGTAGCCTCCCTCCTAGCCCCTTATGAAAATCCTTGCCCTCTCCGACATTCATGGTGATCGTAAATTCATGCAGAAAATGGCCCAAAAAGGCGCTGACGAACACGTTGATCTTGTCATTCTCGCAGGTGATCTTGCTGATCATAAAGGCAACGTAGAAGGACTTGTCGGACCATTCAAAGAAAAAGGTCTTGAAGTTGCCGTATTACCAGGCAATCACGAAGGTATGAGTGAAATTGGCTTTATTATCGACAAATATGGAGCAAAAAATCTTCATGGGTACACTATCCAGAAAGGCGATGTTGGTATTTTTGGCTGCGGCTATGGTGATATTGGTGTTCACCAACTCACCGACGAAGAGTTTTTCAAAACTCTTAAAGATGCCCGCAGCAAACTTCACGATGTTAAAAAAACAATTATGGTCACTCACGTTCAACCTTCTGACACCATGATCAGCTTTATTTTTCCAGGAAGTTCTGGCGTACGCAAAGCATTAGAAGAATTTCAACCTGACATCCATATTTGCGGCCATATCCACGAAACCCATGGTATTGAAGAAATGGTAGGCAAAACCAAAGTCATCAACGTAGGAAAAACTGGAAAAATTATCGAGTTGTAATAATGACCATTCTAGAAATGATGTGTGAACGAATTGCACGAGAGAGAGGAATTACGTTACTTCAAGTTCAGCCAAATTTACTTCGAGGGAAATTGAATAGACTTCAAATCCAATATGGCACTACAACAGACGCCGAAGCACTTTTCATTCAAAGAGAAGGAGAAATGGACTTACTCTTTCTTCATTCTACACCAAGCGGAGAAGATTATAAACAACTTTTAGTTGAAACAAGAGATGGGTGTGTTTTAGATTATCTCACAGCAATCCAACAGTATGGAAATTTAAAATTACCAACAGTAAACTCGCTAAGAGTCTGGTTTGAATTTGAATTACCTATTGATGGAAATTGTCTTGGAAAACCAGTTAATGCTCAATTTGATAAGCCAGAGTATTCTGCTTTTTTTTCAATCTGTAACGCTTTTTTTCCAAAGAACCATAAAGAATAATTTCCAAAAACAGAGTACTGGAAACCAAAAGGCTCTTAAATTACCCGCCTACCTCTTAATCCATGAACACCAACCGTTGCCCCGACTGTATGATGCCGCTTCACACCGGACAGCATAAATTCGCAGATGGAATGTATGAAGTTCAATATTGCAAAGAATGTGGTTTTCGTAAAGAAATCGGGCTCAAACATGAGCAGAATTAATCGGCATATTTATATTTCTTGTTTTTATTTTTCATCTAAGTTTACAAAACGAAATAAAAATAGGTGAAAATATGAACAAACAGATTCTATTTAGTATGATCAGTGTTCTTCTTGTCGCGCTCCTGCTTGTAGGATGCACACAAAGCCCGCAAGCTACAGAAGAAAATGAAGAAGCACCAGAACAAAACAACGATGAAGCTGCAAAAATTGAAGCGAAAGCCGATACTAAAGTAGAAGCAAAAGTAGACGTTACTGCAGGTAAATCTCTCAAAGAACTCCTCAGTGGCAAAGGAACAAAATACACTGCTGACTATACTATGACCTCACCACAGGCAAACTCCCAATTCACGCTTGTTCAAGATTTACCTAAACTTGCGTATCACATGAAAATGGAACAAGGCGAAAGTAAAACCATCCTTGATGGAGACATGATCTATTCTTGTACTAACATGGCAGGATCTTGGATGTGTTATAAAATGCAAACAAACACTCTTCTTGCAAGCGAACAACTTGAAAAAGACGTAGAAACCAACAAAGTGAATCCGGTCTACAAAGGTGCATGTAACATCGCTGGTGAAACTGGAAGCTCATACGAAATCATCAACCAAGACAGCGAAGCAACAGTATGTTATACTGCCGATGGTATTCTGCTAGAAATGACGACGAGTAAACCAATCCAGAGCAGCTTAAAAGCAACATCAATTAAACGCAGTGTCGACGCCTCAGCGTTTGTCTTACCTGCAGCTGCACAAGACATGCCTAGCTTCCCTGGAATGCCACAGTAAGAAGATTTTTTTATTTTAACTTTTTACTATTTTTCTAAATACTAAAGAAGTCAAAAATATGTAAGGAAAGAGTAACCATAAAATTCTATTGTCAAAAAGTAAATGACCATCTCCTTTAAAATAGTTAATATTATTTAATATCACTAAAAAAAAGTACAACATAGGCATGAAAGCCCAATGAAATGCTAATATAGATGGGCTTAATGAAGAAGTTTCGTTAAAAACATACATCCGGAGTCTTAAAAGTGCCACAAGAACAATCAATAAAAAAATGAGAAAGCATCCTAAAGATAGTAACGGACTGACAAGTTCGTTCTGCCAAATCTTAAAAACAATAGAAGTAGATATTGAAAGTACTCCTGCAGAAGAAAAGAATAGAAGCTCGTAAGCTCTTAGGTCTTCCTGAACTAGATTAAATTTTTCACCGAGGTTCTTACGAATTTTAGGACGCGTATGTAATTCATAGAAAAAAAGTATAATGAAAGGAAATGCCTGAGAAATAATTATAAAAAGCCCAATATCAATAAACACGATTTTAACACCTACCCCTTAAATTCATTTATTCCTACATCCCTGGCATCTTCCCGCCGCCAAACTTCTTCATCATCTTACTCATGTCCTTCTCGTTCTTAAACATCTTGACCATCTTCTTACTCTGACGATATTGTTTGAGCAAATCACGCACATCTGAATCTCTCATACCAGACCCAGCAGCAATACGTTCAACACGACCACCATCAATGATTTCAGGATCTTCTAATTCCCCTTTTGTCATGCTATCCATCATATAACGCCAGGTTACTAATTTCTCTTCTTGCATCTCTAATGCTTCTTTAGGAATCTTTAATTGACCCATACCGGGAATCATCTCCATGATTTTGCCAAATGAACCCATCTTCTTCATCGCTTCCATTTGAGAATAAAGATCAAGTAATGTAAAATCACCTTTCAAAAACTTTGCCTGCATATCTTTGGCATCCTCTTCATTAATCACTTCACGCGCTTTCTCCAGCAGCGACTCAAGGTCACCCATACCTAACATCCGTCCCACAAAACGCTGTGGATGGAATAATTCTAAATCATCAATCTTCTCGCCAACTCCAATAAAAATAATAGGTGAATTTGTAACAGCGCAGGCAGATAATGCTCCACCACCTTTAGCAGTACCCTCTAACTTGGTAACAATAACACCAGTTACTTTACACGTGTCATGAAATGCTTGGGCTTGTGTTTGAGCAGCTTGCCCAATATCACCAGAAATAACTAAAAGCCTTTCTTGTGGATTCGCAAGTTCATTCAACTCATTCAACTCCGCAATCAAATCATCTGAGAGCGCATCACGTCCAGCCGTATCAACAATAACAAGATCATATTCTTTAAGTTGCGGCATGAAATGCTTGTAAATCGCCACCGCATTCTTCTCTTTCTCAAGACCAAAAAAATCAACTCCTACCGTTGCAGCAAGTTGTTTTAATTGATGAAACGCCGCAGGACGCCACGTATCCGTCTGCATCACCGCAATCTTATAACCGCGTTTTTTGTAATATTTAGCAAGTTTACCCGCAGTGGTAGTTTTTCCTGATCCAAATAAGCCTACCAACATAATTTGCGTTGGTTTAGCATTAATCACCACATCGTGCGGATCCTTACCCAAGAAATTAGTTAACTCTTCATACACTATTTTGAGAATATGTTCTTTTTTGGTAATACCTGCAGGTGTTTTATCTTTTGCTCGTTCTTTGATCTTGTTACTCAAATCGAACACTAGTTTAACATTGGTATCCGACTGAAGAAGCGAACGCTGAATATCTTTCACTACCTCGTTAATCAGAGTATCATCTACAAACATCGCATTGGTAATTTTGGAGAGCGTATTCTTGAGTGAATCTCCCAGTTTTTCAAGGACCATAATAAAGAATAAAAAGAGCAGTTTTTATTTAAAGTTGCTGTTTAATCCAGACCAGCTTTTTCTGTTTCACTTTTATGAGTTCTATATCGTTCCAAACTAACTAATGTTGCTGTTAGATCAGGACCTTTCTGCAATCTTGAAGAACGTGGAAGTACACTTTTAAGATAAGCAGGCGTAACGTGTAATAGAGATGCAAGAGATGTCAGTGAAGTACGAGGCGGTAAATCTAATTCTTCACAAATATCACTTTTTGAAATCTCATATATTTTTAACACTGTTTCAGGATTGGACTCTCCTTGTTCTGTTTCAGATTGGTAGCAAAACTCATTTTGTACATCTCTTAAAACTTGTTCAAGTGAAACAGAAGAAACAACACAATCATATTTAATACGAGCAAGAATAGTGTTCCTATCAGTATCAAATTCCTGATTCCCCACAGCAAGAAGAGCAGCAGTATATTCTAAAGGAGCTTTGACAACTCGCATAACAACGTACTCGTCTTCTTCATCAACAGTTAACCCCGTATCAAATATTTCAAACATCATTCCTTGTGAACGAAGTGTAAGATCATACATACCATATTGATCAAATAATTCTTTACTAGTAGGAGCCTGAAAACGATAAAGACCACCAAGAAGGATTCTGTCTTGATTAGGTTCTGATTTACTCATAAAATTGCAAAAAAATGATTGAGTTATAAAAGTAATGAAAGAAAATGATAAAAAAATAATTCCTACTCGCTATCCCCGCCCAATATCCCGCCAAGCACGCCGCCGCCAATACCAGCTACTCCTCGTTTTTCTTCACGTCCGCCAGCTTGTTGAATACGGCCAGCCAGACGAGCTAATGGTAAACTTTGTAACATAATTTTACCCGGACCACGTAAAGTAGCTAGGAACAAACCTTCACCACCAAACAATGCATTACGAAACCCTCCAATAAATTGGATATCATAATCCACACCTTCAGCAAAAGCAACAATACATCCTGTATCCACCCGTAGCGTCTCACCAGCTTTCAGCGTCCTCTCAATCACATTCCCACCAGCGTGAATAAATGCTTGCCCAGAACCAGATAACTTTTGAAGAATAAAACCTTCTCCACCAAAGAGACCAGCACCTAACCGTTTGGTAAACGCGATATCGATTTCTACTCCCTGTTGCGCGCAAAGAAATGAATCTTTCTGACACAAGAAAGTCTCTTTTCCAATATCAAGTGAAATGATTTTTCCCGGATACGGAGCAGCGAACGCAACTTTACGTGAGCCTGTGCCTGCATATGAGAAAGTAGAAATGAACAATCGATCACCCGTAATCATCCGTTTGACACCTTTCCACAACCCGCCCCCCGTTGTTGTTTCTAAATTAACACCCTCTTCCATGTAAAGCATCGAGCCTGGTTCAGCTCGAACTGGCGTATCTTTTGTTAAACTCACCTCGATTAACTGCATATCATCGCCCTGAATTTTTGCTGTAAGTTTCATTGTCTCTGCCTCCTCTGTTGCGTCGGCTGCGTATACGCAAACCAATCATCCCTTGTGATTTCATGAAAATAATCTGCTTCATCGATAAGTGTTTTTGCTGCGGTTCTCTTCACTGCTGCAATTTCCACACGCACACCTTCTGATTTAAGATGCGCAACTAAATCAACATAATCGGAATCACCTGAAAGAATGATGATAGTATCAACTTTAGAAGACAACTGCGTTGCTTTAATCGTCAACGGAATATCTGCTGACTTATGACAAGGTATAACCGACCCATAATAATGAGTATGAAGCCGTTCTGCCAATTTTGAAGAAATTGCTTTACCTTCACGAAAATAAAGCAAGCGATTCAAACCCCGATTATTAAGTAACTTAGGAATCAAGATATCAAAATTAACCATTGTATTGGTATTTCCACTATCCTCATGAATACTACGTTCAATATTATTACCATCAACAAGAATTGCAACTGTTTGCGTGACATTAACATCCATTTTATCCACCTTAAAGATACATTACAATTGTAGACTTTAATAATGTTATGGAGGGAGAATGAAAAAAGAATGAAGAAAAAAACTGAGCCTGCCCGGATTCGAACCGGGGTCCTATGGTGTCATCTGGATTATTTCAGCCGAAGCCACATGTCCTATCCAGGCTAGACTACAGGCCCAATTAGAAGACCAACTCTTATCTGTTTTTAAAAAGGTTATGGTCTCAATTAAGAAGGTAAGAGCAAAGAGTATTGGGTCCCCGAAGGAAAATGAGGTCTGAGTTTCCATCCTTTAAACTCCCTGCACAGAGGAGTATAATCCGAGATGAAAGAGGCATCAGACTTTTGGACACCATTACTTCTCTCAAGAACGCGTCTTAAATGTACCAAACCAGAAATACGCCCAAACCAAAAACTAATTTGGGTGATAAGATCTGTTGTTGATAATAATGTACGATAAGAATCTACATCGCTACCTAAATTGTAAGTACCATCTTTTGAAGAACATCGGAATCGAGAATTTAAATCTACTACAACAGCATCTAAAGAACGACCAGCAACATAGATATCAGTTGGTACTTCTTGAGTCTCTCTTTTGCTCAAAAAACCTCCTCTTTCTAATGTTAAACGAGGAGCAGGAAAACCATCACTCCCGATATGAGAAATTCCAGAATACAAAGGACGTACTTTAAGATATGCATCTACTTGAGAACCCATTAAAGCTAAGTCCGCAGAACGAGTACGGCATAAATCTTCAGCAAGATATAATGCAAAATTGATTGGTTGAAGTGAGGTTGATCCAGACATAATCAAACTATTACAAACTCTATTTTAAAAATCTTCTCACAAAATACTACTTAAAAGTAACACTATTTTGCTTTTGACCAAACCCCATCAAAATACTCTTCAAAGTGTTTCGCAATCTCAACAGAATGAATCAACACTGCCGTAGGCGTATCTGACCAAGACAAAATTAATACTTTATCTCCAATAACATCAATAGTTCCCGGTACAGGAAAAGAAACGGTACGAATCTTAATATTGACAGGGAGTTTATTGACAGGAGCAACTGTCCCTATTCCTCGCATTTCAATCTTCGCCTCAACCATTTTAGGATAGAGACGTTGAAAAAAAGTTGCTGCCTTCTCATCATGAGGGGGATAGAAAAAACGTAAAATTTTTCCTTTTTCCTCTAGTAAGATTTCATAGGCTGTTTTAAGTCCTTCAAAGCCTACAAAAACTTCCGCACTACTACGACCTTGATCTTTGGAAATCTTCTGTAAATCCGGTAAAAGAGATGAAAAAATCTTTTTTTGTTCTGCAATTTCATTCTCCCGTTTTGCTAATAATTCAGATAAACGATACGGTTCCAATGCTCGATATTGTTTTATACCATTAATAAGAACTTCGCTTGCTAAACCTTTGCCCACAAGACGTTCTAATACATCATAGACTTTAGAGTAAGAAACACCAGATTCCTTAACAACATCACCAACTTTACTAGGACCTCGCTTCAAAAGAGCAAGATAAACCTTACTCTCACCAGGAGTTAAACCTAGTTTTTCTAGTTGATTGTGCATAGATAGAGGAAGGTTTTGATGTATATAAACATTATTAGTTAAAAACGTCAATTGTCGCGAAATTCCACCAGTTCTATGGAAGTTATTGCAAGAAGTTTATGATGTGTATGCGCAGGAATAGAAATTTTCACGGGTGCTTCCACGATTGAAATAACATTACCAAGTGTTAATTCGACTTTTCCATTCAAGAGAAATAAAATTTCTTCAACATTATGCATATGATCCCCACTAATGGATCCTTGTTTACGCACGATGTACTTTGCCTTCCCGCCTAAGTCATAGATAGTTCCTCGTTCATCTTGTTTTAGAATAGGAAGAGAAGAGATTTCCATGGAGTAAGGAAAAGAGAGATCTGATTAAAAAATTATCTTACAATTTCTTCATAAAGAGATCGCAGCCAATCAATTTCTCAGTCGGCGCAATCCATTGGATGCTTCCTACGGGACGATACTCATTTGCTCGCCAAAACTCAAACACCCCATTGCCTTCAAAAGGATGATCTGGGGGGAGAGGAACATACACTGCAATACAACCTTGTTTTTTACCTAGCAATTCCGCAGCTTCGAGAAGTTTTGTGTCATCCCCTCTTTCTTTATAATTAGTTGCCGTGGTAAATGCCGCAATAAACATCCATTTTAGAGGTAAGATAGATCGTACATTAAGATTGCAAAAATCGACGGGAACATCATTATTCCCATAAACTTCAACAACGATGAAACCAACAACCTTCTCCTGCTCTTGCACAACAAAAATACCTTGAGCAAACGAAGAAAACTTCTTAGTAAAGTATTCTCTTGATGCACCAGTCTCCCCATAGGCCTCACGATCAACTTCAATTAAAGCAGGAATGTCGGTAGGAGTAGCGTGTCGAATAAGCATGAGAAAGAAAATAAAAAATTGTTTATAAAATTATATCTATATTTCTAGACCTATACCTATTCCAAATATGTAATTGCAACCATCAATCCAATTCCTGCAACTAACGCAATGAAATGCCAAATTGATTCTTCCATTTCCCCGTGTTTATGTAATTCAGGAATTAAATTTGAACCCGCAATATACACAAAACCACCCGCAGCAAAAGGCAAAATAAACGAACTAAATGTTTCTGAAGCAGAACTAAAAAACAAACCCACAATTGCTCCCAAAATAGCAACTGCTGCTGACGCAAAATTAAGCATCAATGCTTTTGCCCTAGATAAACCAGCATAGATCAGAACACCAAAATCAGCAATCTCTTGAGGAACTTCATGCAAAATAACTGCAATCGTTGCCGCAACCCCTACGCGCACATCAACAAGATAACTACCTGCAATAACTAACCCATCTAAGAAATTATGCATTGCATCTCCTATAAGATTGAGTGGAGCAATCGCTTTTGAGGAATGGTGAGAAACTTGATGTTCATGTTTCTTTTTAGATGAATTACTCTCAGAATGACAATGAGGTTCAGAAATTCCATGATGATGACAATGATGCCAATGGATGAGTTTCTCTAAAATGAAAAAAACAACAACCCCTAACAGCAAGAAAAGCGAGACTTGAAGCGTAAACCCATTTTTCTCCACAACCTCTGGAAGCAAATGCAAGAATGCCCCACCAAATAATGTCCCAGCAGAAAGACTCACAAGGATTAATAATACTTTTTTAGGATTCTTGCGTTGGAGAAATAAAGAAAAGATCCCTACAAATGAGACTAAAGAGACAGCCAAAACACTCAAAATGGTGTATAATATGATTAAGTTCATAAGAACAGAAAAGCTAAACAGATATAAATAGGTTACTGATTTTGATTATCAATAAGAAACTAAGATGCCAATGAAACAAACTCGCCAAACCAGACAAAAAGAAATTATTTCCTCCAACCTAAATCAATTTTCAACCTTTTTCACCGCTGAAGAACTAGCTACCAAAGTCCAAATTAAATATCCCCAGATTGGCATTGCAACAATTTATCGTTTCCTCAAAGATTGTGCAACAAGTGGAAGTCTTCATGCTTTCACCTGCGGCAAAAAAACAGTCTATTCACGCAACCTTAAGAACCATTCCCATTTCATCTGCGAGAAATGCGGCAACATCGAACACATCAACGTAGAAAAAATCGATTTTCTCAAAGAACGAAATCTAGGTGAGATATGTCATGTCCAGATCAATGTGACAGGCGTGTGTAAGAAGTGCAGTAAGTGAAGATTATTGAGAAGTTAACACAAAGTTTTCAATCACCTGTGCCGTAGCTTCAAAATTATCTTGAAACATAAAGTGTCCTGCTTTAGGTATTCTCGCTACATCGACACGGCGTTCGAGTGGTGCAATTTTATACTCATTGCGGTTTCCATATACATATAATTTTCTTGCAGGAGCTTTGAGAAAAAGAGGTAATAATTCCCCACTATCAGAGTACGCAACAATTGATGTAGATGCGCGATAAAACGCGTGGGCAGGAATTTGACCAACCCATTTGACTCGCCCTTGAGTGTTTGATCCTTCCGACTCAGCAATGTTTCTTTTAAGTCTATCAAAACCATGTTGGCGAAATTCTTCATAGGGAGTTTGAGCTACATCTCGGCTTGCACCACAATCCTTTGCTACGAGATTTCCTTCCAGATTGACAAACCCAGTTATTTTGTCTGGGATCATATCTAAGAGCAATGTTCCTACCATACCACCCATACTATGACCAGTAACGTAAATATTTTTCATACCTAAATCAGAAATTAGACGTTCACAAATTCGTGCTTGATCACGTAAATCGTAGGAAAATCCTTGAGGCTTAGAAGAGTCGCCAAAACCGACGAAGTCAATACTAAGAGAGGAATAACCGTTTAGAGGAGATCTTTGTAATAAGCCCTGAAATAATTCTCTACTAGTCTGTAAACCATGCAGGCACAAAAGCCATTGATCAGAAGCACCAGCATGAACGTAGGCTGCAATTTCTAACTCTGATCCATGATACGCCACAGGTAATTTTCGTTCTTCCATTCTAATTTACTCAACCATTAAGTCGTAAACAACCGTCTCACAAACATCGTTGCATAGCTTCCCTTCGGCAAAAAGAAACAAACCTTCACTTTATACTTCCCGTCAAAACATTCATCGTTCTCATATTCACCAATCTTTAACTTACTCACTGGCACAAACATCGATCGCAGCTCACCTTCAAGACTTAAATTAGGAATTTGACGAATGACAAAATTAGCCCCAGTCATGCTTTCTTTAGTAAGGATAGTATTCAATGCTTGCTCGATGGCAGGGTCATTGCTGCCCATATTGCCAAAGCCAGGAAGAGGAAACTGCAAACCACAAAAGTCTTCTTGGTTATCAATAAACACCAACGAACCAGCAGAGTAAGCAACCTCTTTAACATTTTTGCCGACAGAACGCAAATACAACCCCACCGCTTCATTCCACAAATAGCTCTGATACGCATTTAGATATAAACGAATTAAGCGATCTGGCAGTGTTCTAATTGCTCCTACAGGATTAGTAGGATGCGCAGCCAAATATTCTTCACAGGAGGTATGATCAATCAATCCTGCGGCTGTTTTGAAATCTTTCTTAAGCAAAGCACGACCAACTTGAATATTTCTGGTTGAGAAACGCTGTTCGTCAAAATAGTTTGGACTTAATATAAGAGGGATTAACACATTCTTCTCATCCAAATCACGGACAGTAATCTCAAAATAATTACCCTCCAAATCACCTAATGAAAGAGGAGTTGCGCCATATCCCACAACTTCTAATTGGACGTGGTGAAGTTTGAGGTTGGAGAGTCTTTCTGCTTTAACACTACGCAAGGAGAGAAACTGAGTAGTTATTCCATGCATGTCTTTAGTACCAGCAAAACCAATATCTTTTTCAAAAATTCCTAAGACTTTTGCTAGATGAGAAATAACTTCTAATGTTGTACGTTCACGTTTGATACAGCGAACGTAGAGATAGAGACCTTTTTCTGTGAGTTTAAGTGATGCACGTTCTACTACAATAAAATCCTCAGGAAGATGCTTAAGAGTGTACATTACCAATTCAGAACAGAAGGCTTTTAAAAAAGGTATGGAAAAAAGAGAAGATAATGATAATTAGCCTTTCAGATGCACGAGCAGATATGTTCGATCCTTGGACCAGAACTGAAATAGTATCAAATACAGTTGGCCCTACTCGATTCACACAAAGAGCACTCGCAAGACTTGTTGATGATGGAAAAGTCGTTATCGCTACCCATGAAGCAGATCTCGGTACGCTTGTTGATGGAACATACAATGTTGATCATGAGAAAACAATTCAAGCAGCAAAAGAGGTACGAGACGATCAACTTTTGATTTTACCCATTCATGCTTATAGAATAGTTGGAAGAGATGCACATCAACTAACTGCATATGAAACAGGCCCATTTGTAAATCTTGATTCTATTGATGTACGTAGGAAAGTAATAGGTGCAGACGCACAATCTGGCGTATCAAAAACAGGACGTGAAACCGTTCCGTGGAACCCAGAAGTGGTACTTAAAGCTGCATTTGACAGACTTCATAATGCAAAAGAAGAAAATATTGACAAAGTATTCCTTGGCTATCGCTGGCAGGGTAATGACGGTCGTAGAAGAGTTGTAACATTCATGAATGCTCATGAAGGAGTAGAGTTACGTCTATTTCAAAATCTTGCTTTTCTAAAACTTGGTTTACCAATCCTTGAAACTGAATTAGAGACTCAAAAAGAATATGGAACGAAGAAACCATTATCTGCAACTGCGTTAATAGAAAGACGAAAAAAGCTTGAACGTAACGTAAAATATGTACAAGATAACAGCCTTGAACCATTATTAAAAGATCTTGATGTCTCACTTACTGATCTTGTCGAAATTATTGGTAAACAATTCAACTACGGAACGGGGTTTATTATGCAAGCACCTTCACGCCATGATCCCCCTAAACAATATAAATTTCAACTTCTACGAGTACCACGCGTTCCGAAAGGACAGGAAAGTAAAGCCTATAGCATGGTCTGGGATCTTGAAGGAAGTGCAAATCCAGAAGATACACTCTATCAAAGTCAACGAAGAATTAAAACAATTGGTGTTGGTGCAAGCGAAGTCTTTTTTAGCCCTCATGAAATCGCAGCATATCACGCTTTACGTGTAAAATATGCCCGAAAACCAAGACCAGTGCCAATTAATCCATTTGTAATTCCAAAGAAAGACATGGCAGATTATGTAGATCGATTACGATATGGCACCCTTCTCGTAGGAGTAAAAGATGGAAAATTTCAAGCACGGCCACTAATTGAAACTGAAATTGGACGACTTATTGGAATGAAAGCAGTTGCAGAGGGCTATGAACAGAATTTAACAACAGAACGTGGATACTTCAAAGAATCAGGACATGACCCTCAAAAGTATCTTACCCGACTCGTACCATAAAATACACCACCCTCGCTTCCTTTGCATCATCAAAAAATACTTCTCCCTGACAATTGCGAAAGAAATCAAACGCCGCCCCTTCATTTTCTTTCAATCGTTTTTCATCAACTCTGCGAGCATCAAATCCCTTACCTTTCTGTTCAATGCCAATAATAAATCCCTTTGCGCCGAACCAAAGGTGAAATCGAAATGGAGCTTTATAATCAGAATAACTTAATGTATTTGAACCAGCTTCATTCAAAAAGTATGCAACTTCATCAGCAGGATTCTCATTAATCCAATTGTAAAGATCATAATGTGTCGCGTAGCGCGCATTAAGTAACTCAACAATGTCCCATTTTACTTCACCATACTTCCAAATAATCTCATCAGTATTGCTTAAATCCCGTACTACCTCATCAGGATGAACAATAAACTGTTGGTATTTTTCCAACTGAATTTTTGTCAGTGCGTCAGCAAGAATACGAGTGTAAGAAATAACCATAAAAAGATGAGATCTCTTCTTAATTAAAAATCTGTCCTACATTTTAAAAAAAAGAGGGATAAATAAGACCAGTATGAATTACAACACCATCTCGTTTTATCGTTACACCCTGCTTCAAAATCCTGAAGAACTACGTGACACGCTAAAACAATTCTGCGCGAAGAGAAACATCTTAGGAAGAATTCTCATAGCCACGGAAGGTATCAATGGTGCAGTAAGTGGTACCAAACCCCACATTGAAGAGCTCAAACAATACTTACAATCTGTCTTTCCAAATCTCACCTTCCGTGAACAAGAAAACGACAAAAATACCTATCACAAACTCGTCGTCAAAGTACGTAAAGAAGTCTGTGCCTTCGATTACCCTATTGACGGACGACAAAGCGCCCAATATGTCACACCGCAAGAACTAGAGTCTATGTATCAGAATAAAGAAGATTTTGTCATCATCGATGCGCGTAACGATTATGAATACGAAGTAGGCAGGTTCAAGAATGCGCTTAAAATGCCAATTAAATCATTTCGTGAATTTCCCAAAACAATTAACGACCAATTCTCACAATTCAAAGACAAGAAAGTCGTAATGTATTGTACTGGTGGTATTCGTTGTGAAAAAGCCACAGCTTATATGAAGCATCACGGTTTTGAGAATGTCTACCACGTACAAGGCGGCATTATTAATTATATTAATCAAGTGCAAAACGACACCCCTTCCAAAAGTCATTGGGAAGGCGGACTTTTTGTTTTTGACGATCGATTAGTTCATCACACCGATTCTGCTATTACCCATTGTACACACTGCAAAAAAGAAAACCAGCAGTATTACAACTGCCATAATCTTGATTGTGACAAACTCTTTATCTCATGTAAAGATTGCGCAAAAACCATGAACAAGACTTGCTCACCAGCTTGTAAAGATGCACCACGGCAACGTAAAGAAAAAATAATGGAAACAGAAGTTGGAAAAATTGAAAATTACTATGCCAAAAATAACGTCGCTTTTGTGAAATTATGTGCCAACCTTAAAGTTGGCGATTTTATCCATATAAAAGGAAAAACCACTAACACTAACCAAACCATCCAAGAGATGCAAAATGAAGACGGAAAAACCATCAGTCAAGCTCATGCAGGCCAATATGTTACATTCCCTATCAGCGAAAAAGTACGTTTAAATGACACTATTTCTATCCCGCAAAATTAACACATAAACCTTATATAAAATCCCCGTTCCAGACTACCTATGTTCAACTTCCAGATCACCCACCAAGAAGCGCACACTCAAGCACGTCTAGGTATTATCTCAACCCCCCACGGAAGTCTCAAAACCCCAGCATTCATTCCCGTTGCCACTAAGGCAGCCATTAAAGCACTCTCATTCAAAGAACTCCAAGAACTACAATTCGAAGCCACATTATGTAATACCTACCATCTCTATCTGCAACCAGGGCATGAAACAGTAGCAAGGTTTGGTGGACTCCACAAGTTTAGCACTTGGAATAAACCAATATTCACTGATTCTGGCGGATTTCAAGTCTTTAGTCTTAACAAAACTCTCTGTAAAGTTGAAGAAGACCAGGTTATCTTCCGATCTCATATTGACGCATCAAAACATATTTTCACACCAGAAAAATCCATGCAAATCCAAAGAGCACTAGGCGCGGACATGATCTTTGCGTTTGATCAATGTCTTGATATTGAAGCGGATTATGAAACAACCAAAAAATCTCTTGAAAGAACACATCGCTGGGAGCAGCGTAGCCTTGCTGAATTTCAAAAACTTAACATAGACAAAACACAAGCACTCTACGGCATCGTGCAAGGAGGTCGTTTCAAAGACCTCCGTGAAGAATCTGCAAAGTTTGTCGCTTCATTACCATTCGACGCTATTGGCATTGGCAGCATCTTTGGTGATCCTAAAGAAGAAAGCAAAGACCTCGTTGAACATGCGCTCAAATTCCTACCCCAAGACAAACCAAAACATCTTCTGGGCATTGGCAGTGTGGATGACATTTTCATGTACGTCGCGTTAGGTATCGATACATTTGATTGTGTTCTTCCAACAAGATTAGCACGTGTTGGCTACATTTTTATTCGACCAGAAAGTGATGGCACAGTAGAAAATAAATTTCGCTATAGAGTATTAAATGCAAAATTTAAAGAAAGCCAAGAACCACTAGATTCACACTGTGATTGTTATGTATGTAAAACGTACACCCAAGGCTACATACATCATTTGTATAAAGCCGATGAACTTTTATTTTACAATCTCACAACGTACCACAACCTAGCATTCTTTAGCAAATTAATGCAAGAAATACGCGACGCGATAAAAACAAACACATTCAAAGAGTTAACACAAAAATGGATCAATTGAGGAAAAAGAATGGGATTTAACGATTGGTTAAAACAATGTGAACGAGTTTCATTAGAAAGTGTTTTACACAGAAATGATGTTGTACTCGTTGACAGATCCGCAATTGGAAATACTGTTGGAATAAGAGAGCAATATGAAGTCGCAGATACAGACGCAGCACAAAAAGCAATTGAACAGCAAATGAGTCTTCTAAGATCACCAAAAACATATGCCATTAAAGAAACAATAAGAGAATTAACAGTGTATGCAGACTCAATTGAAAGACGAGGATCAGAACTTGCAGAACAAGCGGGACGTTACGTTAATATACCTAGAACCGCCGAACCAATATTAAAAGCAGTTGCGGCATACGTTAAACTGCATGCCCAGATTTCACAAGTCAAAGAATCATTAAAACCAGCAAACTTTGAAAGAGTAAGCATGCCACCGCAGATAGGCATAAGTGGTATTGATACAGTTGAAGTTGCAAAGAGACATCTGCAATATCATCCAAGAAAAAGAATGGCGATTGTAACTCGTGATCCCACTATCTCGAGCAATTTTTTTACCTATCTCAATGAAGCACCCCAAGTTATATGTAACCAAACAAGTGATGCAATAGCATTATTTTACGTTGATGAAAAAGATGTAAACCTAACCAGAAGAGTGCATCTTAAAGAATTATATAGGGATGTAGAAAGGGCATTATCTGGATTAAGAGAATAATTTGTTACAATGGATCAAATAAACCTCGAATCATACAACTATGTACTTCCTCGCGAACATATCGCTCAAGAGGCAATGCATCCACGTGACCACTGCAAACTCCTAGTACTTCACGAAGATGGTAAGATTGAAGACAAACATTTCTACAACATTGTTGACTATCTTCAACCAGGAGATGTTCTTGTTCTCAATGAAACCAAAGTACAGCATTGTAAGCTAATTGCAACCAAAAAAACAGGGGGAAATGTTGAGATTATTCTCACCAAACGTATTGCCCCTTGTGCTTATGAAAGTCGAATCAAAGGCAGTAACCTTCATCCCGGCGTAATCATTCTCACTGCAAACAATCGAGCCTATATTTCTAAACAGAAAGATGATGTGTTTACCCTCTTCTTTGATAACGAACTTGCACCAGAAGACATTCTTCTTCTTACTCCACCCTACATCAAACAAACTGTACCTGAAGAGGATTATCAAACTGTCTTCGCCAAAAAAGAAGGCTCACTTGCCGCACCAACTGCAGGACTTCATTTCACTCAAGAACTACTCGAGAAAATAAAACACAAAGGCATCAAAATTGCTAAAGTACGGCTTGACATCTCGTTTGAAACATTTCTTCCAGTACGAGATATTCACAATCACAAAACAGGAAAAGAATATTTTGAACTCGACCAAGAAAATGCCGACATCATTAACTCAGGAAGAATTATTGCCGTTGGAACAACCACTGTCAAATGTTTAGAAAGCTGTCAATGGCATAACGGCAAAGTACTTCCCACAACCGGAGATTCGCAAATCTTTATCACGCCAGGGCATCAATTTAACGCACCTATCAAAGCTATGATTACCAATTTTCATCTCCCTAAATCTTCACTACTTTTGTTAACCAGTGCATTTGTAGCATGGGAGAAATTACTTCCAGCGTATGAACATGCAGTCAAAGAAAATTATCGATTTTATTCATTAGGAGATGCGATGATGTTATGGAGGCAGCAATAATGAGCACAGAAAAATTACCTACAAAAGATTTACACTCTTGTGTTACATTAAGTTTAGAAAACAGAATCATTTATGTTCCAAATGAACGATGTACAATCACAAGACAGAGCCTTATTGGAAATAACAGAGACGATAGATCCAATACACTTGTAGTAACATATTCTCAACAACCAGGATTTCACTCCAACCAACCATTCGCTTCAAAAGAAAGAATAGAACCAGCATGGAATGTCACAGGCATACGATATCAATATACTGCTCCAAATCATCCAGCACCTAGCATTGGTATGTTCTATGGGCAACCACAATCTGAAGATGAATAAGTTTCTAATCGAGCTTGAACAAGAAGCCATTCGCCGCAAAATTCCTATTATTGGACCAGAAAAAGCAGTCTGGCTGCACGAAAAAATTAAAGAATTCAAACCACAAGAAATTTTAGAATTAGGAACCGCAGCAGGGTATAGTGGCATAGTCCTTGGCAGCGAAGGGGCGCATCTCACGACAATTGATAAAAGTATTAAAATTCAACAAGAAGGTAAAGAGAATTTAGAAAAGGCAAAAATCAATGCAACAGTCATTTTTGCCGATATCCCTACATATCTCCACGAATTAACAAAAACCAAAAAAGAATATTTTGATCTTATCTTTATCGACTTTGAAAAACGCGAATATCTTACAGCTCTTCCCCACTGTATCCACCTAGTCAAAGTTGGTGGACATATAATTACCGATAATGTACTGATGGACAAATCTAAAGATTTTCTTGAAGCAGTTACACATCATCCACAACTAGAAACAGAAATCATTCACATTAAAGACGGTTTGACGTTGAGTAGAAGGATTGCTTAAAAGTCACAACTATTCAAGAGTAAATTTTTAAATAACTCTTATTTTCTAGAATTATGTCAAAAATAGATCACCATAACATTTATGGGTTTAATGTGGAAAAAAATTTCCATAAAGAACTCTATATGAGCTGGGCTCTTCCTTCATCACAAAATATTAATGCAAATGGGAATAGATTAAGTGTAACCCTTGCTACAGCCAGTAACCTAGACGACGAAGACCACGAGCCGTTTTTTCAAACTCTTACGTTTGCACAGGGAGTAGGTTTAGAAACACGTATCCTTACCGATTCAGAGTTTAATGGACCAAGCGCATCAGAATTAGAGAGAAACTTAGCAAGAAGAATGGCATCTTGTCCTTCGGTGCAAACAAGAGGAGAATGGTTTTTTTATGGACCATTTGATGAACCACATTACGTTATACTGTTAGCTCAATCAAGGTCCAGAGAAACATTCGGTTTGATTCTAAACCGGTGCTTACAAGTAGCATCCATGCGGTCTCAACAAAGTCTTGCAAATGGAAAGCATCCAAATTATAGAATTCAAGTACCAAAATTAATTGAAAGCTTAGAAGAAAATTTAGAAATTAAAATTGAAACAGTAGGATTACCTGAAATCATCGAAGGGTACTCTATCAGGAATAACGATGACAAAATCACAAAATTAATAGAAGAAAGCAACTATGTTCGAGCAATTGTTCAACCTAATGGATCATCATTTACATACGACCAGCCTATGCAAAGACTTGCAAGGCAATTAACAAGAGGTATAACGGACGATTTAGAAAAAAGCGAAGCTATCTTTAGATGGGTCACATCAAATATACACTATGGCAGAGATAAAAGACAAAATACTGTTGAGTACAGAGGTGCAATGCAAGTATTTTATGACCGAGAAGGTGTCTGTGGTGAGTCAGCCGCTCTTCAAGTTACCCTGGAAAGACTAGTAGGCAATATGGCATTCTTAGTTGAAGTTGGAACTAAACACGCAGTTGCGGGCCATCTCAGCCCTAGAGGAGAAATAGTTCTCGTTGACACAACGGACCCTAATGGGTTCAACGTAAAATACACTGATTTTAAAATTCTTAGTGATGACCATTCCTTAGCAAAATATTGGTAATAAAAAAATGAAACTAACTCACCATTTTACATCAGTAGCAATGTACTTCTCTCTTACAAGCTGTGGACCTATGCCACAGTTCTACAATCAGCGGGATTTTGCGCAAGAGCAAGAACAAAAGGCAACCGAATTACCCTCTTTTCCAGAATCTCCCACCTCACAACCATCTACAGAAAAACCCTCACAACCAACAGAACTTGGTCCCGACATGCTTCGTTTACAGGAGGGGTATACTGCGCATAAAGACCTCAAAGCAATAATTGCAGAATTAACAGTGATGTACGCAGGAGGATTTAAAGTAAGAAAAATACAAGAAGGATACTATATTGAAGGAAATCTTAATCCTTTTAGATATCAACACAATATCGATTCTCAACTAAGAATGCTCCATGATGCAGACCATGATAAAGATCAGATTATAACTATGAATGAAGCTCAAAACCTAAGAGATAGATTATGCAAGAAATATACGAAATATCCACGTTAATCATTTTTCTTCTGGACAAAAATCCCACATAAATTGAAAGAATTTACGATAGCCATCTGCCAATAATTTATTTTTCAACACAAATTGGATAGGTTCATCATCCAATTGACCTGGTTTTGCACCAACAAACGTCACAACATAGTCCCCAAAGACATCCACACAAGTTGGACTTGAATATTTTTTGGGAAGAAACTTGTAGGGTTTACCCACCAGATTTAGAATCTCAGGTTTCTCAGTCTTTATTTCATAATCAAACAAATGAAAAAATTTAATTCCTTTCTTCTTGCGTTCTGCATCAAAATGAGTAAGATAATATTTCAACCGTGGATCAAGCCATAACGCTTTGGCACCAATAAAGTAAACTGGCTCTCTTTGTTCTAGAATCAGGTGAAGATAATTTTTAAAACCTTCAATTCCACGAAACATATATGCCTCTGCATCAGGTTCAACAAAATCATATAACTTCTTCATCGCAGGCAAGCTCTTATTCAACGACACTTCTTGTTCTTTCATTATTTCAGAAAGTCGTTGTGGATCAGTGGGTTTGAAGAGTTTTTCACCTTTCACAAACGTCTCGGATGCAAGACCTTTCTCTATCAACTTATGAAGCGAATCATAGACATTACGCCGATGAACTTTAGACTTCACAGAAAGCGTATTAACATTACTCTCCCCAACTAACAACAGTGCCTCATAGACGCGTGACTCATTAAGAGAAAGTCCAACTTTTTGTAAGAGTTCTTGAAACATGGGTAAAACCAGTACACCCAAAAGAGACGCCCAATATAAACTTTCTGTCCAGAGGTGGTGATTACCACCACAAATCTTTAAGTAGAAGCAACAAGCAGGTGTTGTTACATTAAAGTGATTAAAATGGCAAAAATGGTGAAAAATGACAACCCCTCCCTATGAACATCTTAGTTCAAAAATATATGAGCTACTCCATGTATTTGACCCTAGTGGTCGATTAGCTGAAGAAGCACAGAGACTTCTACGCCGGAAGGTACATACGGATGGAAGCATTAATACCGATAAACCATTAGAACGCGTGCTTGCAATTGTTGCAGATCAGATTCAAGGGCGGCGAGAAAGTAGATACACAGAGGACGTGGCTTTTTCATCTCAATATTTAAGAGGAGACTTCCAATCTATTGACAAAGATGGAGATGGATGGACTCTTAACAGAGCATCAGCTCATTACAAAAAACTTACAGACAGAATCCTAGCCACGCCAGACTTCCCGTACGGTCGTGAAGAAGCAAAACTCGCTGGTTCACTTTTTGAGGGTTCAGGTGCGCAGGCAGCCATAGATCGAATCCTTCTTCGTAAAAATCTAGAAAATGTTACAGACCCAGCAGCGAGAGAACATATTTGGTATGCGATAACTCTTTCAGGAACTAATTTTGAAGTTGTAGAATACCTTCAACAACATTGCCCAAGCAACACTCACACAATTCTAAGAGAAATGGAAACCACATTACTCTCCGCATATGAACAATACCTAGTCCAACTTGAAACTCCACAAAGATCTAAAGATGGAATTCAGAGACATGGAGATATTGCCTATACCAGAATTTTAACTATTAAAAAAGTTGTTGAAGCTGCTGAATTCAAAATAGATTACGAACCAGTAAACGGAAGAACAATGGATAAATTATTACATTGGAGAAAAAAATGAACACCACAAAAACACTAGCTTTAACCACATTACTATTAACAGCACCCACAATTGCAAATGCTGATTTTTACGACGGTCAACGCGGACCTACATCAGGTCAAGCACACTACACTCTCTCGCAGGGAGCTCAAACAACACAGCACAATCTTGCGCTCAAATATTTTGGAAATACTGGTAGTGTAAGTCCTGTGGGAATAGCTGCTTTAACTACAGACGGACAGCAGTTATGTTATTTTGCAGGAGCAGGTGTAATCATTGAAGGACTTAATCCATTTAGTGTAATTCCAATCCTAGCATATAGTACAGATGAAAGAGCTAGAGTAGGAACTGCCCACTTTGTTGCACAAGCAACGATTGATCTAGGAACATTTGTTGCTGAT
Organism: Candidatus Woesearchaeota archaeon; assembly: GCA_016188115.1. Taxonomy (NCBI): domain Archaea; kingdom Nanobdellati; phylum Candidatus Woesearchaeota; species Candidatus Woesearchaeota archaeon. The sequence goes on from JACPIK010000002.1 coordinate 667,320, forward strand.
CCACGATATCATCTTGCTGTGCCAGTTCACAAAAACACCAACAACCCAAACCAAAACCTGTTTGGCCTAACTCTAAGCCTTGGCAATCCAAAAGTAAGAATAGGCCTTGATGGAAATTACAATCCAAAAACAGACAAAAGACCATTGACAGATGTTCTAGTTCGCTATGATCTTGACTCCCAGCAACATACCAGTTGGTTAGAAGCAAGCATTGGAGAAACCGGTGCTCAACTACAATGGCGAGGAAACTTTTAATCAACAAAACCTATCAAATTCTCGATAATAACAATCTTTAAATACAACCTACCCGCAACGTGCGCCTTGATGGATGTCACACAAATTAAAACCAAAGTAAAAGAATATTTCCAAGACAACTTCTCTTCTGATTTGAAAGCAGGTTTTATCACCGCCATCGTAGCTCTTCCACTAGCCATCGCATTTGCTATTGCATCAGGTGTTGATCCAATTATGGGTCTCTACACAGCAATCATTGCAGGTATTCTCGGATCTGCCTTTGGTGGCTCAGTATATTCTATCACAGGCCCAACAGGAGCAATGACTGTAGTAATACTTTCAGCAGTTCATAAATTTGGCATAGAAGGGTTACTGCTTGCTGGATTTCTCGCAGGTGTCTTCCAACTTCTTTTTGGCTTTGCTAAACTTGGTCGCTTCGTTAAATTTATTCCCATGCCTGTCGTAACCGGTTTTACCGCAGGAATAGGCGCTATTATTTTCATAGGTCAAATCGCCAATTCATTAGGTCTTACCATTGGATCAAAAGAACATGTTTGGGAAACAATTATTGAAATCATTAAGAACATCCCTAACGCTAACCCCACGGCAATTATTGTTACCCTTTTCACTATTTTTTGTTTACTAGTGCTTCCAAAAATACTTCATCGTATTCCCTATCTTCGTAACCTTCCCGCATCATTATTTCCTCTTGTTCTCTCAACAGGAGCAGTGATTGTTTTAGCGCTTGCCATTCCTCAAGTAGGAGCAATTCCTTCCGGTTTACCAGATTTTCAACTGATCAATATTAATTGGCAGCTTGTTAAAGGCGTTCTTCCCGCCGCATTTACCATCGCCTTATTAGGAACCATCGAAGCACTCCTGTGCGCAGTAGTATGTGACGGTATGACTAATACTAAACATAAAAGCGACAAAGAATTAGTAGGACAAGGCATTGCTAACGTCGTGCTTCCGTTCTTTGGCGCAATTCCCGCAACAGCAGCAATTGCTCGCAGTGCAGTGAATATTCGTGAAGGTGCAAAGACCCGTTTTGCAGGGATAATTCATGCACTTTTCCTTCTTTTGATACTCCTCTTCTTTGCCCCTATTGCTCAATATATTCCTAAAGCATTCCTTGCTGGTATTCTTATGGTGGTTTCAGTTCGCATGATTAACATGCACGAATTTAGAATGGTTTTCAAAATCAGTCGCTTAGAAACCATTGTGCTACTCGCAACCTTTGGCTTTACAGTATTCACAGATCTTGTCTTTGCAGTAGAAGTTGGCATGGTTCTTGCAGCAGCATCGATTTTTGTGCGATTAATGGATATCATTGATATTACCCACATGAAAGATTTTGAAGAACCAAGTGGGACAGCATTTGTCTTTCGTAACGAACAACTCAAAAAAGTAGTCAATGTCTACACCCTTCATGGTCCATTCTTTTTCGGCGCAATGAGTGTATTTGATAAAAAACTCGACGAACATATTGAAAATAAAAAACCCATCACAATCCTGCGTTTAAAATATGTTCCATTTATTGACAGTACTGCACTGATTCGTCTCGTTGATTTCATCAAACAAAAAAAGAAACACAAAGGAATTGTTTTTCTTGCGGATCTTACACCTGAGATTTACAAAACCCTGCATCACAGTAAAGAGTTTCGTGAGACTGTCAAGCCATCTGAAATTTTTCCTAAAACCAAAGATGCCATCACCCATGTTGAAAACAATCTTCACAACATTTTGTTAGAAAACGGGGCAAAATAGGCTTCCAGTATACATATCGGTAACATTTATATAGAAATAAAGCTAAAAATAGATTATGGTTATTCTTTTTGATCAGTTCAACCTACCTGAAGATATATACAAAGTACTTTTCGCCACAGAACAACAAGAAATTGTTGCCAAAATGTTGATTAAATATATGTGGGAGAACAGCGGTGAAATAACCAAAACAGAAATGAGTGTCTTTGCCACACAACTTCATGAAGGACGTGCCCAACTTAAAGAAAAAGGTCGATCCCCATTAGAACGCGACGAATTTATTTCATACAATAAACGCCAATTTTACGATCGTATTCTCACCCCTATGCGCGGCATGGGACTAATTGAATATGACCTGTACAAAAAGACCTACAAAGTATCCGACAAATTCAACCGCCTAATGATTAAAATAGGTTTGATGTGGCTGCGCGAAATCGAGAATGGAAAACGAAGCGTTGTTCCTAAGAAGTAGTTAATTTGAGAAAGATTTTTAAAGTAGACTTCATTCTTTTCTCCCATGTCAATAAGAGCCATAGCTAATGCCACCCGTGCAGCAGGGCGTACTATTGCTAATGGAGCAATGGAGTACGCACATGCTTACCAACATCGCCAAAGTGTAAGGGCAGCAACACATATAGCACTTACATATGGCGCAGCTAAAGCAGGTGCAGCTATTTTCGGAGCATTTAGTAACAATCCCGGATTAGAGGATCTCGTTGATTCACTTGTTCCTATCGCAACCGGAGCAGTTGCAACACATCAACTCATGGATCTTAATAGAGGCCGAGGATTAGTAGATGACATTTATCGCGACGGAGTAGCAGTCACATCTGCAGCATTAACATCAGCAGCATTATCTTCTCACTTACATAATTATACCGGACCACATCAAGGTTTAGCTAAAATTGCAGATTATTATACTCAAGCAGCACAAGTATCAGATCAAATTACTCGAGACCCAACGTATCAAGGCCTTATTCTTGGAGCTCTTGCAGCAGTAGGAGCACGTTTTATATACTATCTTGCAAGACCAAATGCTGGCCGAGCAGCCCCCGCACCAGGTGCCGGCGGACACGGACATCCATGATTATTTTAGAATGATTTCTTTACACGCACGAGGTTGGATATTACCTAACCAAGCGCACTTTGATATTGTCGACCCTACAAAAGAAAAATAGTAAAAAGAAAATTAAGAAAGAAGAAAATTAAAAAATCAAAAACTCTTACAAACCAGCTTCTCGTCGCAGAACTTCTGCTTTGTCCGTTTTCTCCCAAGTGAAATCAGGATCATTACGTCCAAAGTGACCATACGCAGCAGTTTTACGATAGATTGGTCGACGAAGATTTAATTGATCAATAATCGTTTTAGGTCTGAAATCAAAATGTTTTTTCATAAGATCAACGATTTTCTCTTCAGCAACATGACCAGTGCCAAACGTCTCAACATGAATACTAACAGGTTGAGCTACACCAATTGCATACGAAACTTGAATTTCACAACGATCAGCTAAACCAGCAGCAACAATGTTTTTTGCAACATAACGACCATAGTATGCTGCGCTGCGATCAACTTTAGTAGGATCTTTTCCAGAAAATGCACCGCCACCATGACGTCCATGACCACCATATGAATCAACAATGATTTTACGACCAGTAACACCAGCATCCCCTACAGGACCGCCAATAACGAAGGTACCAGTAGGATTGATGAAATACTTTGTTCGTTCATCAACATAATGACCACAGATTGGTTTAACAATTTTTTCAATAACATCACGTCGAATAGTTTCCAGATCAACATCAGGATGATGTTGTGTAGAAACAACTACAGCATCAACACGTTTTACTTTACCATGTTCATACTCAATAGTAACTTGTGATTTCCCATCAGGACGTAAATACCAAATTTCGCCGCGTTTACGAGCACTCGCAAGACGAGATGTAATTTTATGCGCAAGCATAAGTGATAAAGGCATCAATTCAGGAGTTTCATTGACAGCATACCCAAACATCAAACCTTGATCTCCTGCGCCTTGCTCTTTGTGAAGACCTTCTCCTTCATTAACACCTTGAGCAATATCAGGTGATTGTTCAGACAGAGCAGAAAGAACGCCGCACGTGCTTCCTTCAAAGCCAAACTCTGGTTTGTTATACCCGATTTCAAGAATAGTATCACGAACTACTTTTTGAATATCAACATACGTTCTTGTCGTTACTTCACCAGCAACCACAACAAACCCTGTTTTTGTTAATGTCTCAACAGCAACCCGAGACATGGGATCATCTTTAATCATAGCATCTAAAATTGCATCTGAAATCTGATCGCACATTTTATCAGGATGTCCTTCAGTAACACTCTCCGATGTAAAAAAATAATTTCCGCTTGTCATAGTATATTCACCTTTTTAGTAATTTATTGTTGTTTTCCTCTTGAAGAAAATAATTGAGGGTGTGTTTCGCGAAGATATGCTAATCCTTGCGTTACTCTTGGATCTGTATCTCCTCGAGTTGCTTTTGCTACATGTTCTGCCAAACCAACGATATGATCTAGTAAGGTAAACCCCCCTAATCCTCGATCTACATGTCTTCTTATCCAAGGGTTTTCTAAAAGATCAGAAACAGGATTTGCAGAATAAGGTAAAAGAGTTGCAGGTGTCGGTTGTAGTAAATAGTGCGTCGATACAGCAGTTGTAGGTTCGTAAGTCATAACTTCTTTTTTCAAATGAGGAATTATATAAACAATCGTGTCATAATTATTCCCATATGAATATTCATATCTGAATAAAAACATAACATATATATTCCAGTAATAAAAACACCCAATCATGATTCAAAAGCTAGAAGAAATCGTCAAATTACGTAAAAAATTTCGTCTCAATCAAAAACAGCTAGCCCAAAAAGCCGGTGTTTCACAAAGTCTTATCGCGAAAATTGAAGCAGGTAAAGTTGATCCCACATTTACCAAAGCACAGCAAATCTTTCATGCTCTGGAAGAATTACAAGAGCAGCATGAACTTAAAGCAAAAGATTTGCTTAATCCAAAAATTATTTTTGTTGACCACAAAGAACCAATCCGTGAAGTTATCAAGAAAATGAAAGCCAAGGGTATTTCTCAAGTCCCCGTGCTTGCCGGAGAACGTATTTGTGGATTAGTAACAGAGAGCATCCTTCTTAACACACTCCTTGAAAAAGGAGAAAAAATTGCCACGTTGACTGCTAAAGACGTCATGGAAGACGCACCCCCTATTGTCACACTCAAAGCGGGCATCCATAGCATATCTGAACTTCTCACCACCTACCCAATCATTCTTGTCGCAGAAAAAGGTGATATTAAAGGGATTATTTCCAAGGCTGATTTGTTAGGAAAGATGGAATAAATTTTAATAATATTATATCTTAAAAAATATCTTAGAAAAAACACAACAGAAAATCCTAATCCTTCAAAGCTTGAAATGCCAGAATATCTTCAGTCGTCAACTTCTTGCCTTTACGCATTTTTTCTTTGACTTCATCAGTCTTCACTTTCACTTGTTGATCAAATCGAGAAGTATTTTCTTTCTCAATATGTTTAGACATTTCTCCAGCGCGACCAGAAACATCTTCCAGTTTAACCTTAGACTCATCATACTGTTTTTTGAACTCAACATACTTAGCCACAAGTGGTTTTTCTTCTTCACGTAACTTCTTAATCTCTTCATACAACGCATTAAGTTGTTCGTGTCTCTCTTGAGATTCTTGTGCTTTTTGCTGCACTAGTTTATGAGATTCCTGCGCTTTTTTACGATCAACAGAGAATTCAGAGGAAAATGATTTAACTTCGTTCCAAACTTCACCTAATTCACCAAGCTTTTTAACTTTATTTTGCAAGTCTTTCAAAACTTTACGTAATTCCTGCTCTTTGTTAAAAGGCATGACATCGGTTTCAAGACGAGATTCTATCTGTTCAATTTGCTTGCGTAAACGAGAGGGATCTTCTTTCACATCAACTTTGCCCATAAGATGTTGTTTTTTCTCATCAATATCTTTTCGTTGACTTGCTTTCCCTTTTACAACATCATTAAGCTTATCACGTTCTTGTTTAAGATTCTTAACTTCAGTAGTAAGAGCATCACGTTCTTGTTTGAGAGCATTGACACGAGCTAATCGATCAGCAATTTTATCTCGAATAGATCGAAGCTGACGGAAAACATCTTCTTTGTCTTTATTAATGGTCGAAACTTGTGTGCGAAGTGATGATTGTTCTTTACGAACATCAGAAAACTCTTTTCGCGTAGTATTCGACTCAACCTGCTCATCAACCATTCATGTACACCTTCATAATAACTAATATAAAAGAAAAAAATAACAAAAAAGCTTATCCAAAGAGTGCGCCAAGACCGGCAGCAGCAGCTTCTTCAGCTTTCTTTGCTTCTTCTGCAGCTTTCTTACCGTCATCCTTCTTCTCTGCGTGAGCAGCAGCAGGAGCAGCAGCAACAGCAACAGGAGCAGCCATAGCAGCTTTTTTGATAGCTTCTTCGATATCAACACCTTCAAGAGCAGCAACAAGTGCTTTTACTCGACTCTCGTCAGCTTGAACACCAGCAGCATGTAAAACAGCTTTAACATCGTGCTCAGTAATTTTTTTGCCTGCTTTATGAAGCAGCATTGCGGCATAAACGTATTCCATTTTTCAATCCTCCAACTAATCTAATTTCGCCTCGTGTTGAACACTATTGGCTTGTCGCTCAGATAGAGCTAAAATTTCCTCGCGTGTTTCCACTGTAAGGAAAGCAGCTTCAATTGAAGCAGCTTTTGCATCTTTAAAGGCTTTGCCAATAAGAGTCTCGACTGCACCATGAGCAGGATAAGCAATCTCAACAGCCAAGTTGAGAGCCCATGTTGCTGCTTGGGTAAAGTCGCGGCTATACTGCGCTTCATCAATTTGAAGATATTTCGCCTCAAATACAAAGCCAGCCTCACAAGCTGCAACTAGGTTTAAACCTATTTCCATAGGTTTAATGTCTAGACGTTTTAAAGTTTCCGCCACTTTTTGTGAAATGACGACACCTTCTTTAACGACGACAGTATCATTAATGATAGCTAATTTTCCCCCTTCTACTTTGGTTTTAATACCAACAGCAGCAAGTTCTGAAATGATTGGACCTGGTGCAAAAGAAGTTGCCCCAGCTTTAACCACAACATCTTTAGGAGATGTTTGTCCTGCTTTTGCAGGTGCTTCAGATTTGTTCTTTGCAAGTAATGTTGCAAGAGCAAAAGGATTATCTTTACTAAAAAGTAATGCTGGCATACCACGAGCCCGATCAGCAAGATCTTTCATACCTGGTTTACCAGATTTTTCAAGAGCAATTTGTAAAATTCGCTTACGAGCCATACTCATTTTAACGCCTTTAGCTCGCAGAGTAGTACGCATTTTAGCAAGTTGTTGAGCAGGAAGATTTTCCATGTCCAAAAGACCCACAATAGCATGATTATTAATATCTGCTACAAGTTGGTCTACAAGCTTTTTCTTAAGATCGCTTACCATGGTTAGATCCTCACGGGTTTGCTCATCGTGAGTTTAAGAGCAATGTTTTTGATGTTTTGAGACTCATTAGGAAGTTGTTTTAATGTTTGTTGAACAACAGCTAAAATATTGTCAATAACTTCTTCTTCAGGTTGTGACTGTTTTCCAATTGTACACTGAAGATTAGTTCCTTTTTTAGCGGAAAGACGAACAGTTTTATTTAATTTAGAAACAAGTGGTTCAAGGTTCGCGTTAGGTGGAACAACACAACCTAATTTAGGATTAGGCATTTTTCCAGAAGTACCTAAAGATTTCCCGAAAGCAGCTGCCACTTTTGGCATAATTGTTGCCTGAGCAATGAAATAATCATACTCACGAGCTAACTTCTTTCCGACTTTTTTGTCAGCATACTTTGCAAAGTCTGCTTCACGAATAACGAGATCGCAATGTTTTGTTGCTTGATCAGCTAATTGTTGATCAACGAACGCAGCAACTTTAATTTTACGACCACGACCGTAATGAAGAAGCGCAAAAAAATCAACTGGATTTTGTTTGATGGCAATGTTCTTGAGATTAATCACAAGATCATACGCTTGAGCAAATTTACGTTGAGGCTCATTCTTAAGTTCTTGTAAAGCTTTTTGAATGTCTTGTTTTTCCATAATTAATAACCTCCTACAAACCTGACATATAATTCTACAGGGTAGTGATACGGTTTGCTGGTTGGGATAGGTGGTTACTTATAAAGGTTGCGGTAAACTAAAGATAAATTTATAATAAAAACTAATTTTTGACCCATTGGTTTCTGAGAGTGTTCTAAAATAATATGGACCTCGTATCAATAATTATCCCTAGTTATAATATGGCTGGCACAGTAGAAAGAGCCGTAGATAGTGCATTACAACAGACTTACCAAAAACTGGAGATAATCGTTGTTGATGATGGCTCAAGTGATGAATCAACGGAAATTCTTTCTCGATATCGTGATCCCAGAATGCTTATGCTTAAGCGTAACAATGGAGGAAGATCTCGTGCATTAAACCAAGGGATCGAACAAGCAAGAGGAGAATATATTACATTTCTTGATGCTGATGATGAACTCCCACCTACAAGTATTCAAGACAGGGTAGAATATCTCAAAACACATCCAACTTTTGATGCAGCCTACGGCAATACCGAATATAGATCAAGATACAATAGTTCTGTAAGAAGATCTAAACAATATGGAGAACCACAACAGCTATTAGAGGCAATTCTAGGAGAGGTATTAGTTCCATTTTCTCTGCCTAACACGCTTTATAGAACGAGTGCAGTAAAAGAGACTGGCTTTTTTAACCCTCATTTTAAAAGAGGACAAGACATGGAATTTATCGCCAGATTTCTAGTAAGCGGACATCACCTAGGACTTGTTGATAAGACAACATATATTTACTACAATGATATCCAAGATACCAAGACAAGATTAAGAAATAGGGTTCGAGGAGCTCTCTCAAAAGCGAGGATTATCACAGAACATTCCGACGGCCTATCAAGAGTAAGGTATTTAGCTAAACATGTAGGCGTCACAGCTGCAAAACTAGCAGTAGAATTAGTAACCGGTCAAAAATAGATTTTATCAATTATTTGCGAATTAAAGACCAACCTTTAAATATCTCTATTTCTCACCAATGCCCATGCAAGATATTAAACTCATTCGTACACAACCTGATCTCGTCAAACAAGATCTCAAAAAACGTAAAGATGAACCAAAACTTGCACTTCTTAACGAGACCATCAAACTTGATGAAGAATGGCTTTCATTAAAAAAAGAAATTGACACACTCAGATCAAGCCGCAATAAACTCAGCCTTCAGATTTCTGAAGCAAAAAAGAAAGGCCAAGACGCTAAAAAACTATTAGAAGAAGCTGCGCAAGTTCCTAAACTCATCACCGAAAAAGAAGCGCGTATGAGTTTTCTTGAAACAACCCTGCATAAAAACCTCTCTTCACTGCCAAATATATTGCATGAAAGCGTCCCCTACGGCGTTGACGATACTCAAAACCAAGTTGTTAAGTTATTTGGTAAAAAACCAACCTTCACGTTCCCACTCCAAAGTCATGTCGACCTATTAACAGAATTAGATATCGCAGACCTTGAACGCGCTGCAAAAATATCAGGGGCTCGTTTCTGGTTTCTTAAAAACGAAGGAGCACTGCTCGATCTCGCGCTCCAACGCTACGCCGTTGATTTTATGCTCAAGAAAGGTTACCAATTTCTCATTCCCCCTTATATGATTCGTCGTGAACCCTACGAAGGCGTTGCTCCTCTTGGCGATTTTGAAGAAGTACTCTACAAAGTTCAAGAAGAAGACCTCCACCCCATTGCGACAAGTGAGCACCCCCTTACTGCGATGTACATGAACGAAGTACTCGATGAAAAACAGCTTCCTATCAAAATGATCGGGTTAAGCCCATGCTTTCGTAAAGAAGCCGGATCAAGCAGCAAAGATACAAAAGGAATTTTTCGTGGTCATCAATTTACTAAAGTAGAACAAGTCATCATCTGTAAACCAGAAGATTCATGGAAACTGCATGAAGAATTAATCAAAAACGCCGAAGAATTTTTTACCTCCCTTGGCTTGCATTTTCACAAAGTAAACATTTGCACAGGCGATATTGGCATTGTTGCTGCGAAAAAATATGACCTAGAAGTATGGATGCCTGTCCAAGAACAATTCCGCGAAGTTGTCTCCTGCTCAAACTGCACTGATTATCAATCACGCGGGCTTAACATGAAATACAAAACTGCTGACGGAAATAAATTAGTTCATACTCTTAATAGTACTGTTGTTGCGACATCACGTGCCATGGTAGCAATTCTGGAAAACTGTCAAACGAAGAACGGCACTATCAAAATTCCCGATATCTTAGTCCCATACATGAATGGAATTAAAGAGATCAAAAGAAAGTAAGCAATTCTTCATATCCAAAATATCAAAAATAGATAGATATTTAACGAACTAAATTATCCTCTACTAAAATGAGCAAAAGAGGAAAATGGATTTTGATAGTTTTTACTATATTTATGTCTCTTGGTTTTGCTCTGACATTAACAACAATTACCCAAACAGATTTTAACTCCGGAACGTACAATAACACGTTTTATAATGGCACTGCTGTGCAACTTAATTCTAGTTTTAGCGCGGGAAATTATACCAGCCAAGTATTTGATTCCAATGCCATTTCTTCTTGGGATTCGCTTTCGTGGACTCAGGAAGTTCTCTACCAAAACCCATTACCAGACAACAGAACGACCGAAACAGGAACGCTACTGCGAGCCATCAATATGAGCGATAATGCACTATTGTTACATATGGACGATACCAACTGTAATAACCAAAGTGAGGATAAATCAGGATATTTTACTCACGGAACTCCAGTAGGAGTATCTTGTGGTATTACAGGGAAGTTTAAATCAGGAATAAATTTTGATGGAGGAGGAGATTATATTACACTTAGAAGCTTAAACGCATTAAATGTTACCTCCAAAGCAACAGTTGCATTATGGGCAAATTTTTCATTGGTAAATGGAGATCACAAGTGGCTCATTGTTGACGATGGAGCAGGATATTACTCTCTTACTTTAAACCAAGGGTTAGTAACAACCAACCGAATTTGGTTAGGAGTATATAACACAACATCCAACTGGATTGGCAGTAACACCACTATTGTTGAAAATGAATGGTACTTTATCGCTGCAAGTTTTGATAGTTCAGGAACAAATCGATTATATATTAACGGAATAGAAGAAGCGAACGGAACAGGAAAAGCGCCTGAAAACAGAGCAACCGCATTACGTTTAGGAAAAAGTGGAACAGAATATTTTAGTGGATGGATGGATGAAGTAGCTATGTGGAATCGCACGCTAAGTGCACAAGAAATTCAAGACATCTATAAACGAGGCGTTCTCAAAATGAATGTAAGTATGAGAAGCTGTAGTGATAGTTCATGCTTAAACCCCACATTTATTCCCTACCAAGGAAACCTAACAGCAACCCCATCACTTAACAACAGCGAATATTTCCAATACAAATTTTCATTTGAAACAGAAAACGCTAGCGTAGTACCATTATTATACAACGTAACAACCACTTACACCGCCGTCTCCGCAGTACCTGAATTTTCAACATATGCCATACTTTTAATTCTAACAATTACAATAGGAACATTTGTAATGCGAAAAAAGAGTTTAGAAGATAACGAAAAAAAAGAAGCATAACTCTTTTAACCAAATCTTCCCGTAACAATATTAGGATGTGTTGTACCCCAATGCGCCCAGTTAATAACTTGCTGAAAGCTTTTTCCTTTGATAGGACCAATTTTATCTCGTGGATTATAGTGTCTCACCGCTGTTGCAACAGCCTCCCAGAAATCAACGAGAAGCTCTTCAGTTTCAAGAACACGTTGCATCGTTGTCTTGTCCTTTCCACCTATATCTCCCTGATAGAGTACTGAATAATTTGGTTGAGGGACACGAGAATAAGGCAATGTAGCAGATTCGTATTCCCAAATATTATTAAAACATAATTTCTGTTCATGCTTATTAACAACCACAGCCCGTAACGCTTGATCAAATCCCAAACGTCGCCCTAGATGAGCAGGATCTAATGAATATGCAATTTCAAGCATGGTTCGATGAGGATAATTTGCAACTCCTTTTGCTATACCACCCATAAAGTTAGTTGTTCTTACATGCCCACAGCAACTATAGCCCGTATCCACAACAAATTCTAAACCCCAAATAGCATTAACAATTTCACGAATTGGTTCTTCAACTTCAGACAGAAGATGTTGATATTGTGAACGCAAAATTGGATCCATTATCCAAAAAAAAGAAAATTAGTTTAAAAGAATTTAGCTTGAATATCCCACTTGACTTCGTCCAGAATAACGAGGCATTTCTACTTCGCCTACATTTGGAGTTATCCTATTTCGTACACTTTGGTTTACATAATCCACAAATCCAGGAGTCACAAACACATCAGGCTCAATCTGCCTCATAGTACGTGAACTGTAATTAAATGAAACATCCGGAACAGCAGATGAATACAATGCCACTTGTCCTTCTCGTCGTGTAACATAACCTAGATCGACGAATTCGCCGATTTGGCTTTCAGTGAGGGTTCCCTGCTCTAACCCAACTTCAATTTCCAATGAAGATAACGTGTCTCTGGTTTTCATAATAACACTAAGAGAAGCAGATAACATAAGTCTCCCTTTTCCCGTAGGAGGGAAGAACTTTTAGTTTACTACTTGTTAGTGGTTAATTGTGGAAAGATTTAAATAATACTAATAATAATTATTAGCCTATGAAACAAGTCTTCACCTGCTCGCTTGACGAACAAACAGTAGAAAAATTACGCACATTCACACGCAGTAGTTCGTTTCGCAATAAAAGTCATGTGGTTGAGCAAGCACTTCTTAAATTCTTAAAAGATGAGGGGGAGAAATGAGTCAAAATCCACCTGATTTGGAGAGTATCATAGGAAATGTAACTCAAGTTATACAAGATCACACCCTATCAAAGCGTAGGACACGTCCAGATTACAATAGTCTCAAAACCGTTGAAGATTGGATTGAGGAAAAAGAAAAGCATCCTGAATGGGCTGGTCTTTCAGCATGGCAAGTCATTAAATTAGGAGGAAATGTCTTTTACAAAGAATTTCAAAAATGGAATAAAAGTAACACAAGCGATACCTCACAGCGCGAAGTTAATTATAATTCTATATTTAGCCGACAAAGAGAACGCTATGAAAATCTAAGAACGGTCGATGAGTGGATTGAATTTCGTAATAAAAATCACCCCGAATGGAAAGGACGTACTCGCAACGAAATGGAGGAATCACCTGATTCTAACTCATTTTGGACCAACTATCGTAAATGGACAAGACGTACTGCCCGAACTAAAGAAGAAAAAGAGCAGTTCTTGCAAGTAATGGCATTAAGAACCAGAAATGACTACTCTAGTTTAACCACTATTACTGACTGGAAAAAACTCTACAATGAAAATCCGCACTGGCACAAAATGAGCACCCCAGAACTTCTCAACGATAAGCAAGGAGGAGGTGCTTCATTTTATTCTTCATTTAATTTTTGGATAAGCTCTCAAACCTCTGACGAAAAAGAAAGAAAAAGAATCCGTCGCAGAGTAATATCATACAACCTTCGAGATTGGTCAGGTTTTGAATCTATTGGCGACTGGATCAATACCTATCTTAGAACTAATTCTTGGCATGATATGGATTCTACCCATTTAGGTACAGATGAAAAAGGAGAAGGCAAATATTTCTACCATAATTTCAAAAAATTTCTCCAAAAAGAATATACTACTCAGCGAAAAAGAACACAAGCACGCGCCGTCCTCGACATCAATCTTCCCCCCTACCAATGGGACGCGGTACAAGCAATCAGAGAAGAACGTACCCTTGAAGATATCATTGGTGTTGATCGCACTGAAACACGCGAAGCTGTAACTGCAATGAATGCCCTTAAACTTGTTCAAAATCAATGGGGTGATTATCTTGATCGTGATAAGTATGCAGGTTTAATTCGAGAGATTTTTAATGATTCAATGTCACTTGAGCACCACGTAGGAAGCGACAGTAAAAGAGTAGAAGCATATCTACAAGCAGCAGATTTAGAAAAAGTATCAATCACTGAACAAATAGTAGATCCTAGCTCTAAAAATCCCAATGTTCGCATAAGTCTCTATCTAGGTACAGATCCACAAAGCGGGTCAGATCAAACCATTGAAGCCTTCGTGAAATTCTTTTCAGATAAGCAAGAACGTGATACTGAACTAACATTAACAAACTGGTTCGCGCAATATTCACAGGTGAAAACCGTTGGACAAGCGCGAGCAACCAAAGTAACAGCAAGAATAGAGAAAAATAATGACCAAACAGAAACATATGACACACTAACCATCTGTGCAATTGAAGATAAGACAGGAGAAAATGCATCCTACGTATTAGTAACGCCATTTGCAAATTTACGAACAACGGCTCAAGAACTACAGGGAAGGGCAGGCCAGAGAGTACTGGACATGATCACCAATGCAGTGTATGAATTTCATCAAACTCCTGCACCCAGCCATAACACCGAAGAAGTTGTTTCCACAAGGATGAGATTCGTCCCTTATAGTGAAAGTGCAAGACAAGAAATTGCTAATGAGAATACTTCGCTTTACCAACAAATGCAACGAATGGGCATTATGAAAAAATTAGACAGATATGCTACTCAACACCAGGCTTTAATTCATGGTGATTGTCACACAAAAAATCTCTTGCTTAATGAAGATAATGAAATCGTATTTGCTGACCTAGAGAGGACACGAAGGGGAATACCCCAACAAGATATTACCAAATATCTAGGAGCCCGCTCTCACAAATTAAGCACTCAAGAACAACAACGACAACTTGATCGCTATATTGCATTATCAGGCATAACAGACCAGCAACAAGGTGCAGAGTTTAAGAGAATATATGATGTTGTAACCGTGTATGAAGAGTTGCGTGTTTGTCGACATATTGTTGATCGCCCCTCAACATTCCAAACAATAGAAGCATGGCAAGAAAGTTTTGAATATCATTTAGACAGAGCTTTGGATCATGCAAGAAAAGCCTATTCTGCTACGCAAGTTGAAGCTCTCGAGAAAGCTGCAAGAAAAACTTTAGTAGCTCCACACGCCATACAAAACGCAGTTTAAAGATACACCGCATAAAACGGCCCAACAATATCTTGACAGCGCCTCATCATTTTTGCGCAACGCAGGACGACATGATGATCTATTTTAGGATCTTTAAGTAAAGCTAGCAACTCTTTATTCATAAAATGGTCTTTACGTTTTGCAAACATTTCTAAGTAGGAAATGTCTTTTTTGAAATAAGAACTAAAAAGTTCGTCAACAGTTTGAAAAATTGAAGTTACTATTGCCCTTGTTTTCTCAGATGATTTGATAGAAGAACTCTCAAGATAATGATATAAATAATCTACCTCGTTAGAAATCTTCTCAAGGTCGCGTACGATAAGATATTCAAAGATGCAAGTATCGCGAAAGCGTAAATTTTTGTTGAAAATCCGTTTAACATAGTCTGCATACCGAGTAATAATCTCGCGATATTCATGGACCTCATTGCCTCGCTTAAACGAATTTGTTACTAAATCTTCACCAATCTTACGCATATTTTCTTTTAACAAGTAGAAGCTTTTTTTGAAAAGTAATTCATATTCACTCTCCATCTCGACTGAAATATTTCGAAGCGTGCATTTTTTATCAGCAACATCCACAACCTCAAACCCAATGAGATTACGAGTTAGATTCTCAATTTCTTTAAATATAGAATGATCCTCAAAATGAACCTGGATTATATCATATCCCTTTTTGTACGCATTACTCAACTTTATTTTCATTAAATGAATCGGCATTGAGCGCGATAGCGTGAGAGTAATCTCATTGCGACGTAACGCACCTTTGCCAGCCACCACCAACCGATTTTCCTCTTCTTCTATTTCAATTACATCTCCTGCTTGGAGATTATGTTCTTGAAGCCATTTAGCAGGCAGAGTAACCGTAAGTGCATTATTTCCCTGTTTGACAAGTTTACGTTGCATGTAGAGTAAAATAAGAATGGTATTTTTAAAATTTTCTATAAGTTATATAACTTCTATAAATTAAATATAATAAAAAGTAGTGTTGTCACTTGTTAATTACAATTAAGTGAGGGACAACCATGAAACAAACACTTTATTCAACTTTAACTGCATTGACGCTAGCTGCGTGTGGTGGAACGGCACCAGGGGTTAATCAATCTGAGACCATTAATGACACCCAACGTCAAGAAGCAATCGCATCGCTTCAAAAACGTGGAGTTACAATCGATGAAACATTATCCTGCGGCCCTTTCACAAATGGTTTTGGAGAAAATCCACAACCAGAAGGCAATGCTCAGTTCAAAGCTACTAGCTCTTATTTTAAAGATAAAGGAGAGAACCTACTCCGAACTCAAAGTTATAACGCATTTAAGATTTCACTTACTCAGGATAGAGCAGGAAAATACCATGCCCATGAAATAGGAAATACAAAAACTGAACGAGGCCTGGATTCATTTGCGCGATTTGTCTGCTATGTTTCTAGTAAGCCCAGTTACACTAAAGAGATTGAAGGCAAAGAACTCGAAGATGGAAAACGTGAAGATGGAAAAGCAACCTATGGTCGTCTTGTAAGAGAAATGGATCAAAAGTTTAGTGCTGCAGTTGAAGAATCCGATAGACGTTTTGACGAAGCAGTGAGAGAATCAGACCGCAGATTTGATGACACCCTACGCAGAAGTAATGAGCGTTTTGATGAATTAAGAGAGAAAAACCGCCAAAGATTTGAGGACACAGTTAAGCGAAATAGAGAGCGATTTAACGAAACAAGAAGCCAATTTGACGAAGAAGTAGAAGCTACGAGTGATGATTCTAAGTGTAATAAACAATACCTAGCTGATCTTGCAGTGTGTGAAAGATCACTCTACGAAGACCACAAAAAACAATGCGCAGACCGAGCACTTCGAGAAGCTAATTGGTGCAAAGAATTTGAATAATCATCGAGGAAATAAAAAATGAAACAAACATTAACTGGATTAACATTAATCGTTGCAGGTTGCGGATCACAAAATCCCTACCAGCGATTTGAACAAGCAGATATACCAAAATCAACACCACAAATCACAAACCAAGATCTTGCTGACAATTGGAAACAGACGACCACTGTGTATGAAGATGGAACTACTCAAATCTCTGCAACAAGAGAAAATGAAGACGGTTCATTTAATTTTTCATCTCGTCAAAATGAAAATTCAAGAGGACCAAAGTATGATGGAATTCTCGACAATCTTAGTCCACAGCTAATAGGAGAAAGTTATGTTGCAGATCCCCTTGCACGAAACGATTTTATTCAAGTGCTCGCACATCAAACTGGGTACCTTCCCAAAGCACGATCCTTTGAAATTAGTGCTAATGGAAAAGAAGTCAAATGTAATGAATCTCAAAGCGGTTTCTACATCCCATTTAAAATTTTAGAGGAAAACAAAGAACGAGCTGAATCACTGGCTAGTGAAATTGATTTCAATAATGACCATGTACTTACACGGTGGGAGATTTGGGATTATGGACGTAGAGAAATGGAAGTTTGGTGCCCACTTCCAACGGGAGTAACACCAGAAACAGTTGCAAAAGAGTTTGAACAAAACATTGCTTTTAACCAAGAAAAGGACTCTTATCGCGTTGTAGTATGTGATGAAAATAGATTTGTTTCACAAGCCGTTCTTGATTACAAAGCACAACTCTTCTTTTCACAAGAAAGGGGAACGGGGGATCCTATTAAAGACAGTAGCAAATGGCAAGGATCAAGCCGAGTAGATCTTCGTCGTTTTGATGACAAAGCTTGTGCAGTGTACGAAGTGCGATTACTCGATTAAAACAAATCAATGCTTACTCCAGAGATAGTAGAGAAGCTACGGTAGATAGACCCTAAATCAATGGCAAGAAAGCCGAGATCAAAAAAATCAACACTTGAAGGAAGGTGCGAGTAAGAATTAACAGAATGATCAACCATCGGAGCTATAATAAAAATCACCATGAAAGAAAATGAATTACAGGAAGCATTAGACAGAAAAATTGCCCAATATTATCGTAATGATAAACTGATAAGCTTAGCTATTATTGCTTTTGGTGTAGCTAGTGCGGGAACTGTTGCGTATTATGGTCAGGAGGTTTATTTTAAAACATTTCCCGATTCACCATCAAGTGCCCCAACTCTAACAGATCCCAATCCAAATGTGGCACAACTGATACACTCGTCTGCCCCTTATTCAGCGACCACACTAATTTCAACCCCGCCTATTTTAAGAGAAGTTAATTCACAACCAAAAAGAACAAGTAAACCTGCAGCAAAAGAAAAAAGTCATTACCAACCAAAACCCCAGATATTATATTATTCTACACCCAATGTGACTGGATCAAAATTAGAAGGATTGATTGGACAACCCAAACCAACCGTTGTTGATTTTTACGCTAGTTGGTGCGGACCTTGTAAACTTCTCGAACCAGTCTTTAATCAAGTAGCAACCCAATACAAAGAACAAGCAACATTTGTACGCATTAACATAGATACAGAAAATGCAGCCGCTATAAAATACGGTGCAACAAAAATTCCCCTTGTTATCGTATTTCAAAACGGAACAGAGGATTCAAGATTTAATGGCTATTCTCCCAATGGAACTATGAATCAAATCTGGATGAAAGACACATTAGATAGATTACTAGCAAAATAATTAAACAATAAATCAAAATTCTACTCTTCCTCTTTAGCCTGTTTCTTCGCTGCTTTCTTCGCTTTCGCAGCCAACCGTTTCGCCCGCATAGAAATATCCGTATCAATCGTGATCTCGACAGGTTTTTCTTCTTTTACAGGTTTCTCAACTTTCGGTTTTTTCATATCTTCAACAGCTTTAAGAAATGCATTTCTTTGATTCTCAGTCAAAGAACCAAAGCGGATATACGCTTCTTTGATATTACGTAAAAATTGAGATTTTTCATAGAAATCAGCAGGGATATCAAAGAATTTTTTAAACACAGGATCTTCAATTTCTTGATTTATCCGCTTCATCTGACACGTTGAACAGATTGGAAATTGACGCATGGAGTACATTAACACTTGATTTGTTTTACAAATCGCGCATTTCTGTTTAAATTTCGCATACACCATGTGTATTTCAAAGACCAAAGCCTTTATAAGTTTAGCTAAATAATATATCAAGAAAATTTATTAATATTTAAAGAATAAAATTAATATAAATAGAAAGAATGACAACAAATATAGATTTTTATCAACAAAAGAAGAATATTTAAAAACAAAAAGAGAATATTACCTACTACGCATGCCTCTTTTAGCGAATCAAAGCCCCATTGTACTTCTTGAACCCCACCATGAAAAAGATCTTCTTAGAGAATTATTACGCCGGTTACAAGAAAAAAATTCTCTTAAATTTGAAGAATTAATCACCTTGTATACCCAAACATCCCCTCAAAAAACGATCCCCTGTTCAATATTTAATTACAATCTTCATCCCGCAGAAGCTCTCTGTAAATATCTTAAAGAAAACCAACATCTTACATTCCAACAAATCGCCCTTCTTCTAAATCGAAATCAAAAAAGTATGTGGGCTACCTACCAACGAGCAATAAAACATCGCAAACAACCTTTTCCTCTCAAAGAAGAAACATTTATCATACCTTTAACTCTCTTTTCATCTAGAAAAAAGAGCGTGTTTGAAAATGTGGTTTTATATCTTACAACAACCTATCAGCTTTCAATTCCTGCAATAGCCCAGTTGCTTCAAAGTACCCCTGCATCTATACAAGTAATATTAACACGGGCGAGACAAAAACATGACTAGCGACCCTTGGCAATCGCGACAACGTCGCGTGGAAAAAGAACTAGAAAAAAACAACCTGCCTCAGACTATAAGAAGCAACACTCCTCGCTATGAAGTGATAGTAGAATCACCACAACCTAAACAAAAGACAAAAAAAGCCCCCCGACAAATCGCATGGAAAGCAGTTGCGCTCTTAATCATTATTTTCAGTATCAGTTTCCTATTTGTAACACAAACACCCTCTTCACAAAACACACAAAGTATCACTGGTGCAGCCATAACAAATGTAGACACTACGGTCAAAACACCAACCTCAAACTTAACAACAGCACCAATCCCAGAAGAACAATATACCAGCAGTGGTATTGGGAGTCAGAACCCTTACCGCACATTAGGTAGTATCACCAACCCTAGTTTTGAAGACGCCATAACTACAGAATGGGTATATTCAGAAACTGACACAGAATTTACAGGAGGACGTGTCGCACCCACCAATTACGTTCCAACACAAGGATCATATGTATATCTTTTAGGACAAGACACTTCAACTGGAGCAGGCGGTAGCCCCGTCCTTAATATTGTCCCTGGAGTCTATTCACAAGTTTTGCAAACCATTGATCTCACTGACGTAACAGACATAAAGTTTGATACAAAATATATTGATTACTATGGCATATCCAGTTATTTCAACATTAGTGCATTTATTGATTCGACGCTAGTCTGGTCCAGATTGAGTATCGACTACCAAGCAGAGAATATTACATTGGATACCTCTACATATTCTGGCAGCCACGATCTTAAATTTAGGCTTACAGGATTATTTACAGGAGCAATTTACGAACCAGCCTGGTTTATTGATAACATTAGATTAAATCAAACGGTTACGTATCTCATTACTAATTATAATCTTACTCCTTCAATCGCATATTTTGACACACCTTTGATTGCGCAAGCAACATATAGCAGTAACGCAACAGGAAATGTTTCCTTTCGCTGGTCAATAAATGGACAAAATAAGTTTAACTTAACAAATCTCTCCGTAAATCCAAATTCTTATATTACTAATACCCTACAGCCAGGAAATTTTACAACAGGAGACTCAATTTCACTTTCAATTACAGGACAAAATGCAACAGATTCTTCCACTACCTCTCCTCTTACACTCACCATTTCAAGCTACACCCCAAATCTTACATCCGTTCTCTTAAATACAACCCACAACACATATAGTGATAATGACAACTTAACATTATATCTAAACTCTTCGAGTCAGCAAGGGTTTACACTTCATAATATTATTAATTGGTACAAAAATAATGTGCCATTATTAGTAGTAAATATGCCATTTGAACGAGTAAATGGCACTAACACCAACAATGCATATGACTATTCTATATACGCGCATAACGGCTCGGAAAATGGAGGTGTTGTCTGGAATCGCACCATTGGATATGGTACAACAGGCGCCTATATCTTTGATGGAGCAAACGATTACCTTCAGATTGAACAAGTCCCCCAAATAACAAAAAATTTTAGTGTTGAATATTGGGTAATGCGAAATGGAACACGACATGAAGCGTTTGCATTCACAAACGACGGTTCCCAAAATAAAGATGACCCCTTTAGTTGGGATGGAAACCAGATAAATATTGGAGATGGACTTAATCATGAAATAAAAACAGTCACTCTTGCCGCAGATACTAATGTTTGGACACATATTATTTTTACAGTTGATGGATCAAACAAAATATTGCGCCAATATAAGAATGGCACGCTAGTAGATGATCTTTCATTAACATATACCCCTAGTTCATTTCCAAATAAATTTCTTCGTATAGGACGAGGCGGATTTGCCGAAATTTACACAGAATATTTTCAAGGAGCAATTGATAATTTTCGCGTTTACAACCGCACACTTACACCAGACCAAGTAAAACTACTTTATCAAAATCAAACCGATGTTATTGTACAAAATGAAACCTATCTCGGCGAAACCTGGAAAGCCTGCGTAACAATCCATGATACCTTCGAATCTTCAAATAGCACTTGCAGTAATTCTATCACATTTGGTGATAACCACATACCCACTCAATTTCAACCAATTATTCAGTCACTCGATGCAACTACTTCAACATCTACTGATCTTGCATGTTACAATCAATCTACAACGGATTTTGAAAATGACCCTGTCAAAAACATTTACAATTGGAAAGTCAACGATAAATCAATCGCTGTTCTCAACATGCCATTTGAAAATTACTCTTTAACTTACAGCGGCGAAACAAAAGATTATTCTGGGTACAATAATAATGGAACCAATACCAGTGGAGCATTCTGGAATGCCACCGGTGGATTTGATGGCAAAGGGGCATATCGACTTGATGGCGTTGATGATTATATTTCAATAAAAAATAATGCTAGTCTTAACTTCGTAACCAATTATAGTATCTCATTCTGGACCAAGAATGAGGTTAGCCCTGCTAATTTTGACACAATCCTTGCTAAAACAAGTGGTACTGGGTGGAGTGATGGATATGGAATATATTATTCATCCAGCAGTCAAATAAATTTTTGGGTAAGTGCATATGGCAGTGCATACGCGTACGCCACCATTACACCTACATTGTGGAACCATGTTGTTGGAACATACGATGGCTCCACAATCAGAATTTTCGTTAACGGTGTAGAAGGCACGCCAGGAACGCGAACAACGCCCGCAACCAACACCGCCGCGTTAGAGATTGGAAGAGGTGCAAGTAATAGTTATAACATTGATGGACACATAGATGAATTACTCATTTTTAATCGTAGTCTTAGTACAGATGAAGTAAAACTTCTCTTTCAAAATAAAACCAACACTACCTCATTTCGAGAATTACAACAAGGCGAAACATGGGCTTGTGAAATAACCCCCAACGATGCTCATGGTGATGGACAAAATAAAACCAGTACTGCTGTAACCATCAGCGCTAATACTATCCCTACAGTAACAGTAGCGTTTAACTCATCAACAAAAGACAATACCTCTGCTCAAGATCTTATGGTGTATCCAACGATCATCGATGCAGACCAAACCAGAACAACAACAATCGCTAATTATCTCGTCAACAATAGTGAAATGATGTTGCTAAACATGCCTTTTGAAGCTAAAAGTAATACTACCAACACTACCGACTATTCACATTTCCATAATCATGGAGTCGTAAGTGGACCATCATGGTATGCGCAAGGGGGAATCAACGGATCAGGAATGTATAGTTTGCATGGTGGCACCGACACAATAGTAATCAATGACCAAGATTACCTTGATTTTGGAACAAATAAATCATTTATGTTTTGGTACAAACCAATATCGACAACAGCCAACCAACATGTCATGGGAAAAGGAAAAGGAGCAGGAACATACGAAGGATGTATAATGAGAATGAGCTCGACGCTCGCATTTCAATGTTATAATTCTGCAGGAATCGAAGATGTGTCAATAACAACAAATACAGTACCATTAAATGAATGGAATCTTGTTTCTATTGTATTTTACAATAATAATGTTACATTCTACCTCAACGGCAATTATAATTCCTCTGACTTATCTTATCAAGCAACTTATAATTCTGACTCACCCTTAAAGATAGGACAAGCGCAAACCGGATGGAGTGGTTCAGCCACAGATGGATTTGTAGATAATGTTCAAATTTGGAATCGCAGCCTTACACCAGAACAACTCAAAACCATGTACCAAACCCAACGAAATCTGGTTATCAACAGTAGTGAACTTAAAATTCATGATGTTTGGAAAGTCAACGTCACTGTGAGTGATAGCGTTGATAATTCTGTGGGAGTAATGAGCTCACCGATCACTATTCTTAATGAACCAGTAGGCAATAGTCCACCTAGCGCGCCATTACTTGTAGCCCCATCAAATCTCACCACTACCATCGTACGAACCCCGCAATTTAATTGGACAACATCCAATGACAGCGATGGTAATCAACTTACCTACAACCTTGTTATAGATGATAACATTTTGTTCAACAATCTGGAAATAAATGTCACCGGAATTGGTAACCTTACTTCAGGTAATGTTACATATAATATTTCAACAGAATTAGATGTAGACAAAACCTATTTCTGGCGAGTGCGAGCCAATGATGGAACAGATTTTGGACCATATTCAAATGTATCCAATTTCACCCTCAGTTCCTATCTAGCAATTACCCTTACTCAGGACACCATTAACTTTGGTAGTGTCTCACTTTTCACACGCGCCAACACCACATCAGGAACACCGCGACCATTTAGAGCAGAAAACGTAGGAAACATTATTGCTAACGTGACCATCTCTGCTACTTCCTACTTTAGTTCTGTTCCTTTCCCTTCAAGTTATTATCAATTCAAAATACGGGAAAACGAAACAGGAGCATTTAATCTAACACATTCCAATACGAGCTTTATCAACATGGTTAACTCTACCATATTGCCTCACGTTTGGGGTCTTGATTGGCATGATTTCAAGAATGATTTTCTCGCGGACATATTAGTGCAATTACCAGATACAGAACCAATAGGACCAAAAAACTCAACAGTTACATTTAGTATATCACAACAATGAAAACAGCAACTGCAACAAGAACGGGATTACTATTAATTTTTCTCATCCTAGGTGCAACTATGGCATTGGGGCTCGGAATTAGGCCTGCAAAAACAACAATTGAAGCAGAGTATGAAAAATCTTTTGATGGTGAAGTATGGGTAGTAAATAGTGATTACCAAGAAAATAGTGTGACTGTATCGGTTGAAGGTGAAATGGCCAAATATGTTACAATTCATGATTCTCAAATTCATTTCCGTTCCGATGATGAAGCAAAAGCAGTTCACTTCTCAGTGCGGCTACCAGAATCTATCCCCCCAGGAATTTCTACCGCAGAGATCATTGTCCAAGCGACACCAGGGTTTAATGAAAATCAAGGCATGAGTTCAAAGATCATTCTGAAGCACCAGATTATGATTCATGGACCATATCCACAAAAATATGTGAAAACAAAAATAAATTTTCATGACCGCGGAGAATACATCGATTTTATTTCAGAAATAGAGAATGTTGGAAAAGAAGATATTAATAAAGTTCAGACAAAATTTTATGTTAATGATAAAGAACAAGTTCCGCTCGTCTTGAGTACAGAAGAGAAAAGTTTGGAGATTAAACGAGGAGCCATCTTTGAATTAAAGGTAGATAAAAATGATTTTGATTATGGAGAGTATGAAGTTTCTGCAGTAACATATTATGATGGAAACCAAGCAGAAGTAATTAAAACTTTAATCGTTGGAAAACCGGAGATTGATATCACCTATTTTGACCAATATCTTAAAGCCAATACTATTAACAAATACACTCTTGAGCTCCTCAATAAATGGAATAAACGTATTGAAAACGTATTTGTCAATATTATTTTGAAACGAGATGAAAACGTGTTGGAGTCTTTTAGAACATCTCCAATTGATATCCCTCCACTCATGCGAGAAAGAATCCAGGAATATCTTGATACAAGAGAGTATGGACCAGGAGAGTATAATGTTGAACTACAAGTAAATTATTGGAATATTTATTCTATGGACTCAAAAAGTTATGATATTGAACTTCTTAAAGAAAAAGAACAGGAACAAAGCACGGCACCAACTCAAAATGTCTTAGTTGGAAATGCCATTCAAGCTCAAGAAACAAAACTCAAATCCAACATGAGAATAATATTATTAGGATCAATTTTACTCGCCGTTCTTGTTTTTGGAGGATACATTATTCATCGTTATAGAAACAGAGATGATTACGAAGGGGGAAACAATGCTTTTTAAAGTTCTTCCATTATTGGATTCATAGGATAACCAACAGAAAAAGTTCTGTTTAATCTAACTAAAAAAGAGAAGTTGGATCTAGAACTGACATTCAGAGGATTCTTTCTTTGGGTTCTTAAACTAGTGAATACTCTCTCCCATAGGTGATACCATGACAACTAAAAAAGAATATAATGTTGAAAACCAATATGGAGAATTCGTCAACGAGCTCCATGATGAAGATCGTGCATTCTTGCAGTTTATGGCTCGGCGACAACGATATTAATTCTTTCTTTTTTTCTAATAAAAGTAAATAATAAAGTAAACGGGAAAATAGTAAATATAATCAAAATATGAAACAACAAACCGAAAGAAAAATCCTCACCCAAAGAACCGTTTTAAAAATCCCGTACTTGCTTTCTCTTCCTGCAATTCTTTAATCAGTTCACGTTGTTTCTTAGATATTTTTGTAGGAACAGCAACACGCACTTTTACCATCTGATCGCCACGTCCACTGGATTGAATACGAGCAAGACCTTTACCTTTCATGCGAAATGTTGTTTCTGATTGCGTCCCTTCAGGAATAGTGAGAACAGCAGTACCGTCAATGGTAGGTACTTCAATTTCATCACCAAGTGTAGCCTGCGTAAACGAAATAGGAATAGTAATTTCCAAATTATCCCCTTGCCTTGCAAAGTGAGCATGAGCTTTGACATGAACTTGAATATACAAATCTCCCGCACGACCACCTGCTCCTCCCACCTCGCCTTCTCCAGTAACACGTAGACGCATACCATCCTCAATTCCAGCAGGAATAGTAACTTCGATTTCTTTACGTTCACGAACGACGCCTTCACCGTTACATTCTTTACAGGTATCACTTGCTTTCTCACCACGACCTTGACAAGTAGAACAAGGCGCAGTTTGTTGGAAGACACCAAACGGAGTCTTTTGAATTTTACGCATATATCCTGAACCTTGACAAGATGAACATTTTGTAAACGAATGAGCCCCTTTACCTTTGCAAGAAGCACAATGAGCTAATTTATTGAGTTTAACAGATTTTGTCGTTCCTTTTGCTACTTCCTCCAGAGTGATTTCAATATCATAGAGTAAATCAGAACCGCGTCGACCACCTCGTCCACGACCCCCAGCATTGCCACCAAAGAGTTGATCAAAGATATCTCCAAAATCCCCCATACCGCCAAATTGTGACATCACATCAGAGAAATCATACCCCTCAAAACCACTGCCACCAGGACCGCCAGCCCCGCCATTAAACGCAGCAGAACCATATTGATCATATTGGGCCCGTTTCTTATCATCTCCAAGAACGGAAGCTGCTTGATTAATTTCCTTGAATTTCTCTTCATACTCCTTTTTATTCTCTTCAGCAGCGCGATCTGGGTGATATTTCATTGCCAGTTTTTTATAGGCTTTCTTAATATCTTCTTTCGTTGCACCTTTCTCAACACCCAATAATGAATAATAATCTTTATCTGCCATGGTCTATTCTCCCGTAACTCTACGAAGATGGTTCTCAAACTCTTGTTTTAAATCTTGTGCAGTGAATGATAAATGCGAAAATAATTCTACTTCAAAATCCAGCATTTCTTGTTCTTCTTCATGCCTTAGGATCGCATGAGGATACATCTCACGCAAATACGCTAATCTCTCCCGCAACCCTATAATCTCTGTCTTTAACACTCGCCAATCAATGTAATGCACCAAATTTTCTTCAAATGTTTTGTCTACCACATGAATCCCCGGTGCGCTGGCTTTACGCAATGACGCCGCCAACCTAGGATACTGCTCACCAAACACTTCATATGCAATTTCTCCTTCGTACTTTCCTGCAAAACGCAATCGTAATTCTTTCCACTTAGCAATCTCCTCATCTGAATACGCATAAGGATGATATTTATGATTAGGATTTAATTCTTTGAGTGTCACCGCTTTAAACAAATCATGTAAGACCGAAAGGGCACGCACAAAATCAACATCAACAGGCTTACCCTCAATTCTAGTTCCATTTTTAACTAACTCTTGTGCTAAAAACATGCTTACCTCTTGCACCGCTTTGCAATGCGCTAAGATGTTTCTAGGAACTTTATATTCTTCAAAATAAGAGAGGCATTGAGATTGACTTGGAAGAGATATCATGTTTGTGTATAACCCCTCAAAAAATAAACTATAACAAAAAAATAAAAAAAAGCAAGACCTATTGGTCTTTACCTTTCTTCTTGCCAGCTGGCTTGTCAGAAGAGTGACCTGCTTTCTCTTTAAACTCAGCGTCAACAACTTTCTCACCATGCGCATGTCCATGAACTTGATCTTCACCAGGCATACCGGCGTTCCCACCAGCAGCTTGTTGCGCAGCATTTGCATCTTGGTAAATCTTTGCGCCAATCTCGCCAACCACTTTGTTGAGTTCTTCGATAGCAGCATTAATAGCAGCAGCATCTTCGCCTTGACGAACTTTCTCAACGTGAGCAATTTTGTCCTCAATGCGCTTGCGTGTGCCATCATCAACTTTGTCTTTAAATTCATCAAGCACTTTCTTAGTTTGATAGGCAACAGATTCAGCATTGTTTTGCGCTTCGATAAGTTCACGTTTACGTTCATCGTCAGCAGCATACTTCTCTGCTTCTTCACGCATGCGTTTCACTTCTGCTTCACTTAATGCACTTGAACCAGTAATCTTAATTTTTTGTTCTTTACCAGTTCCAAGATCTTTTGCGCTAACATGAACAATACCATTTGCATCAATATCAAATGTGACTTCAACTTGTGGAACGCCACGAGGAGCAGGAGGAATTCCCATTAAGTCAAATTGACCAAGAGTCTTGTTGTCATGAAACATAGACCTTTCCCCTTGTCCAACTTTAATAGTAACTGCAGTTTGGTTGTCAGCAGCAGTGGAGAAGATCTGCGATTTTTTGGTAGGAATGGTTGTATTTCTCTCTATCAAACGAGTAAATACGCCACCCAAAGTCTCAAGACCTAAGCTTAGAGGCGTAACGTCAAGAAGCAAGATGTCTTTAATATCGCCAGACATAACTCCTGCTTGAATTGCTGCACCAATCGCTACAGCTTCATCAGGGTTAACAGATTTGTCGCCTTCTTTTCCAGTGAGTCTGCGTACTAAATCTTGAACACAAGGCATACGGGTTGAACCGCCTACAAAAATAACACGATTAATATCACCTTGTGTCATTTGAGCATCACGTAATGCATTCTTAACTGGAGCTTCCAATCGACGTAAAATATCCGCAATTAAAGATTCGAAATGAGCGCGGGTTAATTCCTCTTTGATGTGTTTTGGTCCATGTTGATCAGCAGTGATAAAAGGGATGTTAATCTCAACTTTCATTTTTGAAGAAAGTTCAATTTTCGCTTTTTCTGCTGCTTCTTTAAGACGTTGCATCGCCGTAGGGTCGTGACGTAAATCAATACCTTGGGATTTTTTGAAACGATCCATGATATCATTCATGATACATTCATCAACATCATCCCCACCAAGGTAATTATCCCCGCTGGTTGCTTTAACTTCAAAGATGCCATCCCCTAATTCCAAAATAGAAACATCAAATGTTCCTCCTCCGAAATCAAAAACAAGGATAGTATGATCTTGTTCTTGTTTGTCAAGACCGTATGCAAGAGCAGCCGCAGTTGGCTCGTTAATAATGCGCAGTACATTCAAACCTGCAATTTCTCCTGCATTCTTAGTTGCTTGACGTTGAGAATCATTAAAATATGCAGGAACAGTAATAACTGCATTTTTAACTTCTTGACCAAGATAAGCTTCAGAATCACGTTTTAATTTCTGTAAGATCATAGCAGAAATTTGTTCTGGGCTATGAGGTTTTCCATCAATGGTAACTTTTTCATTTGTGCCCATTTTACGTTTAATGGAACGAATAGTACGAGTAGGATCAGTAATTGCTTGGTTACGAGCTACTTGACCTACAACAACATCCTCATCTTTAATGTGAACAACGCTAGGAGTTGTTCTAGTTCCTTCTGAATTGGGGATAATTACGGGTTTACCTCCTTCAAGAACAGCAACAGCTGAAAAAGTTGTACCTAAGTCAATACCGATCGTTGCGCCGGTTGTGGTTTTTTTGGTTGTCATTATATTTTCCTCCATTAAATGGTATTTTTCTTGATTTGTTTTTCTTAATCAAATTTTGATTACAATTTTACTTTGATTTTGTTTTACTAAGATCCTTCTCTGGATGAGACTTGCCAGGACCATCACTTACTTTTACACGTGCAGCACGTAATACTTTTCCATGAAGCAAGTATCCTTTTTGAAATTCTTCAACGATAGTATCCACGGGTTCATCACAAGGCACTTTCATAAGAGGTTGATGATAGAGGGGATCAAACTTAGCCCCTAATGAATCCAACGCTACAACTCCACTTTTTTCTAAAGCAGAGAGCAACTGAGCGTATAATAATTCCATCCCCTCTCGCACATCTTCTACTTTTTGAGTAGGATTCTTTAATGCAAGATGAAAAGTATCTAAAACTGGCAGCAGTTCAATGAGGAACTTTTTAAGTGCCATTTGTTCAGCATCAGTTATACGTTGCGTAACTTGCTTACGATAGTTCTCAAAATTAGCTTGAGTACGTTGAAGCAAATCGGTAAGTTCTTCAACTTTATCTTTGACAGGAGCCTCTTGCGTTGTGCTAGTAGCATCTGCATTTTCCGTTTTAACAGGTTCGTTTTGTTGATCTAAGTTCGACATGGAAGCTCTTGAATGCATTTTATATATAAACATTTCGCAAGGACAAACATTTAAATAGAAAAATACCCCTATCCCGCATATGACACAAAAAGTCACGATTCTGCGAATTCGCCGTGTTGCCACAGAAAACCTCAACCAAGATCTCCAGTGGTTTGGCTCATCATTAGGACTATTTAATCTGCGTGATAAGGATAGCAGTTGTTTTCGTGTATTTATTACCCTGCTTAAGCGCGCTCGGACTTCCGACCTCATCACATCAGATGAAGTTGCAGAAAAATTAGATTTAAGTCGAGGCACCGTCGTACATCATCTGACCAAACTTATGGATGCAGGAATAGTCATGCGAGTAAAAGGAGGATATGTACTGCGAGACAACAACCTGCAAAAAGTAATTCGCGATGTCCAAAGAGATATTGAAAACATCTTTACTGACCTAAACAAAGTAGCGAAAGAAATCGATGACCAGTTAGGTCAGAACTTCTAGAGAACAGGTAATTATAATAATTTTAGATTATACTAAGACCCTGCTAAACCTATCCCCACCACCCAAAATAGAACAGACATATCTTGAAAGACAAAACCACATCGTCAAAAAAGATAGCTATTTATAGAGAAAAAATAATCCCTTCAGCATGAAGAACCTCAAAGGATTGTTGCTTTTACTTTCATTCTTACTTATTGCAATCCAGATTATCCAGCTAAGTGTTGTCTTTAGTATAACTGGCGCAGTAACGGGTGGCACAGCAACAGTAGGATTATGCTACAATCACCAGCCTTCATTTTACAATCTTACGAATTATACCCTCCCCCATAATGTTGCATTTAACTCAACCATTTATGCTAATGAAAGCGACAGCGATGCAGTTGCTTTTTTTGATAATACCAGCCTCTTTTTAATAAACAACAATACTGGCGTATTCTCATTCATACCCTCAATTTTAAATGTAGGCAACCACAGCATAGATATCACCATTCGTGACTATAATAGTTCCTGCGCATCGAATGTAAGCGAAATATTGCTTCTTACTATTAACAACTCGATCCCCTACCAAAATAGAACCATCCCTAATCAAACGTGGGAAGAAGATGTCACCCTCACCGGCATCAATCTTACCACCTATTTTGCCGACTACGAAAACGACACACTTAATTTTACTGCCCAAATTGGACACAATATCACAGTAACTATTTCTAATTTTACGGTCACCATCGTTCCGAATACAGATTATTATGGCATAACCTGGATCGTGTTTAGAGCAAATGACAGCTTAGGAACTGCAACCTCAAATAATGTCACACTCAACATCACTGACGTAGCAGATTTTTGCGGAGATGCAGTGTGTAATGCAGATGAAAGTTGTTCATCATGTTCTGCTGATTGTGGCAGCTGTGGAGGATCAGGCAGTAGCGGAGGAGGAGGGGGCAGAGGATCGGGAGGAGCAGCAAGCCCGCGAGTAATAGAAGTGATACCACCAACCCCACCGCAAACAGAATGCAACCCATCTAAAAAGTGCGGAAATTGGGAACCAGCTTCATGCACAACCCAACCCCAAGAACGCAGTTGTATCGAAATTAAACCAAGCTGCACTGCTATTAAAACCATTGAAACCAGATCTTGTAATTGTATCCCTGACTGGCAGTGTTCAACGTGGGTTCCTGAACAATGTAACGCTTATCAAACACAACATAGAACCTGTGTAGATCGAAATGACTGTAACAAAGAACCATATCCTGATGACTCACAAAGCTGTGCTTCAGAATCAACCTACGCAGATTCCCAAGAAGCATTGATAGGACAAGCCATGTGGAGCAACCTTAAAAATAAAATTGGAAGCCTTACCAGAACAACCCCACTTCTACTCACCATAGTAATTATCTTTTGTGGAATCGGCGGACTCTGGATATGGCACCAACACAAACCAAAAATTGCCTTTTGGAAATGTGTAGACACTAAAGAGATAGATACATCAAAATTTATCAGCAAATTCACAAAAGAACAATTAATTGAAATTACATCAGAACAAGAAATAAAAATTGATACCTACGTTGAAGCAACCCGCAACAATAAAGTGAAAATACACATCCAAGCGCGTATCAAGGATCATAAAAACAATAAAACGTCTATTCAACGAGTAGAATAAAGATAAACAACATTTCTTGCAAAGAATCTAGAGAATAATAGTGAATCGTATAAATCATAGCCCATAATACAAATCAAACAAAAATGACGAAATCACTCAAAAATAAGACAGAGGTACCCCACACGTTCCACATCGGCATGGTCAGACCCTATAATTTGACAACAGCACGACAATAATGACATCGCACTGCATGAAGACCAGCAAAACGAAACGACGTGAACGTTTGCTTACACCCTGGACAATTGGTTGTCTGATGTTGCATGTATCCCCCGATAGATTAGTAGAGGTATATGTTGTTTATAAGTTTTATGAAAAGTCCAGCCTGAAGAAAAATCAAGAAAAGGGGAGTGTGAACAGGAAGGAAAAGAGAGAGAGAGAGAGAGAGAGAAATATAACCCATGGATTTACTTTTGATCCCCTCATTCATAAAAAAGCAAAGTTACAATTTATTTATGAGATTTTAGTATTTAAAACAAAACATAAGAAAAAAGTCTAAAAAACAAAAAAATTAATTTCGTGCAAGTTTCCAAATAACTTTCATACCCACAATAATTGCGCCAGGTACAACAAAAACGACAATGTTACTCAACACGGAACGCAAAATGTTCCCTAAATTTGGCCATAAACCAAAGAGAGTAAACAATTGAAGATTAACAATTCCTGCAAGCATTAATGCCACTGCCGCAACTAAAAATGGAGTAGTTTCTTTTGCTGTAAGATTAAACAAACCAACTATCAAACCAAGCAAGACAAGTGTTGAAACCAGCATTTCGGGCGGTAATTTTGTACGAAAGAACACACCTACAAGGATACAAACAACAATTCCTGCAAAAAAAGTATAGTGAGCAAGGCGGTGAAGCTCTACACCCCACAGCAATCGAGGAGAAGCATCAGCTGACCTCTTTTTAGCAACCATGATAATATCACCTCTTAGTGTCTCAAATGATGATGTTTTGGTATATAAATCATTCGGTCTCACGAGGATAACCAAACCTAAAATCACTATTCTAAGAATGAATCAAACACAAAGGATTTAAAGAAACAAAGCAAAAACGAAATATGCAGATTCAATTCACACTCGAAAAATGCAAGACCAAAGCAACGTATTCTGCAAAACTCTCAAAACCCCAAACACTCAATCTCAAAACCATCCAAACACAATTTGAAACTATTCTTGAAACCCCCATCTTACTTGTGATCAAGATTAATTCCATCGAAATCATTGTACATGGATACGGCGAGCTGCTTTTCAAAAGTGGAGAAGACCAAGAATGGATGAAAACTATCGCCAAAAAAATTTACGAAGCAGGATTAACAAAATGAACGAGCAAACACTAATTGATCCATTAGACATGACACCTCCATTTTTACGCTATTATGCTTATGATAGAGGAGACTTAGTATATATTGCATTAATCCAACGTGGTGAAGGAAACCCTCATGTAATAGCGAGTCCAGGTTCAAACGGGTTAGACGTAATTGCACATTATATTCAGACACAAGGAGATGGTCTTCGTATTCTCAATGGTCCAGCAAACTTTCAAAGTGGTTATAGACGACTAACCAGCGAAGAATTGACACGGATGCAACAAAGATGAGAGTCGTTGGCTGTTTTGTGGAGTACGCAGGAAAATTTCTTATTTTAAAACGCGGCGACACCGTCCACCAACCAGGAGCATGGTGTTTGCCGGCAGGCAAAATTGAAGCAGGTGAAACTGATCTTACTGCAATTATGAGAGAATTGAATGAAGAAATAGGATATAAAACTACACCCAAAGAGATTGAATTTCTCAAAATCCATGATATTGATCTTGATTGGGGACATCTGACTTTTCCGACATTTCGTATTAAATTAAATCACCCAATATCGGTTCAGCTTAATTCACGAGAACATAGCGCATATCTTTGGGTAACAGCAAAAGAATGCTATGAAAAGAAAGATTTGGTGAGTGGATTTTGGGAACTCTTAGAATTTATAGGATATGTAAAGAAAAATTGATCTTTATTTAAAATAAAAAAAAGCGTCCCGGACGTGACTTTCCTAACCTCTTGACTTAACGGTTTTGGTCAAGCTTTTCCAAAAGGTTGATTTGAACACGTGACCTGACGGTCTCTTTTCACAGATACTGTGAGTAACAGCCGTCCGCTCTAACCGGGCTGAGCCACCGGGACACCAAAACGCAAGTACTGTAATCGATTTATAAAGATTTCTGCGTCCGCAAGCAATTTGTTCAAAGCCTTTAAAAAAGCTAGATGAAAAATGAGAAGAATGAATACTGATTCCACAATAGACCAATATGTTCGTATACGAACAGAAGGACTGTTCATATCTGATATGGTCTCAATTTACCGCCAAAGCAGAGCATTTTTAGAAACAACCCCTGGACCATCCCCTAAAAAGCCAGAATATTTTTTTGTTCCATCGCCAGGCGATTATGTAACAAGTATGACACGAAATGAATTTGTAGCAGTAGCAAAACAAGAATTTCGCGATCTAACTTCTCCTACTTTACCTAGAGAGATAGCAGGAATGGGTGCCGAAGCAATGCTTGGATTTCAAATTGTTCTCAAACAATATGATCTTGAAACAAAATAAACTCATTTAGCTCTTGCCTTCGCATTATATTCTTTTTGTTTCTGCTGATGATACGTGCAAAACACAATTCCTTCCACTCTTGGTTTCTTGCACCTCACACACGTTCCCGATTTTTGCCGTTGATAATACGCTGATTTTCTCTCTTTTTTAAGACGCATTGAATTCTCATGATAAAATTTGAGAAAACGATTCTTATACTCTGGTTCTTTATTGCCAGTTACCGTCGCTTTTAATTTATTGAATAATTTTCGTAACATCATTTCACCTCTGACAAACCGAACAATACGTCGTTCCACGCCCGCCTATTTTAACACTTTCCATAGTATGCCCTTTTGGACATTTTTCTTTTTGATACACAGCCAAATATCCAGCAAAATCACCTTTTCCATCAAGGTGTCGATAATTAGATACTGTCGTACCATTCTTTTGTATCGCCAGCCGTAAGATTCGCACCAATTGATGGTGCAATAGTTTCAATTTTGGTAATGACACTTCACCAATCTTATGCAAAGGATTAATACCTGCATGATACAACGCTTCTTGCGCATAGATATTACCTATTCCTGCAATGCAGGATTGATCTAGCAATTTTGTTTTGATATTTGCCGTAGGATACTCTTGCAACAATTCACAAAACTTCCTCACCGACACATCAAATGGATCTGGACCAAGACGATGTAATAATTCATCATATTCAGGTAATGTCAACGGTTCAACACGACCAAAACGGCGAATCTCATTAAACGTCATCGCTGATCCATCTTGAAAACGAAATAATCCCGCGCGATACTCCTGTGAAAGATGACCTTGTTCTTGTACACCCCGCACCAAATAATGAAAATGTCCCGTCATGCGTAAATGGACCATCATCATAAATTGTTTATTCGTTTCGAGGAAAATATACTTTCCTCGACGTGTAATTGCCTTGATTGTAAATGGAACATATTTCAATAATCCTGATGAAACCACCTTCCGATCTGTAATCACAAGGTCTACTACTTTTTTCCCTACAATACGAGGTCGCAGCTTTCGCACCACCGTTTCCACTTCAGGTAATTCTGGCATGAGATTAACCGCCTATTTTCATTCTAGTCCCACTATTTTAGCCACACCTAATCAAATTGGTTTTTCCAAGCAGCATAGCGAGCATAAATTGGACCGACATACACTAGTTCCATATAATCGCCATTTCCGATTTGTTTTCCTTTATAGGTTCTCACTCTAACATTCATCGCACTCTTAACCGCAGACCACGTTTTTTGACCCTGTGCAATACGAATGTATCCATTTACCGCACCAGGACCATCATGATACGCTAAAATTGCTAATTTAATTTGATCTTCCAGTGCAGCGCCTTGATAATTTTGCAAAAGATTAGCGAATAATTTTGCTTGAGCTTGTATTGAAAGTTCAGGATTAAATCGCGCATCATTTTGTGGAGTGCACATATAGGTACCCTCTTTCCAGACCCTACCCCATCTCGCAACTTCATTCATACATCCTTGCCTAGTTTCTTTCTCATTCGGTTCTAAATTTCCACAACACATAACAACTTGATTTGCCCCAAAATAGCTCTTGGCAGTTTTATAAGTAAATTGAGCCAGCCCAACTGCTCCCGCAGTACTAACTGCCCGAGTGCTAAATCCTGATTCTTTTGAAGTAACTGCTTTAAGTAAAGAAGGAGGCACATTATGTTCTTCACCATATTTTTTAAACCAAGTATCATATTTTTCTACATTATCCTCGGGAATATCAAAAATAGGTTTTGGACCATCATCTTCGTCAGCAACACTTGCCACAACAGGAGCAGGATACAATACTGCCCACGGCACAAAGCCAACACCAGTTTGATAGACATATTCCCCCGCAAGAATAAACGGCGAAACTCGCCTCCACGCTTTATCAATATTTTTGACTGATTCAGAATACATCTCTGAAATCGCTTTGGTTGTCTCAGGAGCTGACTCACCACGCGGTTTAACAGACCCATAACCTTCTGAGCTAGGATCAAATGGTTCATCATCTGCAGGAGGAGTTAGATACTCTTGATAGAGCAGCGCATATATTGCTCTTGCCCAAAGTTTTCCACCAAGCCCGCCTTGTCCAGTATAATGGATTCCATCTCCTCCCGTATATTGAACAGCATCCGTAAGAGTATTAGCATCAATAAAACGACAACGAGATTCGACAAGAACTTTAAGAGCTCGATTGATTCCCAACGTATCTACTTTTCTATTAGTTGAAGCTGGCGCGCCTACCCATACACATTTTTTACCTGATGAAACAACCTTCTCTACCAGCGAGTTAATATTTGCTGCTTGATTATTAACTCCCTGTGCAGTCAAAAAGTTTGTTCCTAAAGAGATTATAACCATTTCGGGATTAAATGCAGACAATTGATTTTCAAAATTAAATGGAGTCTGAATAAGATTGCTTGGTGTCTGGCTACCAACCAAGACTAATGATCCTGCCGGATTCGGTCCAGTTGGTTTCCCCCCACTATCTCGCTTTTCATTACACACTTTATAATTTACTTTATCAAAATTACTTGCAGCTGCCCCTCCACACGCATACGTTTGAGCTGCAACATTTTTTTGAATTAGTAATCTGTGTAACTCTTTTCCATACGCACCAACAGAATGAGAATCGCCAATGTGCAGTACACTTGAAGGACCAGCAATCGAAGAACCACTGTATTGTGACATATCCTCTTCTAAAGGATTCGCATTCTTTGCCAGCCAGTCATCAACGCACTCTTGATCATCTGGATCGCAGATATCGGCAAGATATGCTTCAGTTTCACTACTAGTAGCAGCGATCGTTTCCTCAGTGTATATATCTTGTATCATTTCACGATAAATCGCCTTACAATAATAATATCCCCCACAAGCATAGTCATCACAATCAACACCACCATCCCCATTATCATCAACACCATTAGTACAATCTTCTACACCATCTTGACTCGAAGATCCTTCATCTGAATCCGAAAAGAGACCTGAGTTTAACTGACGATAAATTGCTTTACAATAATCATCTTCACGACAAGCATAATCCTCACAATCAACACTGCCATCCTCATTATCATCAGCATTATTAGTACAATCTTCCACAGGGATCTCTTCTTCAGTAGGCTCAGCAAGACCTCCCGTCTCTTCATCAACTGCCCCATCCCCCGCAGCAGCAGCAACAGGATGTACTGCCGGAGCAGAAGTAGGAGAAGAAGGTTCATCAGGAACTAATTCAATTGTATAAGTAAGATCAGAACCACTATTTGCATCCGTTGCCGTAGCACCCGCTGGTACATCATTACGTGCATACATCTCATCAGTCGCTGGAGCAGGAGCAGAAGTTGATTCATCAGAAGGATCTAATAAAACGTCAATCGTGCCATCTGGATTTACCCGAGCACCATTATTGAAACCTTCCTCACCAGCAGAATCAGCAGGAACAGAAGGATCAGCCCGACACAATAATGCGCCATTACGAAAAACATTCTCATCAGCAGTATAAAGAACATATAGCCCTTTCACCATGTGTGTACGTGAATCATAAAACCCACTAATTCCGCGAACTTGAATCGATTGAGTACGAAGATCACAAGTAAATTTATGTTCAGTATAAGCTTGTGGTAGCGTTGATTGGATAGGTACACTAGGAGTTTCGCCACATACCGCAGCAACTGAAACAATCCCTTCAACCCCATTCTTAGTCGCAGCAATAGCACTAAGACCATTCATAAATCTACCAGCACATCCAGAATCACGTAATACCAATTCCTCATTACCAATTATAACATTAGATTGATCCTGACAAAATAAACCTAAAGCATCAATAAAACCTGATCGATCTACACTTGCTTGAATCCCCAACGCTGCTTGTCCATCAGGACAAAGTAATGTAAACGGTTGACCTACCATACTTCCAAGAAGACGACTGCCTGTCTCCAAAAATCGAACATCATTCTCTGCCAAACCACCCACTACTAAGATTAACAGTGTAAATAAAACCAAAAATCCAAACCGTTTCATTCCAACACGTTTCATTCGACCCTAAACCTCTTGACTAATGAAATTCGCTTATCTAATAACGGATTTTCCACCATGATTTCTACTTGATATTCACCCAGATCAGGATTATCTCCAAGCGTAAAATAATCTGCAAACGCCGCAGGTTCATTTTCTTTTGTAGATTCGTGTTCTAACAGATAGGAATTTTTCTCTTCCAAATTAAGAATAATATTGCCCTGAGGATTAACAATGCGATAATTTCGCACTAACATGATTTGATTATCATATGTACTACTCTGCACTAAGAACCGTAAATAGATTTCATCGCCTTTTGCAAACACATCGGTTTTTTGATAACAATTAAACTTCACATCAACATACTTGCAAAAATCAAACTGACGAATCTGAAGGTCACCGCCGCGACCTAAAGGAATAAATTCTGTATTAAGAAGACTAACCTGTTGCGCTTGATCTGAACTTTCCTCAAATGCACCAACATAAATTAACAGTAACATGATCCCTGTTGTAATCGCCGCAACAATCGCAATCACCGCCACTTGTACCAGAACTGAACCTTTGTTGGAGATCATGATGAGCCCCCCCCGGAATTACATTGTGCTTCCAAGATTGGTTTAGTCGCTGCACTTGCTGCAGAAATTTGAAAGTTAGCTAGTTCTACTCCATCACTAATTTTACATGCTTTTGCTTCGGTTGCGCTAATACATTTATACGCATAAACAGAATCAGTAATAGGCAGAGTATACCCCTTAGCACCACAAAGAGATGAATCTGCTAAAGCCCTCTTCGCAGCAGCCACTTTCCCTTCATTACAATATTTCACAACACCTTTGTTAAACTTCTTATCTACCTCACATAAATACGCATAGATTTTGTGAAACTCATCTGTATTTTCAAGATCGTCATCATCCGTCTCTTCACTTCCTTTATCATAACCCGCAGCTATATCACCAGAATAATCCCGCAAGAAGAAATATTTCAAAAGATTATCAATATTCACAGCGTACGTTTCAATACTGCCTTGTTTTTGTCCTTTCATAATCAACGATAAAATTTCATAATACAATGTCATCACGTTACTCATGTCGCCTTGTAATTTCTGCAATTCCTCGGTCGCAATCTCATGAACACGATCATAATTTTCTTGCATAAAGAAATCATGAACTCCGCCAAGTTCAGCAATAGCCATTGGTTGACGCTGAATACGCACAAGTTGAACATGACGATTTTTACCAATTGCCGGTTGTTTAGTAACTTGTGTTGCAAACGCACAGCCCTTGCTTTCATCCTGATCTAATAACTCATACACTACCTGAACATCTTTCCAATTATTCTGTGTTGCATAGACACTTCTCTTCGACACTCGATAAGTACATTGTAATGGTTGCGCAGAAAAGTCTGGTTGACCAATCACTTGACTAATCACAAACCCGTCTGCATTAAATTGTGCCGCGTTGGCATTTTCTAATGACATAGCTGCAACACCATCTTTTTGCAGCAACCCGCCAGTGATAGAATACCCATTACGTGAAGAAGTAGACGTTAACGACGCATCAGCAGGAACAGTAACTTGCACAAGAGTGTTTTGCACCTGAGTAAACGAGAAGACAAACTCATTACGATCTTGCACGGTTTCAGGAGACCCAAAATAATTTGGCTGATTTGGACATCCCGCATTACTTGGAGCTCCATTCACTTTTTCTAATTGATTTGACATTCCGCCAAACATTGTCTCCGTTACTGGACCTAATACATCTTCTTTGAGATATGTTCCTTGCACATTCTCTGGAATGACCGCAGCCCCCACTACTTCAGGAACACCTGGAAGATTTCGCACCGTACGTCGTAAACACATCCCTTTGCCATTCAAAGCAAGATTAACACGTACACGAATATCATCATGTTCACTCGCAACAAAAATATTAGGAGTGCGACAATCAACCCATTTATCATTGCGTTTATCATAACATTCCATATACGGAGATTCAATCGCTGCTTGACCAGTACCGAACAGACTTGCTAATTCAGGACAATCATACCGACCCGACACAGCATCAACAGTACAAGTAGCAACACCAGGAGGAGTAACATCAGTAATTGGTTGATACCATACTCCTTTACGACCAGAAAGAACCTCTTTATCAAAACATAATTCTGGATTTTCACCAGGATCTAATTCCAGTTCTACTTTAACGTGATCGTAACGGAAATGAGAATCGACACGTTGAGGTGTTTCAATAGGCACACTAAACATTCTTCCTCCTTGAATGTTCATACTCGTATCAATAATTTTTTCACGTTCACCAGCAAATTCGGGTGCTTTGCTCGCGCGTAAACAATCGCAACCTTTGCCATTACACGATTCATCCACACCAAAAAATCCTCGATCTTCCGGACCAATGCATTCCAAAGACACTTGTGAACGAGTAATCTTACAACCAGGCATAACAATAACACCAATTTCATAATTATGAATGGCTGTTTCTTTTGCAGGGTTAAATGTACTTAACTCACGAAATGCAGGAGCAACCACAACAGAACTATGTGTTGGAAACGCATATGCCGCATCTAGTAAAAAGTCCTCACTAAATAAAGGAAAATCAAACCCAAATGCTGCCATACACATTGATTGCGCAAATCCCTGTGCGCCACCTTGGAAGTAATTATTTAATTGCGCATTACCATAATCACTTTTGATATCATTCACCGATGATTGCAGCGCACTCGACATCCCTTGAGTGCCTTCCTTAAGCACAACGCCAATATCTTCAAACGCACCGCCTTTTCCAATATCATCAAAGTTTGAAGGTGTACAGCTTGTAAGCATCGCTGCAACTCCTTTATACACTAAACCACAGACATTCTGACTAAACCAGGTCTTACACGCACCCGCATCATATAATCCAGTATATTTCGCTTCAACTAAACAATTACGTAATCCAACTAAGATACTCTCAATCATCACCATGTGTTTAAGAATACCTGAGGTGCACATTGTTTGCACGGATTCAATAAGACCAGCATGAGGATCTACTTTTGCAACCTGTTTATCCTCACCACGAATATAATCAATCAAATAATCCTGACCAAACGCGCCAGAAAAATCACGTCCATGATAATAGCGAATCGTTGGATAATTTGTTCCAAACTTGCCATTTGATTCTTTAAAGATACGTTCCTCTCGATAGAACCACTCTTCCTCAACACCGGGTTTGTATTTTCCAATTTCTACAGCAGTGCGTAAACTACGGTCTCCACTTGGTTCTATTGACGCATCCGGTTTCTTACCCATACATACACATTGATAGAATTCAGGCTCTTTATTTTCAGTAAATGATTCAATAAAACAATCTTTAGTATATCCCGTGGCATACCGTTCAGTTTTATCAACAGTACCTAATTTTTTACCATTTTTATCATATAACTGAGTAATTCCACTTTCATCTTTACCTTCTTTATAACAGCCTTTTCCTAAATGTCCCAGATCAGAATCAGTTTTAAACTCACCACCATACCTTCCTTTATAGGGGTCAGTACAAGCTTCTTGACAAGAAATATCTCTTCCAGCAATAAGACCCTCAGATCCAGGGGGTTGATAAACAACAAGTCTTTCAGATTTTTCTAGCCCACCTAATAATTTATTCGCGGAACGAAGATGAAATACGCCTACTTGTTCATCACGAGGAACTTGTTCACTAGGATCCATAAAAAAGACAGTATCACTTCCATCTCCTTTAGTCCAACATTTTGCAACATCTTTAGTGTCTATAGTTAAACCAGTAGAATCTGCTTTCAATCTTTCCTGACAATTCTCCAATGGAATCAATGGTGCACCACGTCCCGTCACCGCGCATGCATTCTGCTCCTGTATGACATTATTAATCTGTTCTTCAGTCTTATCCTCTGTCCATCCAGCAGGAACAGCACGGCAAAATGCGCGATCACACGTCCAACGATATGCTGTATCCAACGCTGCTTCAAATTTCCACGCCGTTGTCGTCGAATCACACTGCTCATCAAGAGTATGCGCTTTTGTGTTAGGACCATCAACAAGACCCCCATCAGCCTCATACCAATCTACAACCGCTTGAGGTAAATCTTTTTTATATTGTTCATCAGCTTTGATAAGAGCATACCAATTCTCCAGCGTTTCACGCATATACAAATTATTTTGTTTAAGCGGACATTTACCGCTGCTATCAAACCCTTCCCCTTTCTGCTTCGCTTTTGCTTCAGGTTTTGCTAATTCAAAATATGATTCTAAACGTGATGTTGCCACACGCACACCACGACTTACCCATCTTCCTAAGAAAGACGCAATACAACTTACTCCCGTAATCAAATAGGCTGTTTCGACATACTCACGCGCAGTTTGTAATTGGGTAATTGTCCAATTTAATGCTGCAACACCATCATTCGCAATAAAGTCCGGAATTAAATCAGCGCTATCAACAGGAATATCCACAAAATACCCAATATCTTGACAAGTAGTTTGGGTTTTAGTTCCACTCCATTTATCCTCTCCACCCTCGGCTTTGCCTTCCCGTTCTTCGTATTCAATAGAAATCTTAATAGGAAACATTAATTGCCGTTTCTTAAAATCATTCCAAAAATCGTCTTCTTTCTTACTAAATTCCGCAGCCCCAATCAGTGTCCACGTTGCATAGACCGCTTCCTCACCTTTCAATGGTCGAGTAGAACCCGGCATAAGTTGACAACCAAGACCAAATTTCTCATCTTCTTGCATTGATTGCGTACACGCTTTCTCAATACGCACATTCTTTATTCTATAAGCTCGTTCATAGACTTCCCCACTTTTATCAAGTACCGGCGTGCCTTGACCTAAATAATTAAACTTAAAGACTGCTTGAATTTCCTGACGCCCTTCATCAAGTAATGTTGGATTCAACGCATACGGTGTTTGGAATTTAACCATATTCTCAACACCAAACGCCAGATCGCCCGACGCGCAGGAATTAACATTAACCGTTCGCTGCCACGAAATTGATTTACCGCTTTCGTCTTCCGCAATTAAAAAGACATGATATGTTGCC
Organism: Candidatus Woesearchaeota archaeon; assembly: GCA_016188115.1. Classification (NCBI taxonomy): domain Archaea; kingdom Nanobdellati; phylum Candidatus Woesearchaeota; species Candidatus Woesearchaeota archaeon. The sequence goes on from JACPIK010000002.1 coordinate 711,681, forward strand.
TGTTGTGCTGCAGCAACTGCTTCCTGAATAGGAAAAATAGTATATTCTAACAACTGGATGGGAACTTCTCGAGGTGTTAATTTTTTAGCCGTAAGTTGATCACGCAAAGATAAAGAAAAATCAACATCTTTAAAGCGAAACGACCCATTTTGATCTGCTTCGACAACTTTTACTGCACGACTAAAATCAGGATGAAATTCGTATCCTTGCGGTCGATAAATGTACAAGTACACTTTTGCTCCAGGTTCTGTTTCTCCTGAAATGGAAGATTCAGCTCGACCTTCATAAAATTGATATCCCTTCTCTATCTCTGCGCGTAACGTGGGAGCGCGCGTATCCGCTTTCACTAAAAACTGCTTCTCGCTTTGCCATCCAGCCCGATCCGCTGCCACAACCACAATAGTATTATCGCCTTCTTGTAAGCTTACTTCCAAAGAAAAGAAAGTAGTAGGAGGACTTTGCGCAACAGAACGATTGTTAACAAATATTTCCACGCTTGAATTTTCGCTAATTGTCCCATTAAGAACGATCCGATTCTCATTTGCAAATTCTTCAATAGGAATCAATTGAACCACAGGTTTGTGAGTATCGGCAAAAACCACAGTAGTAGTATTAGCTTTATTGCCAAAGGCATCAGTTGCTTCAATAAAAATAAGATTTTCTTTTTCTGCATCAAGTGTAATTCCACTCACTTTGAACTCACCATCAGTAACACCAGAACTTGCACCAACTGCCTGCGTGCTTGCGCCCAATCGACCATTTACAAGTACCCGTACACTTGCTCCATTCTCTGCTGTTCCATTAAAAGAAAGAGAAGTACCTTGGATAACTTCCGGTAGCACGACCACCACTCCTGAAGTAGAAAGATCCTGCGCTGCTGTTTGAAATGAATAATAACTTCCCTGCGCATCATCAACCACATCACCGCTTTGCACTTTATATTGATACGTCGTTTGGGAACTAAGACCAGACAAAGGCAATCGATGCTCAATAACCTCATCAGCATCACCACGTCGCACAAACTCAGCAGGATCAGTGCCAAACTCAACAAAACTATTTGCCGCTTCATCAGTTTCCCATGCAAGTATTGCGCTATCCTGCGTAACATTTTCAGCACGCACATGAGATATCTCAAGCGCAGAAACCAACGTCGTATTCACCAGTAAAAAGAGCACACCAAGTACCATTATCTTCCAAGCAGTACTACTAACGTAACTACCCCTGTAACTTCTTGCGTGACTACTCGTGTGTTTTGTTTTTACCATGTTAATCATTTAAGATTGAAATTGTTTAAGATTGAACCTCAGGAAGAGGGACTGCATAGCTATATTGCGCTAAATCCCCCATTAATTCTAATATCCCCTCCGTTGAGCTATCTGTTGGGACTAATGTGTGAATTATAATTTTGTGAGCTTCTTCAAGTTCATCCCATGCTACTGACCAATTTCCTTTATAGCCGCCGATAATTTCACCGCCAACTTCTCCTGCTTCTCCTTTAAGTAAGAGTACTTCCAAAGGATATGTAAAATCCGCTTCTGCTAAAAATTCAATATTTTGTTGCGATTGTATATGAGGATCAAGCGTCGCAGAAATAACTGCTTTTGATTCATGAAAATGCGTTGCGAAGAGATCGCGTTTTGTACGATTTGCATCATAATATAGTGAAACAAACGCCGTAACCTCATCATCTAATGCAACTGCGGGACCAACCTGAGTAGGAGACGTAAACGAATGAGTAACGATCTCAATATTTGAAATGGGAAATTTTTGGAGAGGAATTAAGTCAAATTCAACTTCTGCATCAGGCGTCGTAATGACTCGTTTCCAATCTTCTTTATACCCTTCTTTAGTCGCGCGAACAATCGCGCCGCCGCATTGAGGCACATTAGTACGCGCCGCCGCAACATCACCCATACCGGCAAAATCATACTGAGTTGAAACAATATTATCGCATTGATAACGCAAACAAGAGTAAGACATCTCAACATTCTCCAATGGAACACGCCAATATACCCCTGTTTGCCAATTCTCTACCAATTTATAGGTCTTCATCATCAAAGGAACTGAACCACTTTGACAAAATTCTTCATCACCATATGCCCCAAAGACTCCAGAAACAGCTTGTGTAGGCACCGCATTTCTATTCGCGATATTTCGCGCAAGATGTACTGTAAATGCGGTTTTAAAATCATAACCCGTCGTTTCATCACGAACATGAACCATAACCGGATAACTCACATCATAGGTAAATTTCCAAGATTGCAAACAGAAAAATGACAAGAGAGCATTTTTCTGCCCTAACTGATTGCTACGTAAAACTCGACCACTTCGCGGAGTAACATCAAACGAAAAAGGATACGAATCATCAAACGAAAAAACCACTGACACATCATCATTAAACAAAATATCATCGCCAATATCCCAAACATAATGATTAGTATAATATGATAAATCTTCAGGATATTCAACAATATCAGTGCCTTTTACCTGCAAACGCGCAAGGTTATATCGCAACAAATCTTTCAGAGTTTGTTTAACAGTATCAATCTCCCAGCGTTTTGTCCCGCAACTTACTTCAAATCCCGCAACAGGCACATCAGGATGTTCTAATGCAATCAAATCCTGTGTCAAATCTTCTAATTTAAGATCACGCAGTTCTCGTTCTACAATTCGCCGAGAAAGATCATAAACACGTTTAAGTTTGATGTCAGATTCTGCAACGTGATCCACCACTTCAGTAACAACTTCTCCGTTTTTGTCCCGAATGACTAAATGCCATCGCACATTAAAAATGATTTTGCTCTCAACAAGTTCTGTGTTAACTTTTACAAGATCCCTCTCTTCAATTTGATAAGTATCGAGTCGATCAGGTTCAAACACACACCCATGAAGTTTTTGTTCAATTTCCCGATCAAGTTGCATTTTGATTTCATCTAACGTAGGATACATCGTTTGCGTGCCATATGCCCAATATGGAACTAAAGAGAGAGGAGAAGTACGTAAATGTAAATTAGCATTCTCTGCAATCGAAGAAGGTACAGAAAGATATCCGCCCTGCGCTCCTAAACGGCGAACCGCATCTTCTCCAATAGATTCAATACAAGAAGTAATGAGTGATTCCACGCGACTTTTCTCCGTGGGAATAATTTCTCCAGGTTTGAAGGTAACTATTTCAGTTTTAATAGCAATAATTAAGATAATTGCAAGCAACGCCACTATCCCCAGAATAATAAAAATTGTTACTTGACCCTTCCGTGAACCAGAAAACAAAATAGGAGAAGACCTAATAGTATAGTTACTACTAAAAACACGATCCAACCTCTTTTTTTGCATTAGGTTAATGATAGTTATATAATTTATAAAGCTTGTGCTACCGCCCCGTCTATAACTTTACCTATTTTCAACAAATATATTTACCCAGTTCGATTAAAAAAAACAGCATTTAACGAAAGTGCATTTAACATTAAGAATTTTCCTAAAAATGATTAAAAGGGACACAAGAAGAGTATAGAAACAATAGTCTCTTACACAAAATCATCCGAAATATCTTATCCTATGTATGTTACATCTTCATCTATATGTTTTGCACCCGGAACAGAACCAGACAACATTTCAGAGGTCCATTCCTGCGTTCGTTTAAGCAGCTCTTGTTCCAACGCCACTACATCTTGAGAAAGTTTAGTAACATTAATTTTGTAAGAATATTTAGTGTTAATAACGCGAATCAATTCACGCGCGCCCGTAACACCCACATACATGGGATGAAGATGAGTCTCTGCTAAAAGAGCAACCGCAGTTACACCTCGCCGTTTGCCTAAACCCAATAAAACTCCAGAGACGCCAATAATTGGTCCAACGACCTTAAAAATAGACTTTTCCACACCTAATTTTTTTGCAGTATATTCTTTGAACAACGCCAGATCATTCGCCGTGCAAAAGACTTTGGGCTCTTTAGGAGTTTCTTGCAAACCAATTCCGCCTAACGCAATAACATGAGAACCGCCAAACTGCTGTACAATTCGCAAAATTTCTTCACAAAAAGTATAACAACCTTCTTCATCAATAGGTTGGATATCCCCCACTAAAATGAGTAAATCTCTTTTACCAGATTGAGGTGTGAATTTCTTGTAATAGAGTTCAATTTTAGGTTCATCGATGAGATTATCTTCATTTACAAACACAGAATGAGGAAATTTATGAGAGAAAAATGAATACAATTTGACAGCTTTTAACTCCTCAACAAAAAAATCAGCCGTGATTTTACCCACATTACCAATACCGGGTAACCCTTCAATAAAAACAGGATTAGATAATTTAGGGAGAACTTTAACTTCTTGCACAATCTCCCATTTTGTAGACATAAACATCCTGAAGAAAAACCAAGTTTATATAGATTTGGATTACTTCTCTAAATAAATATCACACAGGAAACCAAGATCTTCTCGACCAATCTTAACATCCCCATCTGAGAGTTCTGCCAATGCCATATCAACTTCTCGTGCCTGTCGTTGTTGATAGACACTGGATTGTATTGCTTTTAGCAAACCATAACCTGCAACCATCAAACCAACAAAACCACTCAAATACAGTTCATAATCTCCACCATCTCTAAGTACACCAAATGAAGTTCCACTAAGTACTGTAGCCGGAAGTGCTGCTCCTAAAGCGCGTGCATAGCATCTTCCATATTCTTTCTCTTGAACATGCATCCTCCAAAGTGACCCTATAAAAGCCATAGCTTCATCTGGTTCTGATAATTTTTGCCATTGAGTTCGTGCAGCTTCTAATTTTGAGGAGTCATAAACCATAAAAATTGAAAAATAGACACTATTTAAAAATGTTACTACCTAGAAGAGACATTACAAAAGTTCTAAAATTAAAGATAAACATTAATAAATAGCTCGCAATTTTTTAACAAGTCCTCAAAGTGCCAATGGATGTGTCGGCAGTAAAAAATCATTCTGATTTTTGAGTCGCCACATAGCATAAAAAATTCATGCGGATGTGTCGGAGTGGTCAAACGAGCTACCTTGAGGGGGTAGTGGCTTAGTGCCTGCGCAGGTTCGAACCCTGTCTTCCGCACCATTTTTTATGAAAAAAGAACAGTTTGGTATACCCTGGAAAGTTAGTATATTCTTCTTGATCATCATATTACTAGCTTATTTTGCAGCAGAATTAACAATTTTTTATTCAGTCTCTTTACCAATCATTCTTTTTTTTGTTATTTTTTGTTTTGGAAGTGTATTAGTTTATTATTATTGGTTCCTAAAAAACAAGAAAAAATGGCTATTCTTATTTGGTATCTCAGGTTTATTTTTATTTGTTTTAATTTTTTTCTCCAGTGCTTATTCACAATTACCCACTAACTCAACCAATTACATTTCAGATTCTGACAATGCCAATTATTCAGAAGAAGGCAATATTACAAATCTAAATTTTAAAGATGCATTTTATTTTTCTACGGTTACATTATCAACAACAGGATATGGAGATATTACTCCCCACGGTTATTTTAGAGATTTGGTTATAACTGAGATATTATTAGGAGTTTTCCTAACTGTGTTCACATTAAGTGGGATTTATAGTCTTCTCAAAGAAGAGAATGAATAACTATTTCGTTCGACTCACACACCCATTCTCTTCCATCCAAAATCGCCACTCCAAATGTGTATCTCGCGTGATCCCAATGCGAGCCCCTTTAGCTACCATAAAATTTCTTAATCCGTCATCTAACAGCTTTATCTTCACTCCGGCCTTAGTTCCATTAAATGCCCCATCAATTCCCAATGCTGAACATAATTTTCCGGGACCAGAACATAAATCAACAATTTTACTCTTTCCACGCCGCTTTCGCATCTCTTCCAATCCCACGAGTGGTTCTGCCGCGCGAATCAACACTGCCCCCGCATCATCTTTCTCAGTTGTAAAATTCAAACACCAATACATCCCATAAATAAAATAAACATACACATGACCATAGGTATCATACATTAACGCGCTACGTGACGTTCTCGTAAACGCATGCGACGCCCCATCTCGTTTATACGCCTCTGTTTCAACAATTCGTACCCGACAACCATCAACCTCAATGATTTTACCAATCAGTTCTTGCGCAACCACCACTGAATCACGAGCAAAAAACGAAACAGGAAGAGATTTCATAACCTCTCAAATCCTCCGAATTATAAAAAAGCAACGACCGCATCCAATTAAAATCAGCAACAAAACTCAAATCTGGCTTAAAACCAAACCCACACCATATCCAATCACACCAGCTGCTAACCCGACAAGCGTTATCTCCAGCCCAGATTTCCAAGGATTGCGACGAGTGAAATGAGATTTTGCCAACCCCACTGCAAACAAAGCACTAATAGTAAGAAATACCGCAACAACCGCAGCAAGATCAAGTCCTAAGAATGTAAATGGAATAATCGGAAACAGCGATCCTGTTAAAAACGAGAAAAACATCACCACTGCATTACGTAAAGGATGATCAAAACGCTGTTGCGAGAGTCCCACTTTTTTTTGAATATAATTTGTTGCAAAAGTATGATTATTATGTTGAAAGTGATATAAAATTGCATGAATTTCATTATTATCAAATTTTTCCGCTTTCAAAATTCGTGCCATTTCTTGAAGATGTTGTGAAGGATTTTTTTTAATTTCACGTTTTGCAGAACTAATCTCTTGTTCTTGAACCTCTCGTTGAGATTTAGCTGAGAGATAACTTCCTGCCGCCATAGAAAACGCGCCTGCAAGCATACTCGAAAGCCCTGCAAGAATAATCCCATATCGACCACCACTGCCAATATAAACTCCTAACACTAACCCCAAATTAGAAACTAACCCATCTTCCATACCAAAAACAAAATCACGAATCATGTCCTTGAGATTATTCTTCATGAAGAAAGCACCACACTGCAAGTATTCTCAATGCATTTGATTTCACCTTGTCCACAATCAAGTGTTTTTTCTTGGCAATCCATAGAACACATCACTGCTGCGCAAGTTGGAGCATAATTTAACCCCACAGCATCCGTTGCATGACAACACGTTGCAGCAACACAATCGCTATCAGTAGAACAATATTTTTCAGGAGGAACACTGCTCTTTGCTCCAGAACACCCAACAATAAAAAGAACTGCGACCAATAGGAAAGATAAACGAAAAAAGAGACTAAAATTGAGTCGAACCATCATATCACCAGATCAAAGAAAGTAATTCAAGATTAAATAAGTTGCGATAAAGAACAGGTAGTAAAGAAAACAGTAATGAACAGTAAAAAATGATTCATTCCTAAATACAATCAAGGTTCATAAATAATCTTTTCACAAATCTCGCCACGCAAATTTTGACCAATAAGCCTCTTCACATCAGATGAAGAATAATTTGCCAGCAACCATGCCAATTTCACAAATGCCGTATTAGCCAACATATCTTCACCAGAAATAACACCTAATTCGAGTAAATCTCGTCCTTTGGAATACACATTCATGTTGACCCCGCCATAGATACATTGTGAAGTCATGACCACCACACAGCCACTCTCGATAACCCGTTTTAACGCTGGATAAATCTCTTTGTGAATTGCACATAATTCATTAGGCAATTGCCCAGGCGTATGCCCTAAGCCGGTCCCCTCTATAACCAGACCTTTGTATCCTCTGAAAAACTCAAATTGTTCCGGAAACATATGAACATGAATCTTGAGTAACCCTACTTTATCTTCCATATTCGGTTTAATCACAAGAGAGGAAGAAACTCGCGGATACTCTTGAGTTAAGAAACACACTTCTCGTGTTGCATAGTCAACATGAGCATATGCCCCTACATTCACCGATTTAAATGCATCACGTCGAGAAGTATGTAATTTATACGTTTTTGTTGCAGGCAAGATTACGCATTGATCGTCATTTTCGTGTGCATGCATACAAATCGCCACACCGCCAAAATCAGTTTTTGCAATAAACTCTGCTGCGCAAATAAGATTCATTCCCGCATCAGAACTACCACGATCAGAAGAACGCTGTGCGCCAACAAAGATAATAGGAACAGGAGTTGATTCAACAATAAACGAAAGAGCCGCAGCGCCAACTGCCAGATTATCTGTACCCATTCCGATGATAATTCCTTTCACACCTTTTTTGACATGCTCCTCAATTTTTTGCGCAATGAGCTTGAAATGAGGAAAACGTAGATCATCACTCCACATCTGCGCAATCAGTTCAGAATCAATGTTAGCAATATCTGTTAATTCAGGAAATAAACTAACTAAATCCTGCGGAGTAAAATTAGTCGCAACGCCACCTGTACGATAATCAACTTTACTTGCAATCGTTCCACCAGTATGTAAAATAGCAATCGTAGGTAAATCAGCGCGAGATGTTAGAGGAACATGGGACAAAGCCTGTGGTGCATCGCCTTTCACAATAAGATCAATTCTCTCAATATCAACCCGTTCAAAACCCATATTGTATCCGTTTACAAGTTTGAGCAGCACAACACCTTCTTTTGGACTAGGCATAAGAATACCTTCTTCCTTTGAAGTTTTGGTAGTGATACGAACATGATCGCCAGGTTGAACCATGAAGAATGAAAACAGGGGAGAATTTATATACGTTGCCCTAAAAAAGCAAGAGGTGGTTTCTTGAGAGTGCATTACGAGAGTATAAGATATGTCCCTATTACCCCCAGAACTCATTAACAAAGCGTTAAATCTCGGACTTCTCAGAGTAAATGGCACTCGTCATGTTAATGCCCATTCTATTGATGTTCAAATAACCGACACCCTCTGGACCGAACAAGACGGAGCCATCACTATCCCTCCAGAAGGATTCGTTCTTCAACCCGACCAAGTGTATGGAACAATTCTGGATCAAGCTATTCTTCTTAAACGCGAATTTATTGGAGAAATAACCACTAGAAGCAGTTATGCTCGCCTAGGAACCCGTTTAGACCCAGGACCGGCGAGTACAGATTTAACAATTGGAGGAGATCGTGAATTCACCCCAAGATGTAATTTGGACACATTTGGCACCCATGTACGAATCTATCCTTACGAACCAATAGGACAAATATTTTTTCACACTCAATTAGAACAATTACTTGCAGAAGACATCAAAGCAGCCATGGATAGTGGAGATTTTGTAATATATAATGGCGATCGCCAACTCAGTAAGCGAGACGTAACATTTCAGCACGCACTCAAACTACACATGGATGATGTTATTCACGTTTATAAGAAAGGAAAGATCCTTGATACACGCGATAAAGACCATTCACAAGACTTTGAAACCGTTAACCTACGTGACCACCCTGAAGGATATTATCTTCCAAAAGGAGCATTCTTTATCTCTTCATCACGTGAAAAATTTGCAACGTCTAATAAGTGTGTTGCCTATGTAACACCAACAATCAATTTACGACCAGCAATGACTATAACTCAATATCCTGATCCCAACCATTTCACATTAGTTCCCTTCCTTACACATCCCAATGCGCCTTATCATGCCTATGGATTAAATAATCTGCGACAAATGACATTTGAAAACTATGTCACACAACTCGAAGGAGTATATCTTCATGCAGGATGTAAACAAGCAGAACTTGTTCTCGTACCATTTCTTAAACCAAGCGAACAAACCATGGGATCTCGTTATGCAGGACAGGTTGGCGCAACATTACGAAGAGCAGAATAATAATAATAATAATAATTTAATAATAATAATTATAACAAATCCCAAAACAACACCGTTTCTACTATCTTTGCATTTTCTGCCTTTTCCACCTCTGCTCATACTAAATCTTTAAATAGCCCTTTCTTTGAAAGAACAACAAAATCAAAAATAGGTGGTTTATATGCAACATCAAGATTACAAAGTAAAAGACATGTCCTTAGCAGATTGGGGACGTAAAGAAATTACCATTGCCGAAAAAGAAATGCCTGGGTTGATGGCACTACGTGAAAAATATGGGCACAAAAAGCCACTCCAAGGCGCTCGTATCACAGGGTCATTACATATGACCATTCAAACAGCAGTGCTTATCGAAACATTAGTTCATCTTGGCGCCCAAGTACGCTGGGCATCATGTAACATTTTCTCTACTCAAGATCATGCAGCATCAGCAATTGCTCATGCAGGAATTCCGGTCTTTGCTTGGAAAGGAGAAACACTTGAAGAATATTGGTGGTGCACTGAAAAAGCGCTTGATTTTGGCAATGGAAAAGGTCCAACTTTAATTGTAGATGATGGTGGCGACGCAACCATGATGATTCTCAAAGGAGTTGAAATTGAAAAAGATCACACCATTTTAAGCAAAGATTATAGTCACGAAGGCGAAGATTACCAAGAACTAATGAAATGCCTCAAAGCGTTCTATGTTAAAAACCCTTCACACTGGACTAATGTCGCAAAAGAAGTGAAAGGCGTTTCGGAAGAAACCACTACCGGAGTACATCGTCTCTATCAACTACGCGATCAAGGTAAATTACTCTTCCCCGCAATTAATGTTAACGACTCCGTCACTAAATCAAAATTCGACAACTTGTATGGTTGCCGTGAATCATTAGTTGATGGAATTAAACGCGCAACTGATGTTATGCTCGCAGGAAAAGTCGCTGTTGTTGCAGGGTATGGAGATGTTGGTAAAGGCTGCGCCCAATCACTCAAAGGGTACGGCTGTCGCGTCATAATTACCGAAATTGACCCTATCAATGCACTTCAAGCAGCCATGGAAGGGTATGAAGTGAAAAAAATGGATCTTGCAGCAAAAGAAGGGGATATTTTTGTCACCACCACAGGCAATAAAGACATCATCGTTGATCGACATTTTACCATGATGAAAGATCAAGCCATTGTCTGTAACATAGGTCATTTTGATAATGAGATCGATATGCATTGGCTCAATGCAAAATCTGACGCAAAACGGCTTAATATCAAACCACAATACGATAAATACACATTTAGCAACGGTAAAGAAATTTACATTCTCGCTGAAGGTCGACTTGTCAACCTTGGTTGCGCAACGGGACATCCATCATTTGTTATGAGCACCTCGTTTACTAACCAAACCCTTGCTCAAATTGAATTATGGACGAAGCCACATGAAATTGGCGTGTATGTTCTGCCTAAAATTCTTGATGAAGAAGTAGCTCGACTACACTTAAAGAAAATAGGCGTTGAGATTGATGAACTAACCGATTCACAGGCAGCATACTTAGATATTGCCAAAGGCGGACCATATAAACCAAACCATTATCGGTATTAGGATTATATTTTTAGTTTAATTTATTTTTTTCCATTTCTTTTTTGTTAACATTATCTTAAGATTGAAGAACCGTTCACGTTCATTGCTAAAAGAAGTTTATAGGTACTACCACACACGATATACAAACCAGAATTAGAAGTCTGTGGAGCAATAATTGAAAATCTACTTCGCTGTAATGGAAGTCGAAGAATATCCCTATAAAGAGCCTCCTCACCAGTATGTTGTGCCTCAAAATCAAGAAAGAACGCGTTCTCGTTTTCACTAAAACTAACAGAACAAAGTCTTCCTTGAATAAGATCTGTGTGATCCCAACCCTCTGCTTCTAATCTTGTGTGCATAACAAAACCACATTGATAGAAATGACCATCTGCAACAGCGTTCATGATTTTAGTTCCGCTTGCATGAGTTAACGTTTCTAGATTAGGTTTAGCATTATCCTCAGTAGATTGTAAATGGTACATTTTTCCCTCAAAACAGAGCCTATTTTTATGTATTTAGAAGATTATTCTCACACATCACGAAAATACATATAAACCAATTCTTCCATTATGATATTAACCTATGAAATACCACGACCTTACGCTTCCGTTCAATTCTTCCATTCCCCCTTTCCCAGGTGATCCTGCAACAGTTATTGAACACTATGCCACAATTGAAAAAGAAGGATGGAATGAATTACGCATCACCTTCAACAGTCATATTGGAACTCACATTGATGCGCCATTCCATATGATTGCTAAAGGCAAAAAATTAGATCAATTTCCTATTGAAACATTTATTGGCGAATGTATCGTTCTCACCCTAGATCAACCAGATCTCCATTTAATAAAAGAAGGAGATATTGTATTATTTTATACGGGGCATATCAAAAAAATAGGAACAAAACAATTTTTTGAAAAAAATCCCATTATTTCCCTACCATTAGCACAGCGTTTAGTTGAACGAAAAGTCCGCATTGTTGGCATAGATTCATACACAACGGATAATGCCCCATTTTATGTTCATAAATTTCTCTTTCAGAAAGATATTTTAATCGTTGAAAATCTCACCAAATTAGAGACACTCGTTGGTAAACGCGGCGAGTGCATCATTGCGCCACTCAACATATCAAACGCAGATGGCGCGCCTTGTCGAGTAATTGTAAGAGAGATAGAAGAGGAGAAAAAGATGAACAAAACAAACGATGTAATTGGAATGGGTAGCCTGCTCATGGATCTACTCATTGAAATTGATGATCAAAAACTCATTGAAATGGATTTACGCAAAGGAGAAATGCATCTTGTAGATCATGATAAAGCAAAATCAATACTGCATAAAATTGAACAACAAAAAGTAACCATTGAACAATGCCCAGGAGGTTCTGTTGCCAATACCTTGCGCGGAATTGGTCTGTTGGGAGGAAATGTTATTTGTTGTGGAAAAGTAGGAAACGATAAACATGGTGATTATTATATTGAACAGATGAGAAATCACAAAGTACTTCGTAATTTCACCAAACACAACGCCGTAACCGGACACGCCATCGCATTTATTACTCCTGATGCTCAACGCACTTTCTCGGTTCATTTAGGAGCAGCAATCGAATTAGGCAAAGAAGACGTCATTGAAGAAGACATCGCCAAAAGTAAAATCTTACAGCTTGAAGCATATCAATTAGAAGGAAAAACACGAGAAGTCGTTCTTCATGCGATCCAATACGCAAAAAAACATGGCACTCTTGTCTCATTAGATCTAGCAGACCCAGGATTAATTCGTCGTAACAAAGAATTTCTCATGACACTTCTTAAAGATAAAGTAGATATTATTTTTGCAAACCAACAAGAAGCAAAAGAATTTACGGGAAAAGACGATGTTCATGCTCTCACTGAGTTAGCAAGACATTGTAAAACTGCAATTGTCAAACTTGGTGCTGAAGGCTCATTAATTGCTCATGACGGGGAAATAATCATGGCCCCTGCATTTACCGCAAAACCAGTTGACACAACCGGTGCTGGCGACACCTATGCCGCAGGATTCTTGTACGGCTACTGTCATAACTGGCCATTACAAAAAGCCGCCGCATTAGGATCACTCATGGCTGCAAAGATCGTCGAACAGAAAGGAGTCAGACTAGATCGAATCGACGTATTAAATCTCAAAAAGCAGATAGAAGAAATGCAGATAAATTAAAAAAAAGTAAGAACAAAATGAAAAAATATCTCTGCCCAAAAGAATTCACACCTACAATGGGTTCCTATTCTCATGGAATTAGTGTGGATGTAGGCGATTCTCAAATGATCTTTGTTACAGGACAAATCGCCATGGATAAAGATGGAAACGCAGTCGCGCCAGATAACATAATCAAGCAAACGGAATTCGTATTTCAAAATATTGAAAAAATTCTTCACGAAGCAGGAGCATCATTAGAACATGTTGTCAAAGCCGTGATTTATGTTACTGATATTTCCAAATTTAAAGAGATTTCAGCCATTAGAAATAAGTACTTTGCAAATTCTAAGCCAGTAAGTACATTAGTAGAAATCAGCAAAACCGTAAAAGTTGGTTGCGATATTGAGATCGAAGTAGTTGCGATTAAGAAAAAATAGAGGAGCACCATGAAATCAGTTTTTATCGCTAGTTCACGCAAGTATTATGATTCAGTAAAAGAGATAAAACATACACTTGACACCCTGCACGTAAAAGGTTTCTACCCTGATTTTGATTTCCAAGATGAAAGAGCAGAGAAAAACGAAGAACTCAAGAAAAAATTAACATTAAAACACTTTCCTGAAATTGATCAAGTCGATGTTCTCTATGTTTATGCAAAAGAGGGTTATGTAGGATATTCAGTTACTATTGAAATTGCGTATGCCTACGCTAAAAGAAAAGAAATAATTAGCTCAGAAGAGATCAGAGAATTAGGAGTAAAAGCATTAGTTTCAAAGGTTATGAACCCAGAAGAATTTGTAAGATATGTCTCTAAGGATTAAGAGATACGGCAAGATGATTAAAATTTTAAATTCTGGAAAATTTTATAAGAAGTAGAAGCATTATGAATCCATGATTGAAGTAGAGTTAAAATTTCTAGATATCAACATCCCCCAAATAAAAAGAAAACTACAAAATATTGGGGCAAAGTTGGTGTACGACCAGCAGATTGAATCTCATTCTTTTGTAAAAGAAGGTTTCCATAGCAGCGATTCTCATCAAAAGTATTTACGTGTACGAAAAGCAGGAGATGAAATTACTCTTACCTACAAAGAACCGGCGAGCAAATCGGATATGGGCTCTCGAGAAGAATTGGAAGTTAAAGTGAATAATTATAACAACATGATTACAATTCTTGAAGAAATAGGTTTTCAAAAAGAAAAAGCTTTTCGCAAACATCGGATACATTATGAGTTAGGCAACATTAAATTCGAACTTGATACCGTAGAAAATATTCCAACCTATCTTGAAATTGAAACACAAACCAAAAAAGCAATGAGAGAGATTTGTAAAAGGTTAGATATAGATATTAATTTTGGTAAGAAAGGAACTATTGTAGAAATATTGCCAGAGAAATTTATATCGAAGAAATAAATCTATTTATCTAAAATCTACTTATACATTCTTTCAATCGCTTTCTTAATCTCATCTTGATGAGGTGCCAATGTCTTTGGCTCAGCAGCGACGACAGCAGGAACACTAACAGCAGGTTTCACCACAGCAACTTCTTTCACTTTCTCTGCTTTAATATTCCACGTCTTATCTTTGATCTTAGATTGAATAGAATCCAAATTATACGTTGCTGGTTTTGGTTGCCAATGCATATCTTTCAATGAATCATCAGCAAAACGAGCTAACACATGCGCAACCAATCCACTTCCAGGATTGTCATCGCTGTTACCAGATTTAATCACAATGTTTGTTCCTTGCGCACCTAGACCTTCAAAAAGAGCAGATGCTGCCATGGAAGCGACAGTAAACAGATGCGCCCCACTCTCCCCATTTAACTTACTGAAATCTTTTGTTTCTTCTTTAGAATAAATTTCTATATGTCCTTCGACAACACCTTTGGCAGGAACAATCACTAAAACTTTTTCATCTTCATAGAGCAACGTATTCTTTGTTGCAACATCTTTTAATTTATCAGATCGTCCGCCAGATCCAGTATGCCAGCTCGCCGGACTGCGTTTAAAGTGAGCTCCCATCATTGCAGGAAAATTTTGTACAAACAGTTGCTTTTTATCATCTTTCATGACTGCTTTGCGTTTGTCAAAAAAGAAATTGAAGAAACCATCTTTCTCCTCACGAGGTAAGATGTGAATCAAAAAATGTGGTGCCTGTTGACCAGCAACGCCACCATTCGCAATAAAAATGTTACAGCCCGTAGAAATAATGCCACCCATAACGGCTTTGGTCATCTGCGGCAGTAACCCATACAGATATGCAGATTCTTCTGGAGACATGTAAGGCGCAATAGGATAATGCTCTTTAGGCATGAAGAGAGTATGACCTTTAAGAGCAGGATAAATATCAAGCATGGCAATAGTTTTAGAATCCTCAAAAACAGTCTTTGCCTTCATCTCACCAGATATTAATTTACAGAATACACACTGTTTCTTTTGTTCATCGAGTTGTTTCTTTTGCTCTGGTGTTAGTTGCATTGTAAGATTAATAAATCAGAATTCACTTAAGAATTTTATGATGTTTATGCAGGAGTATCGGCTGGTACTATATATTTTTGAAAATCTTTAGAGGAAATATCATAAGAATAATCTTCTAAAATTTTTGGGAGTAACAAATCACTAATTCTAGGAAGTTTGGACTTTTGAGGTCTGAAATAAGAAAATGATGGATATAGAACGCTATTAAAATTAGGAAAACGAAAAAAATCTATATTTAAATTAATCTCTGCCGGTAATGGTGGCAAATATTCTTTATCTGTTTGCGTAGGAGCTACTGGTTCGCTAGCCGCAGCAACTCGTCCATCTAAATCAGCTTGATAATCTGCACCCATCTTAGGACGACCGACTTGAAGTGGAGCTGGTCGTTCCATAAAACCAGCGAAATCATACATTGTTTCAGGATTACCACTCGCTTGCGCTTGAGCAATCCACCTATTGTGAGCTGCTTCAAAATGAGGTCCACGTCTTGCAGGAGGAAGATAATCCATAAATCAGAGAAAATAGCTTTTCTTTAAAAAGCTTTTGAGTATTACTACTGGAAAGAGACAAAAATGATAAATCCAAATTTATTTCTTCTTAACCTTCTCAACATTCTTGCCGAGCTTCAATTTCTTAATCAATTCTTTGTATCGATTACGAATGGTTACTTCAGTAACACCAGCAACATCAGCAACTTCACGTTGAGTTCGTTTCTCACCATGAATTAAAGAAGCGACATATAATGCAGCAGCAGCAATACCCGTTGGACCTCGACCAGAGGTTAACTCAATATCACGCGCCATTTCCAGAATCTCAACAGCATGGGATTGTGTTTCAGCCGAAAGCTTCAACGCAGACGCAAACCGAGGGATATAATCCGCAGGATTGCTTGGTTTGATATTAATCTCTAGTTCACGAGTAACAAAACGATACGTTCGCCCAATTTCTTTCTTCTCAATACCAGACGCTTCACCCATCTCATCAAGAGTACGAGGAATTTCATGACGTCGACACGCAGCATACAATGCTCCAGCAATGACCGATTCCATAGAACGACCGCGAACTAACCCTTTCTGAACTGCGCGGCGATAAATTCGCGCTGCTTCTTCTTCAACAGAACGAGGAAGACGTAAAAATGAACTCACCCTCTTCAGCTCAGCCAAAGCAACTTTCAAGTTACGTTCAATTGCCGTGCTAATACGAATATTCCATTTACGCAAACGGAAAAAACGATCTCGTTCTTTTTCAGAACCTAATTTGTAAAGATCAGATGAAGAACCTACTTCTGTTCCTAAACCTTGATCAAATTGAGTCTCGGAACTAGGAGCCCCTGTACGTCGTCGGCTTCCACCGCTATCATCATCAAAATCACGCCATTCCTGACTAAAATCAACCATACGATCTTCAAGAACAAGACCGCAATCACGGCAGATGGTTTCACCACGTTCAACATCACGATGGATGTTTTTACTGGCACATTCAGGACATTCTTTGATGGATTTACGAATCATACAGCTTATCCTTCCCTAGCCAAAATAACCTGCTAGAACGCTAAATTTATATATGATCTTCAAAAGTCATTTATAAATCTTTCGAAAATAAAGCTCACAGAAAGATTTATAAAAGTGCTAAGAATCATTTTAACATGCAAAAAAGAGGCCAATTAGGGATTATTGAGTTTAAATATTTCATGGGAGGGCTCTTTGTAGGATTAATCATTGCACTTGTTCTTGTAGCATTAGGGACAAATGGTGTGTTACCCTTCAAAATACCCCTTGTCTGTGGATAAAAAAGGGTCTATTTTAACATAGACTAGAATCTAGTTTTTACTTTATAAGTTTTTATCCCCTCTAAAAAACAATCTAACTCTTCTGGAATAGAAAACATTAATAAGAAAGAACTATCCACAAACACCTACCAAAAACTCGTAGAACCACACACAAAAAGGTCGTTCTCCGCAGCCAATTGTCAATAAAGAAGGTAGAGAAATATTGACAAAAAAAGGGGTGAATATAATGGATGTAGAAAGAATTCAGAAAATAAATGCTCTTGCTCTTGAACTTATGAAAAAGGGACTAGCAAGCGATAGAGAAAACGCAGTAATGCAAGCAGAAGAAGTATTCAAAAGTCAACACGCAGGCGATTACCGTGAAATGCGTTCCACATTAAGTGCAGTGCAAGAAGTAGCACAACCACGTCGTGACGCAAGCTCCCAAATCGACCTTAGCCAAGATCGTGTTAAAGATATTCTTGAACAAAATAGCAAATTCTTAGTGCAAAAAATCAGAGAGTTTCAAGAAAAGATGGATGCTATGGAACGTGAAGTAGAAGGACTTAAAATCAAGTTAAATTACCAACGCCTTCCTACCGCAGCAACAGTAGTATCAAATCAACCTGCAGGATCAGTACCTATTCAAGCACCAGCATCAATGCATGTTCCACCTATGCCTAGCTCCGGTTCTCAAGGTGGTGCAGCAGCACCAGGTAGCCATCCTCGCTCGGGCAACTTTAAAGATACTGATGTATCCATTGAGAAATTCTTTTACATGGGTCACAAATAGACTTTTTTAATTTTCTTTTTTGTAATTTTTATTTTTAGCTTCTAAAAAATCCATCACCAATTACCCCATTATCTATATTGCAATTAACAAGTTGCCTACTATTATCAGGATCAGTTTACTTTGCCCATGAGGAATTATCCAAAGAATCAAACACACCCACCGATAGATTTTTAAAGAAAGTAACTACTTGAGAATAAAAACAAGATGGTGGGGAGGGGTTAAAATCGCAACAAACAAATTTGTATTACTATTATCATTTCTATTGTTATTTACTGCTGTAAGTGCTCTTGCAGACGTAAGTATTGTTGACGCCAACGACGTTGCTCTCAACAACATCACCGCTGAGATTGACTATTCTCAATTTGACGATGAGAATGATGAAACTATCAACAAAACAATTACTCTTCGTATCAATAACACCAACGCGCAAGATGAAACTGTGCAAGTAACTGTTACCGGTTTACCTGCTGACTACTCTTTTAGAACATCTGCTGCGCAAGTTTTAGTTCCAGCAGGTCAAACTCAAACTCTAGATCTTACTGTGAGTGCCCCTCATGAACAAGACGCTGGTAAAATTAAAATTGGAACTATCCAAGTAAAACAAAATAATAATGTTCTAGACCAAGTTGAATTAATCCAAGATACGAAAAGCATGTTTCGCCTTGATGAACTCAAAATCGAATACAAAACCGATGAAGATGACAGTCAAAGTGAAGATGCATGTGATGAAGGAACCTTTTGTGAAGCTAAAGGCACCCCAACCACATATGATCTTGAAGAAAAAGTAAAAATTGGAACAACCGTTCAACTTACTTTCAAAATTGAAAATCTCTTTAACAAAGATTACAATGATGGAGATCTAGAAGACATCCAAATCACCATCGAGTCTGATGACAGCGGCTTATACACTGATGAATTTGATGAAGAATTTGACAATCTTGAAGATATTACCGCTGACGAGAAAAAAACCTACGAATTCGAATTCGACGTAGATCCTGAAGCAGACGAAGATGTGTATACTCTTAACATTAAAATTGAAGCAGAAGATAGCAACGGAGCAAAATATCTTCTTGAACGAGAAATCGATCTTGACACTATCCGTGAAAAAGATGATATTCGTATCCAACAAGCTCAACTTCAACCTACCACAGTAAGTAGCTGTAATCCTAGTTTTAGCCTAAGCACAGAACTAGAAAACTTTGGATCAAAAAAACAAAATTTTGCATCCCTTAAGATAAAATCTGACAGCCTAAAAATTGATCAAGAAGAAAAAAACATTGAACTTGAAGAATTTGATGGAGGAGATAGCACCTTCGAAAAAACTTTCACGTACAATATTCCTAGCAATCTTAAAGCAGGAGAATACAAAATTGATCTCACTGCCTATGTTCGCACAGGAGAATTATCTGATCAAAAACAAGTAGAATTAAAAGTTGAAGAATGCGATGGTCAGGAAACACAAGAAGAAGAGGAACCAGAAGTTGCTCCTTCCACCCCACAAAATCAAACAACTCAAAATCGGAGTGGAACAGTTGTAACAACAAGTACCCTTCCTCCTACCCAAGCACAACAACCAGTAACACAACCAAACGCAAATCCTTCATACCAAGTACCTCGTACTCTTGAAGACCCGTACACCGTTGAAGATTTGTTCATCGCAGGAATTGTGATTGCAGTAGTATTGATCATTACCTTAATTGTCGTGTTTTTCGTACTGTTGCTACGCCGATAAACAGAGCAAACGAAAATCAAAAAACAGGTAAAATACTATGAACAAAAACTCAATCCTGACAAGCGTTGTTTTTTTTATCTTTCTTTCTTTAGTTTCTATTTCAGCTCTTGCCCAACTTCAAATTGAAAAGATAGAAGTTAATGGCAATACCGATGGGGATCTAGAAATTGAAGAAAATAACGAATTTGAGATTACGGTACAAAATAATGCTAATATCAGCATTGAAGATGTCCAAGTCACCGTTACAATACTTGATGTAGATAGTGAAGATATTGATGAGAATAGTGATGAAGAAGACATCCGCAGCGGTGATGACGAAAAATTCACAGTAGATATCGATCTTTCAGGAGAAGATCTTGATAAAGACTCATTTGAAGTTGAAGTTCTAGTAGAAGGCGAAGACAATAATGGAGTTGAATACAGTACTGTTGAAAATATAACCGTTGGCCTTGATTTAGAAAACCACCAGTTAATTATTGATCGTGCAGTTCTTGCCCCATCAACACTTCAGTGTTCTCGCACTGCTCGACTTGAAGTAACTGTTGAAAACCAAGGTAAAAGTGATGAAGATGACGTAGTCATTCGTGTTTCTAACAGCCAGCTCAACCTTGAAGCGCATGAAGATGAGATTGATATTGATGAATTTACAGAAAACAACAACGATGTTGAAGAAACATTTTTGTTAAATTTCGAAAATGCCAAAGCAGGAACCTATATCCTCGTGGTCCAAGTATTTAGAGATGAAAATAAGCTTGCTGACACACAAGAAGTTACTCTCAAAATTCAAGATTGTGCACAATCAGCAACCACAACCACTCCAGAGAGATCCCAATATACCATATCTAACTCGCAGGATTACGCTCAACAGTTGCAACGCTTTGTGAACCAACAAACAGTGCAAACTAAACCAGCATCAACCTCGACAACCCCTGCAGTGCAACCTAATGTTCTTCGTGCTTCATTTCGTGAAAGCGACACCTATGTAGCCATGTTAGGAATACTCTTAGTATTAGGCTTTATTGCATTAATACTTGCAGTAACGGTAATGCTAGCAAAAAGAAAACGCTAAGAACTCACTTAATTTATTTTTTATAAATTACTTCCTTTTCTCCCTTTTTAATTTTGGTTTTAACAGTAGTTTGTTCGAATATTCCCATCTCTTGAGCCGGCAACTCTTCTACCATCTTTTTTAATTTCGCCAACCGCTTCCAACTCTTCTCCAATTTATCGTTACAATACGAAACGAGCCACTCTTTATCACCTGCAAAAACCAACTCTCCTCGGTCATAAAACGGCATCTCTACAACTGCACTATCGCGAATTTCTATAATAATTTTCTTAGAAGCTGTTAAAATACAACTTTTTTTGCAGATTGCTCGCGCCGCTTCTACAAAACGATTTGCTGTAGCCATATCTCGACAACAAACATGCAAAATAAACGTCTCCATACGCAACCAAACCATACCCCTGCTTTTTTGCGTAGCAGATAGTTCAAAAAAAGACAAATCAATTGGATCATGACTTACTTTAATCCATTCGGTTTCATTCTTCTTGCCAGATCCACTCCAAAAATACGTGCGACCAGAGCAAGTGGAAGTCGTATAAAGATCAGGATGCTTATTAACAGATTCAATAAAAGGGATTGCTCGCTCATCGATGCTTCCTTTCTTGCTTTTGTCAAGCTTGGCAAGGAAGGTTTTTTTGTCGTTGTTAAAAGGCATAATAAAAGAAAAAAAGAAGTTACTTTAAAATTGTTACCTGTCGTAGAACTCCACTCTCTTTGTCCAGCGAACGGAATCACTTAGATCTTCACGCGAATGATATTTTCCTGCCAGATCATCTAAGACAAAATCAAGTATATTCTCAAGATCAACATCACGTGACTGAAATTTCAACACAACACGATCTGTACTTGTGCCTATGTCGAAAACACCATGTTCTTGTTTTTTGCCAATAGCGTATTTTACGTCAATTTCGCCAGAGAGTCGCGAAACTTCATCTTTCCACGCTTGATATGTTGTTGCAGGAAGAATTGACTGTCCACCAGCATGTTCACCTTGACGTATTTCATGCCACCAACCATGTTCCCCCGTATCAAAAAAGCGATAAAGTGTTTCCTTCGGACGGTCAATATATCCTCCAACAAGAGGCATGCCGAATTCTTCTTTGAATCGTTGCATCATGTCGCCATTAATAGCTGGACTCGCCCAAGGATCGATTGCCAGGCTACAGGTATGATATCTTCTTTTTCCATCAAGAAATTCAAATGTATAAATCTCATCATCAGAGATATGACCTAATAATTTCTTAGCGAAAACTGCCGTAGGTTGTTCCCTACGTATTGCATCAACAAAATCAGATTTTTCCCCCGCTGCTGAACCGCAAAGACGACCATAGCCAAAACTCATTTTTTCAGGTTCCATGTTTTTCCTCCATCTACACCCATCAAACCTATTCTTTCCAGCTCACTACCACATATTAATTTGACCACTAAAATACCACTTGTTTGAATCAAAAAACAATATGTTTATATACATAATGACTCATTTGAACCATAATGATTGATGAAACTGACTTAAAGATTATTGAAATACTCAAACAAGATTCCTCTCTCTCCACTCACCAGATTACCAAGAAAATACAGATTCCACAAACCACAGTACTCAACCGTATTCGCAAGTTACAAGAAGCCAATATCATTGAGAAATTTACCATCAAACTTAACCATAAACAACTCGGCAAAACCCAAAAAGCAGTCATCTTTGTTAAAGTTGATACCCGCACTGAACGCAGTACAGAAAAACGAGTAGGTGATATTGAAGAAAAAATTGCCAAAGACGAAAGAGTCTTAAATATCAAGCGGTTGATGGGCAGATACGATTTCGTTATCGAGCTGGCGTGCACCTCCATCGATGACCTTAACGATTTCCTTATCAACAAAGTACGATCAAAAGAGTGCATCGCAGAAACCGAGACCATGATGGTACTCAAAGAATGGAATAATAATTAACAAAACTAATTAAAAAATAATACTACAAGAGGGAAAAGTATGAAAAACATTGAAAAAGTCGCAGTGGAACTCACCACGAACAAAAAATATCTTCTTAAAACCATCACAGATGATTTTATCACCCCGCAAGGTATGCTCAATAAACGCGATCTAAAACAAGACGGTAGAATCCGTGCAAGCACTGGTAAAGTATTCTCCATTATCAAACCTTCTTTTGTTGACCTTTGGGAAAATCTCAAACGTGGACCGCAGATCATGGTGCAAAAAGATATTGGTCTTATTATCGCCAAAACTGGCATCAACAAAGATTCAATCGTTGTTGACGCTGGAGCAGGCACAGGTTCATTATGCCTCTCTCTTGCGAACATTTGCAAACATATTACTACATACGAAACCAATGGTGAACATGCAGCCATCGTTGAAAGAAACATCCAAATGGTGGGATTTAACAATATTGTCCTCAAAAAAGAAAACATCAACAACGGAATTGTTGAAACAGACGTAGACCTCATAACTCTTGATCTCCCCGAACCGTGGAAAGTATTAGAACATGCAGAAAAAGCATTAGTCATGGGAGGATTTCTCGTTATCTATTTACCCAATATTCTTCAAGTCAAAACATTCGTTGACACCATTCCCAAAAGTGGCATTTCCTTACTTGAGGTTGTCGAATTAATGGAACGCCAATGGCGCGTC